>JAHFDZ010000191.1:0-11343 GCA_023248745.1 Myxococcales bacterium | reverse complement strand
TGACGCCTACCGCGAGGCGCTTGCCATCGCGAAGGAACACAAAGCGCGCCTGTACGAGGCGCGTATCAACAACGCGCTGTCGTACGCGATGCTCGTGTGCGGGCGCTACGAAGAGACGATCGCGTACGCGATGGAAGCGATCCGCATCGACCTCGAAGTCGGTGGACGTTTCCAGATGGCCAAGACCCTCACAAACCTCGGGCACGCGGCCGCTCGGCTCGGCGACTACGAACGAGCCTCGGATTACCTTTCGCACGCAAGGAACGCGCACGTGCGGATGCAGGACGAGGACGGTTTTGCAGACACGTTGCTGGTGTGCGCCGCACTCGCACTCGAATACGAGAGTCCCAAGGTCGCGCAACGATGGCTCACCGAAGCGCGTAAGCAACTTCCGAAAGCGAGCCAGTACGACCAAGTGCACGAACAATTGGTCACCGCACTCGTTGCGCTCGCCGAAGAGCGCTTTGGAGTCGCAGCGCGTGCGGCTCAAACGGCCGCGCTGCACGCGACGAAACTCTCGCTTTTCGCGTTCGAAGGCTACGCACTTTCGATCCTCGCGCTGGTGTGCGCCAAACTGGGCAAATTCCGGAAAAGTCAGGTCGCAATCGCGCGCGCAGCCGCTATCGCGGAGAGCAATCAGATGGGCGAATTTCTCATCGAATCGCTGGGCATTTTGCTTGAAGCCACCACACTGGCCAGCGACCCAGTGAAAGAGCGCGTGAAGCGGCACTTGGCGCGGGCGATCGATGCGCGACAATCGCAGATCGCCACGAAGGAGCTCAAGAAGTCATTTCACGCACGTCCCCTCATCCGAAACCTTCTTTTGAAAACGGGCCTATCGGCTGTATCGTCAGAAACGTGAGGCTCCGCCGTCTCGACCCACCCGGATGAAAAATCTGAGTCCGCGCAAAGTTGCGCTCATCCTCTCCGGAGGTGGAGCACGAGGGGCATACGAAGTCGGTGTGCTCTCGTACATTTTTAGTGACCTCACGCGGCTGCGTGGCGGTGCGCCAAAGGTCGACATTCTAAGCGGCACGAGCGTCGGTGCAATCAACGCGTGCTTCATGGCCGCACACCTCATGGATCCCGTGCTTGGCATGCGGAGGCTCGTCGATTTGTGGACAAGCATCGAAATCTCGAAGGTGCTTGGTTTCAACTTCCGGCACGCACTCTCGCTTCCGCGAATGCTCCTTGGTGGCGGCGAGGGAACGGGCATCTTTGACGCGCGACCGATGACCCACCTACTCAATAATGAGATCAGTTGGCGATCGATTTCGCGCTGCCTTCGACGAGGACACCTGCAAGCGCTCAGCGTGTCGACCACCGAAGTCGCAACTGGCCGCACCGTGGTCTTCATGCACACGTCACCACACTTGACGATTCCGTCGCTGGCGCCACCGCGCACGCTCTTTCGCGCGGCGCGCATTGGGCCCGAGCACGCACTCGCAAGCGGCGCGATTCCGCTCATTTTTCCACCCGTCAAGATTGATGACCATCTGTATCTTGACGGAGGGCTGCGGCAAAACACGCCCATCGCACCTGCGCTTCGTCTCGGCGCAACGCACATCTTCGCGATCGGTAGCTCGCGCGAAGTGCGCGGCCCCGTCGTCAACGAAGGCAAGCACACGCTGTTGAAAGCCCCCGGGCTACCCTTTTTGCTCGGCAAGGTGCTGAACGCATTTCTGCTCGATCACATCGACCACGACATGGAGCTGCTCGAGCGACTCAATCAGGTCATCGTCGATGGCTCAGACGCGTTCGGGCCAAGCTTTGGCGCATCGCTCAACGAACAAGCGATGCAGCGCGGCGCACCGGGCTACCGCTACGTGAGCGCCCTCAGCGTTCACCCGAGCGAAGACATTGGGCGCCTTGCAAATGACCATTTGAAACGCGGCCGGTTACAAGGTGATCCGCTGCTCACCAAGCGGCTTTTCTCGTTGCTCGATCTCGGCATCGACAACGAGGCCGACCTCGCGAGCTACCTTTTGTTCGACGGCCCATTCTGCCGCAAGCTCATCGAGCTTGGTCGCGCCGATGCGCACGCCAAGCGCGACCAAATTCTCGAGTTCTTTGGCAGTGCCGAGGACGATCCCGAGGGCTTTCTCGAAGAACCTGCGGGCGCCGGCGACTCCGGCTTCTGGGGGCATCCGTCGAATATTCCTTTTGGAACGTGACTCGCTATTCCCTTGGGACTCCGCGCAAACCCCAAATTTGCCACCGCATCGCCGCACGAGAAAATCGATTTCTAACGTGCGTGCGCTGCACTATTTGCCGAGCGGCTCGCTTCGCCGTATGTCTCGGCCACATGCATCGTCGTGGCTTTTTCGAAGTACTCTGTGCATCGCTTATCAGCGGCAACGCGTACGCGGCGAACAAGCGGAGCAAGCTCTCGCGCTCAGTTCCACAACTTGACGAATCTGTCTCGCACCTTCGTCACGAACTGTATCGTCATGACTTCCCAGGTCTCGTTGGTGCGATGTTTCACACCGTCGGCGCGGGCGCACAGACCGCCGTCGGACTTTCCGAGCGCGCATCGGGTCATGCCATGTCGATCGAGTCGGTGGGACGCATTGCTTCGATTACGAAAGTTATCTCTGCGATGGCCATCTTGCGATTGCGCGACGCGCAGAAGCTCACGCTCGATGATCGACTCTCAAAGCACCTCCCAGAACTTTCGGCCTTCGATCCTGACGACTCACCCATTCTTCTTCGGCACCTCTTGACCCACACGTCAGGATTTCAGCGCGACCTGCCTCAGGGAAATCTAACTACGGAAGATAAATTCATTCGCCTTGTGGCGACGGCGGCCAAGACGAAGCACGCCGCGGGTAGCAAGGTGATGTACTCGAATCTGGCGATGGGCCTCGTCGGTCCAATCGTTC
Organism: Myxococcales bacterium; assembly: GCA_023248745.1. Classification (GTDB taxonomy): domain Bacteria; phylum Myxococcota_A; class Polyangia; order Polyangiales; family Polyangiaceae; genus JAHFDX01. The sequence continues at coordinate 8,461 of JAHFDZ010000191.1, read as the reverse complement.
ACCGAGCGAGCGGCATGCCTTATCGAGAGTACGTCGAGAGTCAGATCGCGACGCCGCTCGGTTTGCGCGACGTCAAGTGGGCGCTCGCAGACGTAGACGCAAAGAAGCGCGTGCGGGGTTACCTGAAGAAGACGCCCGAACGCACAAAGTGGAAGGCAGCCGAAGGTGAGTGGCAGATGGGTGCGGCCGAGAGCTTCGGCGGTATCTATACGTCAATTGGCGACCTTTGCACGCTCGGTCAATTTGCGCTTGCTGCGTGGTCGACGGATGCATGGCCAGTCGATGCGCCAATCAGTCGCGACACCATGCGTGAAGCGCAGACTGAACTTGTCACGATGAAACCGCGCGAGCAGAAACACGGTGCTTGTTGGTGGCTCGGCCACGACAAGAAGCTGGGTCGAACGGTTCATCACTCCGGCGCAACCGACGAGTATGGCGCTTCGCTGGTCATCTTACCCGACCATGGTTCGGGGGCTGCACTCCTGGGAAATGCGCCCGGTCCCCACGAGCTCGAAGTGGCCGCAAAGCGACTCGCGGCACATATGAAAGCGCGTTGACCAATAGGGCGCGCTACTTCATCCACTTGCGCGACATCGGCGGTGCCTCTTCGAACGGCTCCACCGAGCCTGCACCTTCACGAAGCACAACGGGAGGCATCACACTCAAATCGATAATCGACGTCGCTACGGTCCCGCCCACACCTCCGTCGAGCACCATCGCGAGGGTTGGGAATCGATCGTTGATCTCGTGAGTGTCAATCAACGCTACGCCTTGATACGTCGCGCTCGTTGATGCAATGGGCCGACCGAGAGCACGCGCAAGCGCGAGCGGGATTGGATGATGGGGTACGCGAATGCCCGCCGTACGTCGCTTGGTTTGCGCAAGCTTTGGAACTTCTGGCTTCGCAAGCAGGACGAATGTGTAAGGCCCCGGCAATAGCCGCTTGAGCTCGCGATAGACCGCGTTCTCGACAATCGCGTACCGGGCAATGTCGGCGAGATCGTGGCAGATGAACGTCGGCGGCGTAGGCTTGGCCTTTCCTTTGAGCGCAATGAGTCGATCGAGAGCGCGCTTGTTCGAAAGGTCGCAACCGATGCCGTAGAGTGTATCGGTTGGGTACGCGATGAGTTCACCCCGTTCGAGCGCCTCCACAGCACGCTGTATCTTTCGTGGCTCCGGAAAGTCGGCGTTTATCGGAACAAGCATGGAGGGGCACCTGCGCGCCATTCGAAGGTATCATTGCCGTGAACGAAGTCTGCGCTTTGTCCACGTTGCGCGCCTTTGCCCGCAATGAAGCGTGCAATCGACAGGTTTACCGGGCTCTATGTTCTTCTCGATCCTTCCGACTAGCGCATTGCGCATCTTCGCCGTCGTGTGGGGCCTCCTTTGGGGAAGCTTCATCAATGTGGTCATCTATCGCTGGCCGCTCGGCCTTTCGGTGGTCTCGCCGGGTTCGCGATGCCCATCGTGCGGCACGCCGATCGCGCCGTACGACAACATTCCCGTCGTGAGCTACCTCCTTCTTCGGGGCAAGACGCGTTGTTGCAAAACGAAGATGAGTCCGCGTTACGCCATCGTTGAGGCAATCGGCGGCGGACTTTCTCTCGCCGTGTTCGAGGTGCTCATCGCGCCGAGCATCGGCCAAGTGAACGACGTCAAGTTACTTGTCTTGTTCTTCGCGTACTTCGTACTGGCGATGCTGCTCCTCGCCGGCGCGTTCATCGATCTCGAGCACATGATCTTGCCCGAATTTGTAACCATTGGCGGCCTCGTGGTCGGCTTTGCAACGCTTCCGCTTCGCGATCTGCCCTGGCAGCAGGCCGGGATCGCAGCGGCGAGTCCTTTCTTCGGAATCATTATTATCAATTTTCTTTACAAAATGTGGCGCGGGCGCGAGGGCGTCGGTATTGGCGATGCCAAGCTCTTGGCGCTCGCCGGCGCTTGGCTTGGCTATCGAGGATTGCTCTTCGCGCTATTCGTTGGGTCCTTGCAAGGCACGATCGCCGCCATCGTGATCTATATGGTGCACGGACGCATCGAAGAACCCGAAGGCGTAAAAGCGCAAAGGCGCGAGCTCGAGGAAGCCATCGCGAAGGGCGACGAAAGCGCAAAAGCCGAACTTGAAAGCGACATGGTGCTCGCACACGAACAATCCGATGGCTTGCTTCGCGCGGCGCTTCCGCTAGGCCCCTTTCTCATTTTGGGGATTCTCGAGTATCTCTTCTTGCGCCCATGGATCGATGAACTTAGCGCCCATTTTTTGGGGCTATCGTGAATGAGAGCGAAGGCTACGCAAGTGAAACCAACCGATCGCATTGTTGCGAGCAAAGACAACTTTCCTGACGATTTTTTCTCGCGCGATCCAAGCGATCTCGCCGCGTATGGCAAAGACTGGACGAAGGTCTTTCCCCCCGCCCCGTCGCTCATCGCGTTTCCGCGCACGACCGACGAAGTGTCCAGACTATTGGCGCTCTGCAGCGAACATGGCGCGCCCGTCGTTCCCTCCGGCGGCCGCACAGGCCTCGCCGGCGGCGCCGTCGCCGCGAGCGGCGAAATTGTACTTTCCTTGTCACGAATGCGCCGCATCGATCCTGTCGACGAAACCGGAGCGACCGTCCGCGTGCAAGCAGGCGCCATCACTCAAGCAGTGCACAACCACTGCGAGCCGTTCGGCCTTACGTGGCCAATCGACTTTGCCTCCAAAGGCTCGAGCCACGTAGGCGGCAACATTGCAACCAACGCGGGCGGCGTCAAAGTCATCCGCTATGGCCTTACCCGTCAGTGGGTACTCGGCCTTCAAGTCGTGCTCGCCGACGGCCGCGTGCTCGAACTCGGTGGCGCGCTCGAAAAGAACAACACCGGCGTCGACCTTCGCCAGTTGTTCATTGGCAGCGAAGGCATCTTGGGCGTCATTACAGAGGCGACACTCAAACTCGCTCGCATTCCACAACAGCTCGACGTCTTCTTGTTCGGTGTCGAAAATCTCGAAGGCGTGTTGCGGCTCTTTCGCGAGGCGCGCAAGGGGCCATGTGCGATCTCGGCGTTCGAGTTCTTCACCGACAAGTGCCTCGCAAGATTGCTTAGGCACCGCACGCTGCGTCCGCCCTTCGATACGAGCACGCCATTCTACGTGCTGCTCGAAGTCGAGCCTGGAGCGGCCAACGCGATCGAGCCGTGGCTCACCTCACTCTTCGAACGAGCGCTCATCATCGACGGAACGCTTGCGCAACATGCCGAGCAAGCGCGCTCCCTCTGGTCGCTTCGCGAGGGCATTAGCGAGAGTTTGTCGGCGACCGGACTTCCTCACAAGAACGACATTGCACTTCCCATCGCCTCGCTCGAGGGATTCTGCGCAGAGTTCGGCCAGGTGTTCGAGTCGCGCTATCCGGGTTGGGAAATTTGTCTCTTCGGGCATATCGGCGACGGCAATCTGCACGTCAACGTCATGAAACCCGACGCGCTCTCGAACGAAGAATTTTGGGCACAAACCAAGGCAGCCGATCGCGACATGTTTGCGCTTGTTCAAAAGTTCGGAGGCAGTATCTCCGCCGAACACGGCGTTGGCTTGCTCAAGAAAGCGCATCTCGGCTATTCGAGATCGCCCGACGAGATCGCCCTTATGCGCGCGCTGAAGCGCATCTTTGACCCGCAGAATATTTTGAATCCAGGTAAGGTTCTTGACGTCCTCGAGGAAGAAAGATGAAAAAGACAAGTTTGTTGACCGTTACATTTTTGCTCTCCCTCGCGCCGGCATTCGCAGGTTGCACGAAGAGCGACGCAAGCCAAAACAGCGGCACTCCTGCCACACAAGGCGCCGGACAAGGCGCCTTGCAGCCGCAAAAAACGGTCGCGGAGCTCGACCCCGCCAAGCTAAAAGAACAGGCGCCAGCCTCGTACAAAGCAAAGTTCGAAACGTCGAAGGGCGCGTTCACGATCAAGGTCACGCGCGAATGGGCTCCTCTCGGCGCCGACCGTTTCTACAACCTCGTCAAAGGCGGCTTCTACAACGAAGTACGTTTCTTTCGCGTGCTCCGAAAGCCAACTCCATTCATGGCTCAATTCGGCCTTCACGGCGATCCGGCCGTGAGCAAAGCATGGACAGATGCAAAAATCGCAGACGATCCCGTCAAGCAATCGAACAAGCGCGGCTACGTCACCTTCGCGACGAGCGGTCCTAATTCACGCACCACGCAGGCATTCATCAACTTTGCTGACAATGCCAATCTCGATGGCATGGGGTTCGCTCCTTTCGGCGAGGTCATCGAAGGCATGAGCGTTGTCGACTCGCTTCACGCGGACTACGGCGAAGGTGTGGGTGCGCCTAACCAAGGCATCATGCAAGCAAGAGGAAACGAGTACCTCAAGGCGTCGTTTCCCAAACTCGACTACATTAAGTCGACGAGCATTCAGTAAGAGAAGGCTCGTTTCCACCGACTGCAGGTTGCCACGACGATGGTTGGCAACTTGCGAGTAAGGAGCAGCCAGCACCCCTACGAGGTTGCTTCGATACCTTCGATGCCTTCTGGTTGCACAGCACCGCCGATCCAATCCTCATCCGGCCCCTCGTCGATCAACACGACTGGCTTGCCATCGAAGCGCAAGCGCTTGCCTGGAAGGATGAACGTGCGGAAGCAATAGAGCAGCAGCGAAGGCTCATCGAGGCGCGGATCAATAAACGGCTTGAGCTCTGCGTTGTGCGCGTCGGCAAGCAAGCTCCAGTGAAGGCCAGGCCTCAAGTGGTGCATGCCATGAAAGCCGTTGTTGAATGTGAACCAGTTGAAAATACGACCCACGTAGTTACGTGAATGGTTGTACGGGTGATCCGGATCGCAGCCGTCGTGCTGCACGAAGTTCACCGTCGTGATGCCCCAAACCGCATAGAGGTGAGGCAAGCCGATGAAGAGAAGCGCGCGCTTCCAGTCGACGATGAGCGCGAAAACCTTGATGCCCCACACAAAGGCCATCTCGACGAGGAGCTGGCGATACCAAGCGGGCATGCGCTCCTTCGCGTCCTTTGTGTAGCGAATATTGGCCGCAGTCACGTCGGCACCGAGGGTGAGAAAAAAGACGAGTAGATTGATAAGGTTCCACTCAAATCGCACCTTCGAAGTTCGCATCACGTCTTTGCGCGATTGCGTATACCGATGGTGACTGAGGTTATGACCGGGAACATATTCGCTCACCGGAAAGCCGTAGCTGCACGAGAGCACCACTTGCGTGACGCGATTCATCCATCGCGATTTCCACATCGGTGAGTGCAGCGTGTTGTGCGTGATGACCGCGTTAATCCATGCCTGAATCGCGAGAAGAACGATCAAACCCGCGGTCACGTACCAAGGCTGCCAAGCGCTCATCCATGCAAATGCGAAGACGCCCCAATAGGCGGCGACGAAGGCAATCGTTCGAAGATCTGCGCGATATCGGAGCAAGAAGCTGTCCCTTTCGCTTCTGGTAAGGACCTGAGCGCCGGAAATTACCATAGGTGTCCGATTTGGCCCGTTTCCGCGGTGCGATAAGTCGGATACATGCGAAATGTGCTTCGCGGCCCACAAACTCGGCGGGGTTAACGAGCCCTCCTGTATTGAGACCCACCTGGGGTTTGCGTGGGCGGATGTAGGAGCTAAAGGGTTGCCATGCGTCGTATTTGGTTCTTGGGCCTCGGTTTTCTTGCGGCTTGTGGGGACACCATCATCTATCAAATCGTCGGCAATCAGCCCGGCGACGCAGGCGATGCTGCCGTAAGCGCGACCGCAGACGCGGCGGCCACAGACAGCGCGGCCGACGGCTCAAAGGTCGACGCGCCGACCAGCCTTGTGGACGCGGGCGATCCCGATGGGTCGAACCCCGCGGACGGTTCTGCAGGTGACGCGACCGTCTTTGGCGACGCATCGAACAATGACGCTCAGATCGATGGGCCCATTTCATTGCTCGACGCGTCAGCAAGCGATTCGAAGTCCGATGTCGTCTTCGCGTTCGACGCCGGAGGAGGCTCAGACAGCACAACGACGCCCGACGCCTGCGCGCAGACCGCCGTTGAAGCGAAACCAATCGGCATCGACCTCTACGTGATGCTCGACAAGTCGGGCAGCATGTTCGAACCGTCAACGAACAAGACCGGTGACTGCAACGTCGGCCAAACGGTCAATTCGAAGTGGTGCAAGTCAATCAACGCACTTGCCACGTACTTCGCAACGCCAAGTCCGTCCGGCAATCGCGCCGCACTGCAGTTCTTCAGCGGCAGCCAGGTCGGCGCTCAGTGCAACGGTTCAGAATACACCACGCCGGTCGTCCCCATCGGACTTGGGTTTGTCGCGCTGCCTGACACGACGCAGTTCGTCCCCGCACTCAATACCGAAAAACCTGGCGACAACACGCCAACCGAAGCGGCTCTGCGCGGCATGATCGTGTTCACCTCCAACACGCAAACGTACGTCGCAGGCAGGCAGCGCGTGGGCGTTCTCGTCACGGATGGAAAGCCAACCTATTGCGACACAAGCGCGGCGAACCTCGCCGCACTTGCCGACACGCACTACACGAACACCGGCGTGCCTATCTTCATGGTCGGCATGGACGGCGCAGACTTCACGCACCTCGAAACGATGGCAGTCGGTGGACACGCAGCGACGCACGCAAAGAATGCCGGCGGTCTCACCAACGCGTGCGGCAACGGCAAGAGCCAATGCCAAAGCTGGAACATCGGCGACGGCAGCAACAATGCACTCACGGTCGCGCTCGAACAAATTCAATACGAAGCCGCATCTTGCACGTTCGCAATGCCAACGAGCGACGGTGGCATCATCGATCCCAAGACCGTGAACGTCGAGTACCTGCAGGGAGGCGTTAACACGAAGACGCTCTCTCGCGTTACGGGTGCGAGCTCGTGCACTTCGGCAGGTGGATTCTACTTCGACAACAACAACAGCCCGACCACGATCAAGTTGTGCCCCACCACGTGCGATACTGTTCGCGCGGACTCGAAGGCAAAGGTACAGGTCAAGCTAGGTTGTGAAGGAAGTTGACGATTTCGAAAAGCTAGCCGCGCAAATTCGCTATCACGAGGCGCGCTACCGAGCGGGTCAAGCAGAGATTCCTGACGCGGCGTTTGACGATCTCGTCGAACAGTATGCGGCGCTTGCCGCAGCGGCCGGTGTCAATGCGGCCGAACGTCTTGATGCAAAACCGGGCATAGACCACACCGAAGGGTTCGCAACAATTGAGCATCGCGTACCGATGCTTTCGCTCGAGAAGCTGTCGCCTGCGCGAGACGAATCGATGCTCGTGCAACTGCAAGCCTGGTTTTCACGACGTCGCAAGGACTTGAGCTTGTCCGAGGGTGCTGACCTCACCGTGCTCGTTGAACCGAAAATCGACGGCATCTCAGTGTCGCTGATCTATGACGGCGGCAAACTTGTTCGCGCAGTCACGCGTGGTGACGGCCACTACGGCGACGACGTGACCAAGCAGGTTCTCGCGGCGCGTGCGGTGCCTTCGCAACTCAAATTGACCGCCGGAAGTTACGAAATACGCGGTGAACTCTATTGGCCGCGCGAAGCGTTCGAGAGGCACAACGCAAAACTTGTCGCAAACGGGCAAGAGCCGATCGCCAACCCTCGCAATGGCACTGCCGGCATGGTGAAACGCAAGGACCCGAGCGACCTTGGCGACGTCGGCATCACGGCGTTCTTGTATTCCGTTGCGTGGGCCACCGGCGTGAAGTTCCCACGGTCACAGTTCGAAACGCTGCGAGCGCTCGCTGAGGCCGGAGCGCCTGTTTACCTTGACCGCGTAACGCAAGCGATCTCCCCCGAGGAAGCAATTGCGTTCTGCGACAGTTACGAATTAAAGCGCACAGGCCTTCCTTTCGAGATCGACGGGATGGTCATTAAAATTGACGATACGGGCAAGTGGCCACAACTCGGCGGAACTGGGCATCATCCGCATTGGGGAATCGCATACAAATTTCCTCCCGATCGCAAGGCAACGACGCTGCTTCAAATTTGGGTCTCGGTTGGAAAGTCAGGCAAGTTGACACCCGTCGCTGAGCTTGCCCCGGTGCAGCTTGCGGGCACAACGGTGTCACGCGCATCGCTCCACAACTTCGTCGAACTAGAACGCAAAGACGCGCGCGAAGGCGACAAGGTGCTCGTCGAAAAGGCCGGAGACATCATTCCGCAAGTCGTCAGCGTACTTGTCGAACAGCGACCGGCAGGCACCGTACCCTTTGCGCGCCCTCTCGTGTGTCCGTCGTGTGGAGCGGCCGTACAGAGCGAAGATATTTTCCTCTACTGCCTGAGCCCGAGTTGCCCGGCGCAACTGCGCGAGCGATTGGTTCACTTCGCAAGCCGTCGCGCGCTCGACATCGAAGGAATGGGCGATGCCGTGGTCGAGCAGATCGTCAGCAAACTTAACGTCTGTGCACCGCACGAAATCTTCTCGCTCACCGTCAAGCAAGTTGAACAAC
>JAHFDZ010000190.1 GCA_023248745.1 Myxococcales bacterium | reverse complement strand
GAGCGTCCGAAGCGACGACATCAGGCTGCATAGTCGGCACCGTGGCGGTCCATCGAATGAGCCCTCGGTCGTGGCCCGAGCGTGACGCAAGCTTTCGCGCGAAAGCGAGCATCTCGTCAACCGAATGAACAATCGAGAGACCGATTGCCGCCGCGGATCGCAAGAAACGCTCGATGTGCGCACGACCACGAAACAGGTGAAAACCCGACGGCCCAAGCGCAAAGGCCCCGACGTCGAACACCGACGCTCCTCGCTGCAAGCCATGGCAGAACGCTGAGACGGTCGCCGCATCCCAGGGAACAAATTGGCCATCATGCCAGACGAGTTTCGCCTTCATCGCAAGAGAGAGTATAGAGGGCCGCGATGCGGTCACACGAGCGCGATAAGCGGCTGTCTCTTTTGCTGCTGCTGCTCGGGCTGATCATCGGGCTATCGGTGTGGCGCTTCTCATTTCTTCAGTTGGGGCCTGACGTTGACACCGACTCTTATGGCCACCACGCAATCTCGCGCCAGCTGCTGATCACACCCGCGCTCTTCCCGATTCACTGGGTATGGCTGCCGCTGTTTCACTACGTGCAGGCGATAGCCATCTATTTTGGAGCAACGTTGCAATCGATTCGCTGGGCGAACATGGTGGCCGTTGCTCTGCTGCCCGTCTTGCTGTTCGCAATACTGAGCAGCGCCAAAAAGACCCACCAGCGCACGGCATTCGTCGCATGTGCACTCACGGCTGCGAGTCCGATCGTCCAACAAATGGGCACCACTGGGCAGCCAGAGCCGATGTTCGCGTTGCTCGTTCTGTCGTTCGTCTGGGCAATGGACAGGAATCGTTACATTTTGGCGGGCGCTGCCCTCGGCGCAGCAGCCCTCGTTCGCTACGAAGCATGGGCTGTCATTGTCGCAACCGCCGGGTGGCTCCTCCTCGAGTGGATGACGCCGGCGATGGCCGAGCGCGCGAACCGTCCTCCAAGGGCGTGGCTAGTTCTCTTTATGGCCACGTCGGCTATCGTTTTTTGGGCGATTTTGCGGTGGCCTGGCGATGGTCGGTGGTTCGCGTTTCTCAACCAAACGCGGGCTTTCGCAAACGACGCCGTCGGAGCGTCAAGTTCCTTTAGCGTCGGCGTGTCGCAATTTGTCACCGACGTTGCGCACTATACGGCGCACACACCCTGGCGCTTGATGGGGCCCATTCTGTTGATCGCGCCTTTTGGAGTGAGGCGCGTATTTCAAACGCACGGGCCGTGGTTCTTTGGTGCATCGCTCGGCTGTCTGGGATTCATCACGCTCAGTTGGATTACGCGGAGTTCTCTCGGGCTCGATCGACACGTTTTCATTGTCGTGCCTTTCTACGCAACGCTCGTTGCACACGGCGTCGAGTCAATCGTCGACTTTGTGAACCGACTCGTTAAGCGAATGACCAACGAGGAGCCTGCGCGCGCCCTCGGCAACGTAACCTTCGCCGCCCTCGTCATCGCGTGCGCGGCCATTCAGATGCCGATTCTCGAAGCGTGGATGCACGAATGGGGCGGTGCGCTCGCGCATGGACTTCCTGGCCCCCAAGCCACTGCGGCTTTCCTTGATCGCGAGCTTGGCGGCGGCCCAACACCAGTCATTTTTTGCGACGAATCGACGGTTGAGATCCTCACAAATCTCGATCGTCGAGCATTCGATCGTCACCAGCTCGATGATCCAAAAACCTTGCGGGTCATTCGGCGGGCCAAAGCACGAACAGACACCCTCTACGTCGTAACGTGGATGAGCAAGCTCACGAAGCTCTCGCAAATGGGTAAAGTGATTTACCAATCACCCGAAGCAACAGAAACCAGCGGCCTTGGCGTGATGCGTATCGACGGACCTGCAACCGAATGAGCTAGTGCCTTGACCGGGGCGCATTGATTAATGCGCTCGCTGCTCCGCAGCGCGTCAAGGCACTAGACTATTCTCTGGGGCCCTGCCCCAGGACCCCGAAATTCGCTCCCGCGAATTTCCCTAGTCCCCCCAACTGACCGCACGATTCAATCATTGCGCTCCGGTCGGGGGACTAGTCGTTCTGCATCAGCCCGCGAATGTAACCATTGTCGAGCAGTTTTACTCCGCGTGCGGCTGGCACTTTCGGCAGGCCCGGCATCGTCATCATGTCGCCCGTAAGCGGTACCATGAATCCTGCGCCGGCCGATAAGCGCACCTCTCGAACGTTGACAACAAAGTCTGTCGGCCGACCAAAGCGCGTAGGATCGTCGGACAGCGACAGTTGCGTCTTGGCCATGCACACAGGAAGCGACGCATAACCGAGATCGTCAATGCGCTTGATGTCCTTCATCGCACTCCCGCTGAACACGACATCGCGAGCACCGTAAATGGTCCTCGCGATGTGACGAATCTTGGCTTCGGGAGTCTCTGCCAGATCGTAGACATAGCGAGGCGAAGGCGGCGCAACATCGGTCGCGTCAACCACATCGCCGACGACGCGCGCGAGGTCGAGGGCGCCTTCCCCGCCTTTGCCAAATCCCTCGCTTTTTGCCACGGGAACGCCAAACTTCGACGCCGCGCGTTCGACCAACGCGAGTTCACCCTCGGTATCCTGAGGGAAAACGTTGATCGCAACGATGGCTGGAAAACCATAGTAACGCGCATTTTCCAAGTGCTTTTCGAGGTGTGCGAGACCCGCTTCGAGTGCGGAGGCGTTGGGCAACCCCGCTTCTTTTACAGGAACGCCACCGTGCATCTTGAGCGCGCGAAGTGTTGCGACAAGCACGAGCGCACGTGGCCAAATGCCGGCCGTGCGACACTTAATGTTGAGAAACTTCTCGCCCCCAAGGTCAAATCCAAAACCCGCCTCTGTAACGGCGTAGTCGCCGAGATTCATGGCGAGATCCGTCGCGAGAACGCTGTTGCAACCGTGCGCGATGTTGCCAAAGGGACCGGCGTGTACGATAGCGGGCCCACCCTCGGCCGTTTGCACCAGATTGGGTTTAAGGGCATCACGCAGCAGGGCCGTCATGGCAGATGCCGCACCAATGTCACTTGCCGTGATCGATTTTCCTTCGTAACTTGTTCCGATCACAATACGCGATAGCCGCGCTTCGAGGTCCTCGTAGTTCTTCGCGAGTGAGAGAATCGCCATCACTTCGCTCGCCGCCGTGATGTCGAAGCGTTCTTCGCGCGGCACGCCGTTGGTCCTGCCCCCGAGACCGATCGTGCACTTTCGCAAGAATCGATCGTTCATGTCGAGCGCTCGGCCCCACGTAATTTGGCGCGGATCGAGCTCGCCTTTGTCGCCCAACTTGTCGCGGAAGTAACAAGCGTTGTCGATGAGTGTGCTCAGCAGGTTGTGCGCGGTCGTGATCGCGTGAATGTCACCCGTGAAGTGCAAATTGATGTCGTCGGTCGGCACCAGCGACGCCTTGCCACCACCAGTGCCGCCGCCCTTGACCCCAAAGACGGGCCCCAGCGAAGGCTCACGCAGTGCGAGCACAACGTTCTTGCCGAGCCGACGCATGCCCATCGCAAGCGAAATGGATGTCGTCGTCTTGCCCTCGCCAGCGGGCGTGGGATTAATCGCCGACACCAGAATGAGCCGGCCCTTTGCCCGGGGTGGCATTCGTAATGCTGCGAGATCAATTTTTGCTTTGCCGCGTCCGTAGGGTTCTACGTGGGCGGTGCAGAGGCCGAGTTCGGTGGCGACTTCGTCAATGGGGCGAGGTGTGTAGGTCGGCGGCATGGGGTCCTACGGTAGACTTGAATTTGGTGGGCGGGAATTGGGCGCTGCGCGGGGTGCCGTTGCTACACGGTCTCGCTGAAGCTCACGCGTCACCGCGCGCGTTTCCCTTTGTGTGAGCGCTGCGCTTCGCGGGTATGTGCTGCGCACGGCTATTTGGGGGCCGAAACCGCATGGTTTCGCCCCTTCGCTTCGCTCAGCTCCAGCCTATCGCTTCGCTCCTGTCGAGCTTCGCTCGCCAGAGGCTGGAGGCCTCAAACCCCCATCTTCCTTCACTGCGAAGAGATGATTCGTGCATCTGGGCAATTTGCTACCCTGGTGTCCACCTGGATCGCTTCCCTACGCACGCTGAAGCGTGCTCGGTCGCTGCGTTGTTGGAGGCGGTTGGTGTTTCCTGGGCCGGGTTCCGGCGGGAACGCGGGAAGCGCGAACGGGAGGGGGCTGGCTGGGACGGCTGCGTAAGTGGGGGGGCCGTGCTTGGCGGGGGTCGGGGAGGCCGGATTCGAACCGACGACATCCAGGTCCCAAACCTGGCGCTCTACCAGACTGAGCTACTCCCCGGCGAGGGGCAAGACCTTAGCACGATCGATTGAATTGAGAACTCAATTGATCAAGTTGTTGCCGCGCGCGTGGTGCGCAGGGCTTCGAATGCTTGCACAACACCGAGTGGCGACGCACGCAGGGCGACATAAAGGTGCTCGCGGTCGGTCTCGATCGCGCGGATGCCGAGCACGGGTGTAATGACTGCGAGCGCCTTGCGAAGCGCCGCATTGCTGGCGAGTGCAGGCACTTTGAGCAAATCAACGACGATGCGTTCACCCTCTGCTTCGAGAATAAACGGCGGGCGATTGGGCAGGAACTTCAGGAGGTTGCCGGGCTTGCTCAGATCGAGTGCACCGGACTTGATAAGCATGGCGATCGGCGCGTCGCTTTCGGCGAGGAGCTCGAGCTTCACGTTGCTCACGATAAGCGTGAGCAGAATGGTGTCACTTGCCATGTCAACGCGCTCGATGCGAATCGCAGCGCTCGCTCGCAGTGGAGTGCCCATTGCGTCGACTGTCGCGCCTAATTGTAACGCTGGCGGGACACTTTCGATTTGAATTTCCTTCGGTGCTTTGCGAGGCATCGGCAGCTCACCCGTCAGCCAACGCAACCCGTCGAGCGGTACGCCGAACTTGAGTTGCATCGCATTAACGAGGGCGAGGACAATCTCTTCGGGATGCGTCTTTAGGTAACCCAACGCGAATTGAATCGCACGGCGCCGATCAAGCATCGACTGAGCGTATCAGCGCCATTCGCGCCTGGGAAATGTTCGCGATTCGTAACTTCATAAGTTCACATCAGTCGCGCTTTGGCGGCGTGACCCAGGTTCCAGGCAACACTCCCGCTGGACACTCCGTGGGCGTCGGTGGTGGCGGATTGCAGCGCATCGTTGGCGGACACGGATAGTTGATCTGCAAGTAGCAACGTTTGCTTATGCCGCTATCTGGCGCGATCCCAGCGTCAACGAGGCCCGAAGGCTCGCTTCCCGTTGCGGACGTACTCTCAGTCGCCGTTGCTCTCGGCGGCGGTGGTGGCACGTTGACCGGCTCTGCGGGCTGGCATGCGGAGACGATCACGACGAACGAAATGGAGGCTGTGCGTCTTTCCATCGAAATGACGCTATCGAACTTTCGCGCAGAAGCGGTCCCGCTCGCCGCGAGCTTTTTTTGGTTTCGCGGCAGAACCTCACAAAATGTCACCAAGCGCTCTCCAAAGACGCCAAGATCAGTGCAAATCTCGCCAATATCTTACGAAATTGTAAGAACCATGTAATGTCGTGCCCGTGACCTTCGACATTGTTGAGGCGACCGCCGATGACGACTTTGCCGAAGTAGGTGCGCTCGGAGTGAGCCTTGTGCGTTTTCACCACGCCCTCGATCCACGGCGATTCACGCTTTGTGATGGCGCAGAGCAAAAGTATGCCGAGACACTCAGAGAGGCGATCGAGAAATTCGACACCGCGATCGTGCTGATCGCCCGCGATGCGCGCGATCAAAGTGTCCTCGGCTACGTCTACGGCGAATTGCAGGATCGCGACTTCGAAGGCAGGCGCGGTGCGAGCGGTCACCTGCACGAACTTTACGTCGACGATGCCGCGCGACACCGAGGTGTAGGCAAGGCGCTCGTGGCGGCTTTTCTCGCCCGGACACAGGCGGCCGGTTCACGACGCGTTGTCTTAATGGTCGCGAGCTCAAATATCGCTGCGCATGATCTCTTTTCGGCGAGCGGATTCCAGCCATCGATGATCGAGATGGTTTGCGAGTTTGGGTTGAGCGGGTAGCCTTTGGGGGTTCGTCAGGGGCCAAGAAAAAACGCTCTAGGTTCGAGAGAACCCAGAGCGTTAGATTTCCCGGCAGCGCGGTCTTTGCGCGTTCTGCAGGGGCGCTAGATTAGGCCTTAAGAACCATGTCCTTCAGCGCCTTGAGTGGCGTTGCGCGAACCTTCTTGCTGGCTGGCTTTGGTGGCGCCATCATCTTTTCGCCGGTTGCGGGGTTGCGGATCTCGCGCGCAGGCTGAGCTGGGCGCTTGACCGTCTTCAGCTTGAGCAAGCCTGGGATCACGAACTCGCCAGGACCGCGCGAGCCGAGTTGCTTCTTGATCAGCTCTGTGAGGCTGTCGAACATGCGGTTGACGCTCTTCTTATCGATCTCTGACTGCTCTGCGAGATCGTTGATCACTTGGGCCTTGGTCATTCTCTTTGCAGCTGCCATTTGGAACTTCCTCCTGTCGAAGGGCGGACAGAATTTTCACTGTCTATATAGGAATTGTAAACCCGAACATTTGAGCGTTCTTCGCGCGATCTTTGGCAAAACTGGCCACGAAATTAATCCGTGTGTCGGGTCAAGGTTGGCTCAACATCGGTTTCGTAATCAGTCGCACGTCTGAAGCACTAGAGAGCACGTTTGATCGAGCACCGCTTCACCTCGCATGAGACACGGGGCGCCGCGGCTGCACAGATGGGTAACAACTTCGTTTTGCACCCGCAAGCGAAAAAAGTAGGGTTTCGTCGAAGCGTGTTCATTTTGTCCCACGATTTACGGCGCAGCGCGGCGTGTGTCCTACATGAAGCCTATTTTTTAGGCACGGTTGCGCGCTTTCGACGAACGGGGATCTTTCGCCTCTCCATTGGCCAAAGCTCGCTTGCTTCCACAAGTTTGTCGGTCTCAGCCCGCATTCGCTTGTCCTTTGCGACTGTGTCGTGATCCCAACCCAGCAGATGCAGAAGACCGTGAGCGAGCAACATCACGACCTCGGCCAACGGTTCGCGGCCTTTTTCTCTGGCCTGCCGTCTCGCGGTAGGGACGCTAATGATCACGTCGCCCAACAAATTGCCGGCCATCGAAGAGAATTCGCCCTCGCGTATCGCGAAAGCAAGAACGTCTGTTGCGCGATCTTTACGACGATAGTCACGATTGAGAATATGTATTTGTTCGTCGGTCGTTAGAACGATTGAAAGCTCATCACTTTCTCGTTTGAGCGCACGCAACATCGCTTCTGCGCGGCGCACAATTTCACGCCGCGCGATCCCACGAAACGGGCCATGCTCTACGACAATTGAAACGGGCACGATATCGAGAAGGGTTGATTGTGTCGGAGCGCGCTTGCTACTTCGCCTTCTCGAGAGACTTTTTGTGGTCAGCCAAAAATTGCGCAAGCCCAGAATCTGTTAGCGGATGCTTGAGCAGCTGCTTGATGACCGAAAACGGCAGCGTGCCACAGTGCGACCCTGCTCGCGCGGCTTGAACAACGTGGTACGGGCTGCGAATGCTTGCTGTGAGCACTTGCGTCGTGAAGCCGTAGTTCTCATAGATGAGAACGATGTCTTCAATGAGCGCCATTCCTTCGTGCGACGTGTCGTCGAGGCGACCGATGAACGGTGAGATGTACGTCGCGCCTGCCTTCGCCGCGAGCAACGCTTGGCTAGCGCTAAAGCACAACGTCACGTTGGTCTTGATGCCTTCTTGCGTAAACGTGCGGACTGCCTTGAGGCCTTCGGCAATGAGCGGAACTTTGACCACGACATTCTTGTGAATCTTTGCAAGCACGCGTCCCTCTTCGACGATGCCGGCGTACTCGACGCTAACGACTTCGGCCGAAACCGGACCGTCGACGGCTGCGCAAATTTCGGGAATGACGGATTCAATCTTGCGACCCGCCTTTGCGAGCAACGACGGATTGGTTGTGCATCCGTCGATGACCCCCATTGCGACGGCCTCGCGGATTTCGTTGATATCGGCGCTATCGATGAAAATCTTCATGGTGCCCTCCGAGGCGCGCCAACGCACCTCAAGGCGCGGTTGGCAAAACGAAGCATAACGCGAGGTCGCGACAAGGCGCAGAAAGTTGGCCCCTAATTCGGGCGCGCGAGATCGTAGGAAACAATGGCTCGCGAATCTTGTGACTACGAAGGCCCCGAGCGACGACGGCATCGGGTCTATGTGACCAAGAACACCGAATATCACTTTCGCGACGGCTTTTGCGTTGCAGTCCGCGATCGCAAAAGCGGCGAATTCCTACATGGGCACCTCGCTCTGCGAAGGCGCATGCAGGGTGCCATCCAATTTTTAGGCGATGGCGGAATCCGCGCCAATCCAGGTGAGCCTCGTGCGGGTGAGGCACTCTACTTCTCAGCGGATGGGCGAGACCTCCTCACGAGTCCGCTCGAACGCGTGGACCGTCCGAATCGCGAACTCGTTCGTGCCTATGCCTCGCTGCGCAAAGCCGCTGGTTAGTCAATGCGATGAACGAACAAGCAAATTGACCATCGCCTCGAAGCGTTGAGCGCAATCGTGTCGATGGTCAACCGCGTTACTTCGTGACTGGTGCTGGCGCTGTCCTACGTACCTAAGACCGTTACGATCGCCGGTGGCGTGATCTTCCCAACGATTGGACCGTCATCGCGCCATACCAAGTAAGCTCTTTGCCGCTGACCAGTTGAACGCAGATTCCGTGATCGCGAAAGATGGCACCGTGGACGTCCAGGAAGGAATAGGGCTCATCCGGCAAGAGGACGGCCTCAGGCGCGCGGGCGAGAATCTCCTCGAGGGTCACACGTGGATAGCGAACATCGCGCTCTTTGGGAGCCTTTGCCACCACGGCGCTGTCGAGGTCGGCCGAGAGCGGGTATCGCCGCTCGCGATCGGAAAAAATGTTATGAAACCCTTGCAAACGCATGACATCGCTCATGTAGGTGTCGCCGTTTGCCGTCATCCAAGGGTCCTTCCAGATGGGGCAGAACACTCTTTTGGACGGAGCAGGTTCTCTCGACGCAAGCTGGTAACCCGACGAGATTAACTCACGCACATGGGGCTCACGCTCCACGTGAAAAATTCGCGCAAGTCGCGCAAGGTGCGCAACGCCGTCGATTACGCGCCTTGGAAACGCCACGAAGACCCGAACGCCCGCTTGCGCAAGCGACTCGAGCAACGGCTTCGTATTCTCTTCTTGGTTCGCAAGCACGAGCTCTGGTGCAAGCGCGAGAATCGCCTCGAGACGCGCGTCCTTCGTTCCACCCACGCTCGGGAGCGCGAGTGCATCCGCTGGCAGCTCGCAATAGTCCGTACGGCCGACGAGCCGGTCTCCCACACCGAGTGCGAACACGTTGAACGTATCGCTTGGAACGAGAGAAACGACGCGCTTCGGTGGGCCATGAAACACAAGCTCGCGACGCCGATCGTCAAGAACATGTACGGCTCGACTCACTCGCCACTCACTGGCCCGCGGGCGGTGCAAAGTCCTCGGGCACGGGACCACCGTCAACATAGTTGCCGATGTGGGTCCCGCACGCGGCCCAGGTCGAATCAGAGCAGGTCTTTGCCGCACTCACGCACGCGAAAACTTGCGCACGCTCCCGCTCTACGAGCCGGTCGAGCACAAGATTGCATCCGCGCCCGCACCCATTGTTGTTGCAATGATCGATCGCGTTCTGGCACGCCTCGACACAGGCGAGCTCAGGACCTGGCGGCGCGGCGATCTCGCGACAGGCGGAAAGGAGGCCGAAGACCAGGCCGCTGTAGGCTCGCTTGAAGTTCATCGCAACGCGAAGAGCGATACCACCTTGGTAGCCCCAGCCGCCACAGTGATGGACTCTCGATGGCTCTCGCCCCGCGAAGCCAGCACAATTTGGTGCGTGCCCGGCGCAACGCGTAGGCGCGCAACGACAACGCGGCCTGGCAGTGTTTCCCAGCTTCGCGTGTCGGGCGTATCGGCGGCGGCCATTGCGGCTTGCGTGAGCAACCCCGCGAGAAACCCGAGTCCACCGCCGCCTCTTCCAGCGGCAGCGCCGACTGCCGTTCCGACGCCTGCACCGATACCCGCACGAACGATCGCACGCGTAATCGCGCTGGCGATTGCCACATCCTCGAGCTTACGAAAGCTCTGTCTCACGTCGCTCGAGAGATCGATCGTCGAAACGGGTTCGAGGCGGATACCGTCAAGTTTGATGACCGGCGTGCTCGTCAGCGGTGCCTTATCTTCGAGCGTTGGATAGTTGATCCACGTCACGGCGCCTTGACCCGCCATCGCGAGCGCGCTCGCCGACGTCGTCGCGCTCAAGAGAATGCCAACACGCGCTACCGCAAGACCGATCGGCAAACGAACGGCAACTTTGTGGGGCACGCGTCCGTCACCGATGATGAAGAGAACTTCAGCTCCATCGGGCGATGTCGGTCCCGCTTTCGCGAGCGCATGCTCGATACGCTTCGATCGGTATGAACCGCCTCGGGCGACGGCGCGGGCAACGTCGTGTCCGACGAACGCAAGCGCGCGATAGCGTAACGCGTCGTCAAACCAGTGAAGCGCAGTGTCGGGGTCGCCTGCTTGGAGAAACGCAGAGCCCGCAAGAAAAGCCGCGAGTCCGAGTGAGACACCCTCGTCTTTCAGCTTGTCGCGAAGGTATTTGTGCATGACTCCAAGACGTCGTGCTTCGACTTTCGCGCCGTCGAGATCGCCTTGCTCAAGGTAGTTGACCATATTGAACGTATTGATCAGCAGCTTCTCGAAGGGGGGCGCGCGGTACTTACCGATCGAGTCCGAAAACATGTATTTGCCAAAGTCCTCCATCGCCTTGGGCGAGAGGTCGAGCATCTCGATCGCTTTGTCGGCCGCCTGAAAGTCACGCTGACTGTTACGAAATGAGCGCAACGATTGGTGAACGCTCGCCCTATCGAGGAGGAGCAACGCGTTGTCGCCCTCGAGATCCTTCGGGATATCGGAGCTGCGCTTGACATCCATCTCGTCATTGAGCACACGCAGCGCCTCGCGCGGAGCTCCCTCGTCGAGGGCACTGCGCACCGGCAACGTTCGAGCGGTGTGGCCCCCACATGCAACGAGCAATGCGAAAGTCACCGCCTGCAAGCAACCCCAAAACGTGGCGCGCACTTCACGCCAGCTGCACAGAAAGCTCACCGCACGGCCTTGGTCACTTCTTCTTTGCCTTGCCACCGAATAGCGCCGGTCTCGACTTCGATCACTTGGAGGAAGAGCCAATACTGAACGCGGCGCATGTCGTCGTTGCGCTCATCGGCAGCGCCGATTTTGCCCGTCACGTAATATTGCACACCAAGTTGACGACCGTATTGCGGGATGTGCCGCGCGTCGAACACAGGATGTTGCGCGCCTTCGATTTGCCTGATCATTTCGCTTTGACGCTCTTGGCTGACGACGGTCACGACTTCGCTATCGACGAGCCAAGTTTCGACCTCACCGAGAAGCGCGGAAAGGACTGGCTCGATATGCTCGCTCGTGTCGTTGCGGATGGGCGCGATGGCAACGGTTGTGCGCTCGCGGCGCGATCGCCAATTGTCCATGACCGGAGCCTTTCGCATCTTGCCAAGGAGCGTGACGAGTGAACGCTGCACGTCTTCTTTGTCGAGACCGGTCGACATCGCGTGGCTGTCGATCGATGGATCATCAGAACCACGGATGACTTCACGACCGCCACACCCCACAGAAGAACCCGAGACGAAAGCCGAAAGAGCAAAGAGCGACAAGGCGCGCATTCCAAAAAATCGCATGACTCTCGGTCTAAGCGGCAAAGCTCTTCCGTGCAACGTAGAGGCGTCGCAATGACGCATTTGTAAGTGCGATTCCCCCAAAAACGTTACCGAGCGAGCTCGGTTTCAAGGACCCGACGCACATCTTCAACGGGCAGCAAACCTTCGAGGCGCGTGTATCCGACCCACACGAGCGGCAAGCCTTCACCTTTGATTGTCGTGTAAAGCGCCCTATCGGCCACGGGCACACCGTCGGTATTCGGATCGTTCAGGCACTTGACGAATGCCGCTTCATTGAGACCGAGAGCGATCGCTATCTTCGTGGTGCCCGCAGGTGTGAGATCGGAGGTTGGCGCGCGAAAGAGGGCATCGGCCATCGGGTCACCTTGGCCCATTTTTTCGGCGCAAACTGCTGCGCGAGCGGCATCGGGCGCGTG
>JAHFDZ010000189.1 GCA_023248745.1 Myxococcales bacterium | reverse complement strand
CAGATGCCGATGCCGCCGCGCAAGTCGACGGATCTCACGATGCGACGATCGATGCTGACAAGGGTGACGCGACAGACGCAGCCCCCGATGTGGCTGACGCGTCGGACGGGGCTCACGTGGATGCAAACGCTGACGCGCCCAACGTCGATGCATCCGATGCAGACGTCGATGCGGCAACCGACGCGCCAACTGGAGGATAGTCTCACGGGATGCGCGATCGACGGCTCGTCTTGGCATGCGTCGCAGGCACCGCCTGCTTCTCGGCAAGCATCGCATTTGCAATCGCGCACTACCCCGGCGGAACGTGGTCGGATCCCGCCGCAAAGGGGCATTCATTCGCGTGGAACTTTCTCTGCGACCTCATGCAAACTCGCGCGCTCAATGGGCAGGACGCGACCATCGGATCCTCCGTCGCTCGCTTCGGGACCGCGGCCATGTTTGGCGCGCTCGCGGCCTTCTTCACATTGGTCGCGCGATTCGAGTCCAAGGCCTCACGTGCAGGATGGCTGACCCAACGCGCGGGCCTCGTCGCGTGCACCTTTGGATGCTTGATTCCCCTCGCTCCATCGGATCGCTTCCGCGAAACGCACGTCGCAACGGTTCTCTTTGCATTCGCGCCTGCGCTCGTGGCGACAATCGCCGCGTTCGTCGTCTGTCTACGAGCGCCAGTTTCGCGCCCGCTGCGAGGCCTCGCTGCCTTCACATTGACAGCCGGAGGCCTCGACGGAATCGCGTACGCGATCGCATACGCAATTGCGTATAGCTACGTCGGCACACCAAAGGCACTGCCCTTGATCAATCTCGCGCTTCCTCTGTTGCAGCGCGCCGCAACGCTCGGGCTCGTCGCGTGGGTGCTGGCCGCTTGCATGGCGACGACACAAAGAAGCGAAACATAAGGCCCCTTACAACCCCTCCACAATAAGCCGAATCGCTCCAACAGGCACATAGCCTTTGCTGCGTCCCCATTCGATCGACGACCAACCATCGCGCGTTGAGAGCACTTCAAGGCGTGCGCCTTCAGGTAGGCTGTCGCCACCGGCCAATGGAACCCCTTGCTCACCTGCGAGGCGGAGGTTCTCGACAACGACAACAGCCTCTTTGCGCGTGTCGTGGTTGCGCGAAGCGATTTGGGACATCAAAAAGCCGTAACCCCAGAGAGGAACGAGGAGGACCGCCAGAATCGTTGCGGCAAAGCGGCCGCGTTCGTTCATGTGCGATCGCACCAGCAACGCACCCGCAAAAATGATGCTCGAGAAGATACAAATAAGGTTCCACGTTCGCTCGGAGAGCGCGCTGCTCAACGTTCGCGACAGGGGCAGAGGACGGTCGACCTCGACCGAAGCACCACGGCCCACCTGCTTGCGTGCCACCTCACCTCGTAACAGAAGAAGCGCACTTTCGGCCGCTCTCACCAGAGCAATGTCGCGACTGAGCGACCGCGCTTCTTCAAATCCGTGAACCGCACGTCCAACGTCACCGGGCTTTCCCGCATTGATACGCACACGCGCCGCATAGCTGAGGCCACGGTTGAAGCTCAGCGACGCGTCAACCACTCCGCGATCGGCGAGTGCCTCAAACGCTGCGATCGCGTCGTTCGGCTTTCCTTCTGCAAGGGCGTCGTTGCCGCGCGCGAAGAGATCGCTCGTCTCATCGGCAAGTGCGATGCGCGTAACGAAAAACGCAAGCAGCGCCCAACGCTTCAACGCTTCACCTCTTTGGCCTCGCTCACAAAGCGTTCCACTCGCGAGGTGCGCTCTTTTTGTTCCGCAGCAGACACCTCGCCTGGCATGAAACGAGAAGCCTCGATTGCGCGGACAATTGAAACTGCATCTGTTACAATTTTCGCTGGAGTGGACGCAGCTTCAAGAGCACCTTGGAGTGCATCGCTCGAAAGGCCACGCGCTTGCACTCCGAAGTAAACCTCGATCGCCGCTTCGACGGCCTTCGTCATTGCGGCATCTGCAAGTGATGGCTCTAGCTTGCCTTCCGCCAAGGCCGAAAGTGCCGTCGCCAATCTTCCAGCTGGCGTATCGATCTGCAGCCTTCGCGCCCGCGACCATTTGCGAACGCGCGCGGCTAACGCCGCGAGTCCAAGCATCACGGGACCCGAAAGTGCGAGCGCTGTGAAACCAAAAAGGGCACCCTTTGGACGCGAGGTGCCGCCTTCTAGCGATGTGCGAGGCTGCGGCAGAGACGCAAGCTTCGACTGCGCGTCGGACGGCTGTGGCTCCACTTTTGCTGATGCTCCCTTCACATCAACAGTACCGAGATCAACTTCGGCAACCTTGTAGCTGCCGTTCTGGGCGTCGAAAAACGGTAAAGTAACTTTACCTATCGCCACTTGTCCGGCGCGCAAAATGCGAATAATCGATGTAAACCGACGCGTTCCACCAAAACGACCTTGCTCGTCGATCTTCAGATCGTCCTTCATCTCGCTCTCTGAAAACTCAATGCCGTCCTGCGCGGGCATCGTGAGTTTCGTGGGAAAATTTCCGTGGCCAGAGAGTTCGATCGCCAGGGTCACCGCACCGCCTTGCTCGATGGCGCGCGGTGCGATTTGAGCACTCAGCGCAAACTGCCCTACG
This sequence comes from Myxococcales bacterium, assembly GCA_023248745.1. Lineage (GTDB taxonomy): Bacteria > Myxococcota_A > Polyangia > Polyangiales > Polyangiaceae > JAHFDX01. The sequence goes on along the minus strand of JAHFDZ010000189.1, from coordinate 9,632 downwards.
GTTCCCAATTCGTAACCTGGTGGCCGACCTTTTATCGGAGGTTCGGTCACATCGATGACAAGCGGCCCGGTTTCACGCACCGCAGGTTGGCCTCCGATCCGCAGGCGCATGCGCAACGAAGAGATCGTCGCCCTTCCCGCACGAAGCGGAACAAGAACCAAGCGACGCGCCAGCGCGACCTTCCAGGTGTCATTACCAACATGAACGACGCCTAAATCTTTGGTTGTGGCCTGGTAGCCCCGCACGACAAAATCTGGAGCCTTCGGCTCAACGACTTCTTCTGCGACCAAACGAGGCGCCGTCGGGTCTTCGTACTCATAGACGGGCACTGAGACAACTTCTCCAACAACGACCTTCACCTTAGACGGCTTGAAGCGAAAGAAGAGGTTGGGTGCGTCCGCCTTTGCGAGAGCCAAACTTGTGTCCGCGGCTGGCTTCTCTTGGGGCTGCGATCGGAGCGATCCAAACGAGTCGTCATCACCAAAAAAGCCGAACGGATCGACGCTCTTTTTTGGTGCCATCCCAACCTTAACGACTTTGATCTTCACCGAAGCCGAGTGAAGCAGGATGCCGCCAATGTCGGCACTCGCTGGGCCGATAGTAAACGTGCCTTCCTTTGTCGCTTGCAGAACATACGACATCGAAATGCCCTGCCGACGCTCCACCTGGCCGTTCGTGATGGTCATCTGATTTTGCTGCGTTGGCCCCGAACGACCCACCATCTTGAATGGCTTCGTCTTGCCAGGCGCCGGTGACGAAACGCGCGTCTCCTCATCCGTTGTCGCTTCCACAACAAGCGTAAACGTGTCGCCAACCTCAACGATTTGCGACGAGGCGCGCGCGTGCACGACCGCTTCAGCCTGCGCGACGCTAGCGACGAGCCACCCGGTAATACCGATCGCCAAACGATTCATTTGTCGAGCCCTGGAGCAATGCGCCTCTTGCCGGCGCGTCTCCTACCAGACTCTTGCTGAAGCGTCGGCGCATTCTCTAACTCGTCGAGAAGTGCATCGAGCTCACGCGCGCCCTTCAGTGGCGGTCCCGCATCCGCAAAAGATGGCGGCGGCGCGGCATCGTCGCCTGCGTCCTCATCTCCACCTCCGTCACCGCCTCCGTCCCCACCATCTCCACCTCCATCACCACCCCCGTCCCCACCACCATCGCTTCCGCCGTCGGGCGGCGGTGGCTCTTGTTCCTTTCGGCGCAACGCAATGGCCCGATTGTGTGCAGCGTCACGGGCGACCGCTTCGCCTGCATCCACACGAGCGGCTGCGAGCAAAAGCGACGCGTCATAGGCCGCGATCGCGTCGTCAAATTTGCCTGAGAGCAGCCCAAGATTGCCGAGAAGAAAATGGACCTTGTGGCGCAACTCAGGATCGAGCGTCGTGTCACTCGCGATAAGGGTAAGAACCTTGACCGCACACGCGATCTCCGGCGGCGCGGGTTTCTTCTCTTGAGGGCTCGAGCCCGGCGCGGCTTCAACCTTCTCAATGGGGCCACCGTACGCCTCACCCATCTGAAAGAGCGCGAGCCCGAGGTCAAACGTCGCTTGCGGACGAGCCTTCAGAAATTCTGGTGCGCCAATCTCTCCCTGTGCGCAAGCCCCTGTGCCGAGGTACTCGGTAAGCAACGCGGTCGCCTCGCCACCTGCACCAGCGTCAATTTTCTTGACGGCACTTCGCACCTCTGGGGCCTCGCGCTCAAAGGGCTTTCGCGGATCCCAGCCGCAAGCGGCGAGAAGGAGGAGCATCGCAAGTGCCACCGATTGCGCGGTGTGCGCTTTTGCGCTCTTCTTGCGTCGCGGCGTCTCGAAGATGAGTGCCTCGAGAATGAGTAGAAAAACGCCGACGCCGAGCGGAATGCCGTAAGCCTCGTCGTACACGGATTCACTTCGCTCTGAGAGCTCGCTCTTCATCAACGTCTTGAGTCGTTTTTGAACCTCAACGATGCCGGTTTGTCCGCGCTCGGCCTTCACCCTCATGCCGCCTGTGCGGGTCGCAATCGCCTCAAGTTGCGTTTCACCATCGGCGCTGAGCGCGGTCGTGATGACCTTTCCTTTTTCATCAATGCGCGTACCACGCACTTTCCCGTCGGGCCCAACGTCGGGAATGGGCTCGGGTAGTCTGCCGCCAATCTGAACGACGTGAATCGTGATGCCGTCGTCCCGGCAGCTCTCTGAAACGGCCGTCGGATCGCCTTCGGTATCTTCGCCGTCGGTCACAAGCAAAATCACTTTTGCATGCGTCTTCGCGTTTGGGTCACGCAGCAGAAGTTCTTTGGCTTCCACAAGTGCGCGCGCCGTAGCGGTTCCTCCTACTGGCATATCGTTGGGCTCGAGCTGCCGGAAAAACTGGGCAATCGCCGCACCATCCGCCGTGAGCGGAAAGCTGAGCGACTCACCCGCGTACGCAACCGCACCGAAGCGCGCCCCCTGTAAATCACGCACCAGCTGAGCGATTTCAAGCTTCGCGCGCGTGATGCGATTCGGCGCGATGTCGCGCGCGTACATGCTCTTCGAGTAGTCGACCACGACGGCCACATCGAGACTCGTCGCAGGAACGAGTCGCGTGCCCGAGTGCATTTGGGGTCGCGCGAATGAAGCAAATACCGTGACGAACCCAAGCACGAGCAGCACGCCCTTAATTGCGCGCCGTCCCGCAGCGCGATGCGTCTGGAGCGCGATCACGAGAGCCTCATCGCCAAATCGACTGACCGCTCGTTCGCGCAACTTTGAGGCCGCGAGCTGCAACATCACCACGCTGACGAGCGCGAAGACGCAGAGCGCCAAAACGAGCACCGCGGGGAACGCCCAGAGATCGTGCGCAAATCTCATGGAAACCTCTTCGCCACCAATACGCGCGACAGCACTTCGAGCAGAAGTAGCAAGACCGCCGGCGCGAGCAAGTAGCTGAAGAGCTCTTCGAGCGATCCACTGTCGGCCGAGAACTTCGTCTTTTCGAGATTATCGAGGATCGCGTGCATGCTCTTTTCGAGCGTCCCGCGATCGCTCGCAATGAAGGACTTGCCACCGGTCGTTTGCGCCATCTTCTTTAGAAGCTCCGGATTGACCGGGTAGCGCGCACGTTGGTACTGCGGTCTGCCCGACCAGTCATTGCCGGCGAAAACGTCGACTTCGTCACCGTTGCCGATCTGAATCGTGTGCACCAAAACGCCGCTGTTCTTGGCAAGCTCGATCGCAGTCTCTGGCGCAACCGCGCCGGCATTTGAATCACCATCAGTGAGCAAAATGATGACTTTCGATTTCGCAGAACTGCGACGCAGTTTCGCGACGCCTGTGCCGACGGCATCCCCGATTGCTGTGCCTTCCGAGTTCAAATCCTCAAGCGATACTTTCGTTACGAATGTAGTCAGGAGGGTGTAATCGAGCGTCGGGGGGGAGAGAACGAACGCCGACGCACCGAAAACAACAACGCCAATGCGATCGGAACGTCTTTTCGAAATAAACTCGACGATGGTCTCTTTGGCGACGTCAAGGCGCGTTTGACGAAGTGCTCCGTTGCGTTTGCGAATGCTCGCACCATCTTCCATCACCGCGCGCATGGATCCAGAAAGGTCAAGAACGATGATGATATCGATACCGCTCTCTTCGCTCTGGCTCGCGCTGAGCACTGTCTGAGGCCGCGCAAGCGCACCGAGCGCAAACATCAAAGCCGCCGTACGGAAGGTCATTGGAAGATCGCGCAGCGCAGCGCGAAAGCCCTGAGGCCCAGCCGATATCACCGACACCTATGGCATTTTCATCCGCGGCATACGAACTTCGGCAAAGTACGTCGCAGCGGCCATGGCAAAGGGAAGCAGAGGCACGAGTAGAAGCAACCATGGGTAGCGCCACGTTGCAGCAAACCAAACGTCACCACGCGCGATCACCGGGATGAGCGCCGCAAAAGTGAGTGCACTCAAGAACGCGCCGGCAGCAACCCAAAGTCGCGTACTCACGAGACCTCGCGCCACCTTTGGCGTCACAGGAGCCCGCGAGAGGGAAGGCGCCTTTTTCTTCACCGTCGAACCTCACCTTGCGGGTTCGGTGGTTGCTCCGGAGAGAGCGCTTTCACAAATTGATAGGCATCTGCAATTACGCGCGCACACACGTCCTTCGTGGGCGTCATCTTGGCGAATTTGATAAGGTCGGCTTCGTCAAGAAAGTTGCGCAATGCAGGAAGATGCGGCACCGCTTCCACGCGGCGCTTAAGCAGAGCAAGTAACTCGACGCTGGTGCACTCAAGGCCATCGAAGCCAAAGCGATTGCCGAGAAATTCGCGCACGACGTCTGTCACGCGATCGTGATGGCTCACAAACTTGCCAGCCTCAAGCAAGTGCTCGGCCTCGATGATGTGCAATTTCTCAAGCGCGACTTCCCACGCCGGTCTCCGTGGAGGAGGAGGAGAAGCGGGCTTCGGCCTCCTTCTCCACAACGCACGCGCCAGAAAACCTAGGGCAAATGAAGCTGCTCCCGCTACCAACGTCCACGCCACAATTTTTGCGAGTAGCCATGGCTCGCGTTGCTGCCTGGGCGGCGGGTTTGCCTTTGGGCGTGCATCGGGAATAGTCGAGATCGGATCCTCCACGACCATTGAATGCGTCTGCGTGCAAACAATGGTCTGCTCGCCGCTTGCACGCCGCACGACAATGGGCAGCGCCGGCAGCTTCAGATTCTGCCGACCGGACTTTTCGGGAAGCGGAACGAGAACGAACTCAACGCGCGTCATCTTGTGATCGCCCTGCTCAGTCGGTATTGCCAGTAGCGACGAAGACAGCCCGTCTCGACTCGCCAGCGCGAAACCCTCACCCTTGAGCGCCTTCACGAACCGGGCGTCTTCTTGTAAGCGAAAGCCATCGGGCATCACGGTCTCGCCGTGACCGTGACTCACCTCAACGACAAGTCGCCATTCGTAACCTGCAACAGAACCTATTGAGAATGTCTCCTTAAGATTCGGTCTCACAGCATCTTTCGGCACTAGCTCGGTGCAAGTTGAAGAGACTTCAACAACACCGGCCGTCGCCGCATCGGCTGCCGAAGATCTGGCTCTTCCCGAATCGATCGCCGCTGCATCCACAGGCCCGCCGGCGTCGGTCGCCCAAGCCGACTGCGTCAGAGGCACGATCGACAATAGAAGAGTAACGGAACAGTAAAGCGACTTCACTTTCGCTTCGCCCTTCTCATGAAGAGTTCGCGCAACGGCTTCACAAATGAGCCCGCCGTTTCGATCTCAACCGCATCGATTCCTAGCCGCATGAACATGGCGCGACGCTCTTCGGTGAGCTGCTTCATCGACTGCGCATAGTGCGTCCGCACGCGCGCATCGGACGTATCGACTGTGATGCTCTCCCCGCTCTCGAGATCTTCGAAAGCTACGAGCCCGACGTCGGGCAGCTCCTTGTCGCGAGGATCGGTGAGAACGATGGGAATCAAATCGTGTTTCGCCGAAGCGCGCGCGAGCGTTTGCTCGAAACCTGTATCGAGAAAGTCGCTAATCAAGAACGCGATGCTCCGCCGCTTGGACACGCGCATGAGCGTGACGAGCAACTCATTTAAGTTCGTCGCGTGCCCAATTTTTGGCAAGCCACTTGACGGCTTAGGTTCGCGATACGTTGGCTCGAAGCCCAAGATTTCTCGCACCACCCGCATCGCGTGATGCTGCCCACCCTTCGGAGGCACAATGCGTTCAACGCGATCGGTTGCGATGACGAGACCCACGCGATCCCGGTTTTGCTGGGCGCTAAATGAAACGAGCGCCGCGACTTCGGATGCGAGGCGCACTTTGTTCGCCCTTCGCGTGCCGAACTGTTCACTTGCCGAAAGGTCGACGGCGAGCATGACGGTGATCTCGCGCTCTTCGGTAAACAGCTTGACGTAAGGGGCATTCATGCGCGCCGAAACGTTCCAGTCGATGCTACGAATTGGATCGCCAGGTTGATACGGACGCACCTCACGAAATGCGAGACCCTGGCCCCGAAAGCCAGACGCATACGAGCCACTCAGCTGGTCGTTGGCCAGCTTCGACGTCACGAACTCAATCGTTCGCAGGGCCGCAAGCAGCTCCTTCGGGATCACGGTACCTCGACGGCCTCGAACACGCGTCTTACGAGCTGTTCAGCGGTCACTTGCTGTGCGTCCGCCTCGTAGCTCAGCACGACGCGATGACGCAAAACGTCGACACCGATCGCCTTGACGTCGTCGGGCGTCACATATCCACGATGACGCAAGAACGCGTGCGCACGGGCGGCGAGATTGAGCGCGATCGACGCGCGCGGTGAGGCGCCGAATTCGAGCAGCCCCGCCATTTCTTTCATGCCCTTCTTTGCTGGGTCACGCGTCGTAAAGACGAGGTCGATGATGTAGTCCTTCACGCGATCATCGACGTAAATTTGCTTAATCAATTCGCGCGCCGAGATGAAGTCTTCGGGCGATGTAACGGCCTGTATCGTCTGCTCTTGAGGCGTCGACGCGAGGTCCATAATCCGACGCTCGTCGTCACGCGTTGGATAGCCAACCTTGACCATCAGCATGAAGCGATCGAGTTGCGCTTCGGGAAGCGGGTACGTCCCTTCCTGTTCGATCGGATTTTGGGTCGCCATTACGATAAACGGACTGGGCAATGGATAGGATGTGTCGCCGATCGTCACCTGCCTCTCTTGCATCGCTTCGAGGAGTGCGCTCTGCACTTTGGCGGGCGCGCGGTTGATTTCGTCGGCGAGAACAAAATTCGCAAAAACGGGCCCGAGCTTCGACGTGAAGTCGCCTCGCTGCATGTTGTAGATGACCGTGCCCACAACGTCGGCGGGGAGGAGATCGGGCGTAAATTGAATGCGCGAAAATTTCGCGCTGATCGCTTGGCAAAGCGAGCGCACGGTAAGCGTTTTGGCGAGACCCGGAACGCCTTCGAGCAAGATGTGCCCGCCAGTCAGAAGGCCGATCAAGATGCGCTCGATCATCGACTTTTGTCCGACGATGACCTTGCCAACTTCTTGGGTCACGCGCTCGATGAAAACGCTCTCTTTGGCGACAAGCTCATTGAGCGCTCGAACATCGTACATGGGCTACCACCTCCAGGAATGCATGGCCGCTCGCGCCACCGTCGGCCGAGCGAAGCTTACCCGAAGCGTTTTATACGAATTGGAGCGAGAGGACGAGAGCGCGCGATTGCGAACAGGCGCTTATGGATAGTTACCCCGCCCTTGCAGGCTCCACGTACTCGATGACTTGCACTCACCACTCGCGTACTTCACGTAAATGTAAAGCGTCTGACCGTCATCGTGGGCGGCTTGGTCGGTCCAGCTCGCCGCAACAGAGTCGGTGCCCGTGAGGTTGGTGCTTTGGTTTACCACGGTGCTGCAGCTGTCATACACATAAAGGTCGTAGTTCGATCCAATAGGGGACCCCAACGAGAATTGGGTCTTGAGATCGATGCGAGTGAACAATTGCGAATCGTCTTCTGTAACCGAGACTTTGTACCAACCGGAAAGGTATCCGGTCTTGCTGACAACGTCGGATCCCTTGTCGCCGCTGATCGAACCAAGCGAGGTTGCAGAAGAGCACGTGTTGGTCGCATTGCAGCTCACAACGCCGCCGTCCCCGCCACTGTCGCCTGCATCGGCGTCTTTCACGCCGCCATCACCAGCGTCAAGCGGCTTACCTGAATCGGCGTCGGTCGTTGCATCGGCAACAGCACCACCATCGTTACCGACAGGGGTTGTCGCTGAATCGACCTTCGCGTCCTTTGACGACGACGCATCGCTCGGCCCGTAGTTGATCACATCTGCATCGTCATCCGCGAGGCCGCCGTCCGCCGCACACGCGACCGCACCAAGCACGCTCGCGGCGAGCACCACACCGACGAAAAACCTATTCCCCATCGCGAGAGTATATTCGTGGACGCGCAATTGGCTTCCTCTATCGACGTCTCCAAGTCAACGAACGTATGCCAAACGGATGAGGCGTGGCCCACCAGAGCTCGTGTCGCCTGGTGTGCGCGGGCACTGCCGGTAGGTAGCATCGAATAACTTGCGCAGGACACCGACCCACCGCACCTTCAATCAAGGGGCAATCCAATGAGGATGGGACTGGCAATCGCGACCGCCGCAACGCTCGTGCTGACCGACGCAGCAGGCGCAATCACAAAGAAGCCGGTGGGCGTCGCACCGCTCAAACCGTCGACAACGTTCAACGAAGCGAAGATTCGCGCAAAAAAACCTGCCTTCCGTGCGTCTGGGACGTACCGAACGGCGAGCGGCAACGCGGTCACCGGACAGCAGTATATCGACACTCTTAATAAGCTGCACGCAATCGCCGAACAGGGCGATTGCCTGAGCACCTCGCCGTGCCACTTTGCTGCGGCTGACGCCAAACTCACCGCAGCCCAGCTGAAGGGTGTCACCAAGCTTGCGGCGACCACCATCAAGCCGAAGGCCGACCGCACCAAGTCAGCAACAAGTCCGCTCGGATTTTCTTGGAACGGAGAATGGGGCAATCGCAACACCGGAGGCGTTTACGTCGGCGCCGATTTCGGGAATGGAGGCGGCGCGCATTCCGCCTCTTGTGGCGGCAAGGCTTGGGCCGGCGCCTATCTCTTCGGACATCAGAAAGAGGTGTTGCGACTCGAAAGCCAGGTCTCGTCCACCAGTTCAGCCGTCTCGAAATCGGCCGTTCTCTACGTTCTCGGCGACCAAGTCTGGTCGAAGGAATCGACAACTTCGTCAACACCCTTGACGTTCGAGAAGAGCTTCTCTGTTACAGAGAGCCTCACCTACTGGGCAATCATTACGCTCAACGCCACAGCAAAGGTCACGGCAACGGCTTCCATCACGGGTTCCGTTTCCGGCGAGGCGAAGACGAACGAAATGAACTGCGCGATCACCCTTACACCAGGGGTCAAAGCGTCCGTTGGGGGCAGCGTCGAAGTGGCAGTCCTTGGCTACGGCGGCGTTGCGGCAGGAGCCGCGGGGGTTGAAGTGAATTTGACGCTCGCGAGTCTCAGCATGCCGATCAAGGCGTCGGTGTCGTCAAAGAAAGATGGCAACGCGACCGCATTCTCAGAGTCGCTATCCGCAAGTCTCAGCGCGAACTTTCTGTCGGGATCGTTCGACGCGTACTTTACGACGTGGTTACCTCTCGATGGTGAGTCTTGGACAGACTGGGATGACACCAAACTCACGTTTACAATTTTCGACTGGGCCGGCACAACCTACGGCAAACCCCTATACGAAAAGTCCGCAACACAAACGCTCTGAGACGCATCTCGCGACCAGGCGCGGCTTCGGCGTCGCAATCCTCACGCTTCTCGCAGGCTGCGCGCAGACGACGAATCCGCTTGTCCACCCACCGGCAGCGACCAAGGCGTCGCTTGCTCCCATCACCGCCACGACCTTAATGCGGCACATTACTGCGCTTACCGCCCCCGAAATGCGCGGTCGCGCGTTCGGAAGTGACGGAGGAAAACTCGCACGCCAATATGTAACACGACAGTTACAAATAGCCGGCGCAAGTTCACTCGGCGCGTGGGAACAACCATTCGGCACCGAAAAATCCGATGGCGCGAACGTCGTCGGAATCATTGGCGGCACTGAGAACGGCGCAATCGTGCTCGGCGCTCACTTCGATCACCTCGGAGAAC
>JAHFDZ010000188.1 GCA_023248745.1 Myxococcales bacterium | reverse complement strand
GCCCAATCAACTCTCGGGCGGACAGCAGCAACGCGTCGCCATTGCCCGTGCACTTGTAACCGATCCGCCTCTGCTCCTCGCCGATGAGCCAACGGGCAACCTCGACACGCGGACGAGCCTCGAGGTGCTTGCACTCCTTCAAAGCCTTAATCGAAATGGGCAGACGATTGTCTTGGTCACGCACGAGCGCGACATCGCCGAATGCGCGGCTCGCGTCGTGACGATGCGCGACGGCAGAATCGTCAGCGATGTTTACAATCCGCAACCTCACGATGCCGCCGAAGAACTCGCGAAGCTCGCACCCGTCGAGGCATTCTACGAAAGCAAAGGCCCCCAAACGACAGCCGTTGCATGGCGCGAACGTTCGATTCCCGTCGGTGTGTACGCGCAGGTCAGCATCGGCACGGCCGTCGGTCTCGTGCTCGGCTCTCTGTACAACAACTTCATCCTTGGGCAATCGGTAGGCCTTACTCTTGTTGTCGCCGCGTTGCTCGGCGAAGCATGGTTTGCGGCCGGTGGCCTTCGTTCGCTCGGACGAACGCGGAGGTGGAACGAAACCATCCGCGTCTCATTCGTACAGTCGGTTGTTACAATTGTACTGGCATCCGTTTTCGTGGTCGTGTCGACCTTTGCATCGTCGGCACCCACGGGCTGGATCGCAAGGCTCATGTCGCTACCAAGGTCGTCACAATTTGCTTCGCTCGGATGCGTTTTTGCGATCGGAATGAGCGCGCGGGTGTTGCTCTTCTCCGCAACGCGTTGGGTGCGCGCGTGAACCTTCGTATGCTCGCAAGCGGACTGCGCGTCGCTGGCGGGGCGATCGCTCGCAACAAGCTACGCGGCTTTCTCACGGTGTTCGGAATCTTAATTGGCATCGCGGCCGTGGTCACCGTGACGGCGCTGGCAAGCGGAGCTTCGCAACGCGTCGGCGGCGAAATTGCGGGCTTTGCGGCGAATGCTCTCTTTATCAATCCACAACCCGTTCAAACGTCGGGCGCCAAGACGAACGCAACCGGAAAGCTCACCGAGGCCGACGCGCGCGCAGTCGCACAAGGCGCAACGAGTGTTTCCGCAGTGTCGCCTTGGCTCAGTGGAACGTCGCAAATCGTCTACGGCGAGAAAAACGTCACCACCACCGTTGCGGGCGTCCTGCTGCCATACTTTCCAATTCGCAAATACAAAATAAGCAAAGGCGAGCTTTGGACCGAAAGCGACGAGCTTCTCAAGACAAAGGTGTGCATCGTCGGCACAACGGTAGCGACGAATCTCTTCGGGCCGGCCGATCCGTTGGGCCGCACAATCCGCATCGGGCGCGCGCCATTTCGCATCGTCGGCATTCTTGAGAGCCGAGGCACTTCCACCTTTGGCGATGATCAAGACGATCGCATTTTGATGCCCATTGGCAGCTATCGCGCGCGCGTTCGTCCGGTGAAAAACGGACGTGTCGATCTGATCATGGCCAGCGCATCCCGCGCCGAAACCACCGAACGTGCGCAGGCGCAAGTCGATGCGATCTTGCGTCAACGTCATCACATCGGCAACGGAGAGCCTGACTTCGTCATCAACACCCAAGCAGAATTTCAAAAGACGCAAGAGGGCATCAGCAAAGTTCTCTCAATCCTATTTCTCAGCGTGGCCGCGGTGAGCCTCATCGTCGGAGGCATCGGCGTCATGAACATCATGCTCGTGAGCGTCGCCGAGCGAACACGCGAGATCGGCGTTCGCATGGCGATTGGTGCTCGCGAAGGTGACATTTTGGTACAGTTCCTCGCCGAAGCGATCATGCTCTCGGCGCTTGGCGGTGTTCTTGGTCTCTTGTGCGGAATCGCGCTCACGGCGGGCCTCGGAAGCGCACTCGGTTGGCCGATGCAACCAAGTGGCAGTGCCGTCATGACGGCCGTCCTTACGAGCGTCCTTATTGGTGTCTTCTTTGGTTACATTCCAGCACGCAGAGCCGCAAGGCTCGACCCCATCGCAGCCATGCGTGCGGATAGCTGAATGCTTCTCGTACTTCTTCTCGTCGCGCTTGGCGTGTACCTGGTGGTAAACCGCGACACGGTCGTATTGGCAGCCCGCACGCTGCGCCGCGATCTTGTTCGCACATCGCTCACGGTCCTTGGCATCTTGATCGGCGTCGCTTCGGTCGTCACCGTCTCGGCGATTGGCGCAGGCGCGCGTGACAGCATCGGCAAGCAAATCGAGTCGATGGGCTCGAACATGATCATCATCTTTCCGCAATCGACGAACGCATCGGGCGCGCGAGGAATGCAGGGGCAGGGCCAGCGCCTCACCCAATCCGATGGCGACGCATTGCTTCACGAAGCGAGCAGCATCAAAGCGGTCGCGCCTTCTTTGCGATCGCGTGTGCAAGCAATCGCGGGCGAGCAAAATGCGTCGACGAGCGCGGTGGGCACCACGACTTCATTCTTCGAAGTCCGCTCGTGGAAGGTTAAGCGCGGCGACATGTGGACGCAGCTCGACGAGCAGACCAAGCAGAAAGTCGTCGTCATTGGCTCGACGATCGAACGAAAGCTCTTTGGAGCTGGCCATGGAGTCGGCCAAAAAGTACGCATCGGTCGATACAACTTCCACATCGCTGGCGTACTCGAATCAAAGGGCGAGGCACCGATTGGCGGCGACCAAGACGACATCATCTTAATGCCCATCACAACGATGCGCGCACGCATCATGAAAACGGCGCCTGACTTTGCGGGCGTTCTGATGGCCTCGGCAACGTCACCCGAAGCGTCCGATCGCGCGATCGCACAGGTGCAATCGATCCTAATCCAGCGCCACCACATCCAAGACGTCAAGTTGGCTGACTTTACGATCCGATCGCAAAAAGAGTTTCAGCAGATGCAGGCAGCCATCTACGGACTCCTCACCATCTTGCTCGTGCTCGTCGCGGCTATCAGTTTGATCGTCGGCGGTATCGGCGTCATGAACATCATGCTCGTGAGCGTAACGGAGCGGACGCGCGAGATAGGCATCCGCATGGCGGTGGGCGCGCAGACGGCAAACGTCCGCAATCAGTTCCTGGTTGAATCGATCGTTGTTTCGCTCGTTGGCGGCGTTGCGGGCGTTGGCGCAGGCGCAGGCATTGTCGCGCTGTTCACCAAACTGTCAGAGTGGCCCATGAGCATCGATCCCTCGAGCGTTGCGGTGAGCCTCATGACGAGCGCGGCGACGGGCATCGTCTTCGGCTTTTTTCCGGCTTGGCGTGCTTCGCACCTCGATCCAATCGTGGCGCTACGACACGAGTAACCGCAACTTTTTCGGGCAAGGAAACTGTCATGAATGAGCAAGTGATTGTCGATGGGCCTCCTGCGGCCGCCAACGTACGAACTTCGAGTCTCAAAGGTCCGCCGGGCCTCGTCGGCGCGCGCAACCTGGTGCGGTTCGCGACCAATCAGCTTACGTTCCTTCGTGGTCTCGCCGATCGCTACGGTGACATCGTAGAGATCAAGCTCTTGGGGCGCCCTTGGTTTTTGGTCAACCATCCTGACGATATAGAATCGGTGCTCGTGAAGCATGCCCGCGTGATGGGTCGTGACGACTACGCAAGCGTTCTCGAACGCGCGCTCGGCTTGGGCCTGCTCACAAGCGATGGCGAACTTTGGAAAAGGCAGCGCAAGCTCATGGCGCACGCCTTCGTACCAAAGCGCATTCAAAGCTACGCAGACACGATGGCTCAGGTCACCGGCGGTGCAATCGTGGGCTGGACGCACGGGCAAGAGATCAACCTTCATCAAGAGATGTCGCGGGTCACGATGGAAGTGGTGGCCGAAGTCTTGTTTGGTGCCGGGGTTGGTGCCACCGACGGCGAAACCGTTCGGCAAGCGATGGAAGTGATCAACGAGTTCTTCGCCAATAGCCCAGAAGCCATCGCAAAACTTCCTCCATGGGTCCCCACCCTTCGCAACCTTCGCGTCAAACGCGCGGTCGCTCAAATTGACGAGCTCATTTTTCGCGTGATTGCGCGACGACGCGCCGGCGAACATCGCGACGATCTTCTGGGTACGTTGCTCGCTGCCGAGGACGAGACCGGCGCTCGCATGAGTGACCGGCAACTGCGCGATGAAGCGGTGACCCTTTTTCTCGCAGGGCATGAAACGACGGCGCTCGCACTCGCGCACACGCTGTTCCTGCTCAGCAAGCACCCCGACGTCGAACGCAAGTTGCATGCAGAACTCACCGACGTGTTGGGTGGACGCACGCCAACGGCCGACGATGTACGAACACTCAAGTACACGGAGTGCGTCCTAAAAGAGTCTATGCGACTCTTTCCGCCTGCCTGGACGACGGGGCGTGAAGCGCTCGAAGACGTGACCGTCGGAGGACGCCACATCCCGAAGGGCGCACAGATCCTCCTCAGCCAGTGGGTCGTTCACCGCGATCCAAGATGGTTCCCCAATCCAGAGGGCTTTGATCCTGAACGATGGCGGGACGGACGCGCAGAAGCGATACCTCGCTTTGCCTACTTCCCCTTTGGCGGCGGACCACGCGTTTGCATCGGCAATCACTTCGCGATGATGGAAGCAATGCTCATCCTAGCGGTCGTTGCACAGCGTTTTCAGCTCGACCTTCTGCCCGGTCAGATTCTTGAATTGAAGCCTTCGGTCACGCTGAGGCAAAAAGGCACTGGGCTAAAAGTGAGGCTTCGCGAGCGTGCACGTCGTACGCCGAAATCGTGAAAGCGGACCGCAACTACGAAAGTACCTTTGAAGGGTCGGCTGACGCGCGCGCGAGGCGATCGCGCACTGCATCCCACTCACTGTCGTCAGGCACCGCTTGCGCGATGACGATCTGCACGCCAAGCGCATCGAGGTCATGAAGCGTCGCGTACAAATCACGCGCGTATTCATGCGCGCGTGACGGCATCGTGCGAACGACGTGCGCCATCGCGTCGGGATGGTGATCCCACAGCATCAGCGCCACACGCTCTTCGTCGCGCATGAGCACCTGCTTCGCGAGCTCGACTGCGACGGTTGCATTGGGCGCAATGACAAGCGTAGCGCGTGGCGCGTAGTGGCGACGATCGAGGCCAGGAGACGCTCGCATCGCGTCATCATCGGCCGTCTCATCCGCGAGCACGATGGTCGAAGCCACCTTTTGTAACGTCTTTAGTGACAATGGACCCGGTCGCAAAATACGCGGCGCAGCGCCAGTGATGTCGAGCACCGTCGACTCAACGCCCTCAGTGCAAGATCCGCCGTCGAGAACAAGGTCAACTTCATTGCCTAACCCCGCAACCACGTGAGCGGCTGACGTCGGTGAAATCGCTTGGTACCGATTCGCACTCGGAGCCGCAAGCGGCACGCCAGCAGCCGCAATCAACGCAATTGCGACCGGATGCGAAGGCGCACGCACGGCCACTGACGCGTGTCCTCCTGTCAGCGCTGAAGGAACGATACCCGACCGGTTACCAATGAGCGTCAGAGGACCAGGCCAAAATGTCGTCGCAAGCCGATCGGCAAGCGCCGACCATGGTTCGATCAGCGTTTTTGCCTGCGCGATCCCCGTAACGTGCGCAATCAGCGGATGATGCGACGGCCGTCCTTTTGCCGCAAAGATGCGAGAAAGCGCATTGGGATCGAGCGCAAGCGCACCCAGGCCGTAAACCGTCTCGGTCGGAAATGCCACGAGGCCTCCCGACAGCAGCACGGAAACCGCACGCGCGATCGCACGGGGGTCGGGCTTGCTCCGATCAACGACGACGATCTCAGGCATCGCGCACAAATACCATGGCCCCATGTCTTCAGACCGAAACGCGAGCAAAGCTTGGGCGCGCCGCTTTTCCTACACGGCGGGACGCATGTGTGAATAATCACCCGCCATGAACCGCGTCTTTGCCTGGCTTGCCGCCAGCGCAGCCTCTCTTTTCGCACTCACTGCTGTCGCCGACGACGCTTTGCTCTTGGGTGTGCTCGCCGATTCTCCCGCCACAGACAAGGTCGCAGCGGGCGTACGCGACGCCTTACCGGGCAAATGGAAAGCGGTCAGCAAGGCCGACTTCGACGCCGCGCTAAAGGCTGCACGCAAAGAAAAGCCGCCGTTCAACGTTCCGCTCGCGGCAGCGTTCAAAAACGACAAGCAACGCGAAGTCGCGATCGCAAAGTTGCGATTGGCGCTTTCGAGCACGTCCGCAAAGACGGTTCTGTTCATCACCGTCGCGAAGCCCGGCAAGAAAGGGTCTCTCCATCTTTATCTCGTCAACTCAGTGAACGATGAGGCGTTGGTCGAGCAAGACGTTGCGCTCGACGGGCAAACGCCACCCGCAGAGTTAGTCGCCGCAAGCATCAAGCCAACCCTTGAAAAGTGGGCGCCGCCGCCAGTCGCCGAGAAGCCGAAAGTTGAAGAAAAGACAGAACCAAAGGCAATCAAAGACGAACCAAAGACTGTTGATGGTTCTCCTCACAAAGGCGAGATCGAACACGCGATGGGCATCGCCAGCATCGGTCTGGAAGTCGGAGGCCGCTCACTCGGTTACTCGAATCCAACATCCACGAACCTCAGACCGTACAGCCTGTTTGGCGGTGTCGCGCCCGCGATTGACGCCGAGTTCTATCCAGGCGCACGCACTTCGATCCCGTTCGTTCGCGACCTCGGCATCGCCGCTGGCTTTCGTATCGCACTCGGCCTGCAATCGCGCACCGCCGAAGGCGTGGTGGTGGGCACGAACTGGAATCGCTTCGATGCGGGCCTTCGTTACCGCATCCGCTTCGGTGATGGGCACAAACCTCAGGTCGGCATTCGGTTCGGCGTCGGCCGCGAGAACTTCACCTTTTCTGGCGCCGCAACGGACTACCCCGCAGCAGCTTATTTCTACTTGAGACCCGGTGCCGACGTTTGGGTCCCGATCGGCATCGTCGCGCTATTCGGCGAATTCGCGGTGCTCCCAACGTTGTCGGCTGGCGAAACCGCGGGGCGCTTTAGCAACGCATCGGTGCTTGGCTTCGAGGGCAAAGGCGGCGTCGCACTCACGCCGAACAGCTGGCTGCTCGTTCGTGCCTCCTTTAGTTACGAATACTTCGGCTACTCGATGACGCCAAAGGCAGGCGATTCGTATGCTGCTACCGGTGCAAGCGACGCGCTCATGCGCATCCACTTGGGAGCAGGCGCGTTCTTTTGATCGGTGCACTGCTTCATCGCTATTTGCAAAACTCCGTCGCACTCTTGTAGGCGGGCATCTGAGCCACGCGCGACGTCGTGAGCGTTTTCGATTCGATGATCGCGCGATAGACATCGAGGCTCGACCTTGCGGTGCGTACACCCGCTGAATTGTAACTCGCAAAGCCAAATTTCGGACAGAAGCCCGCTGCCCATTCAAAGTTGTCGATCAGCGCCCAATGCATGTAGCCACGCACATCGACGCCTCGCTGCAGCGCCTTGCCAATCTCGGCGAGGTGTTCCGCAAGGAAGCGCGCGCGATTGCTGTCGCTCGCGTCTGCAAGACCGTTCTCGGTGACGATCAGTGGCACACCATAGGGAACGAGTTCATCGAGCACTGTCCCAAGACCGGCTGAGTAAATGTCCCATCCGAAGTCGGTCTTTGGACGGTCAGTTTCAAGATTGGCTTGGTAGATTGCAGCCTTGATCACCGGAAGCACAAAGCCGCGCGTCGCCGACACAAGCGTGTCCGAGTAATAGTTGACGCCGAGAAAGTCAGCATGCTTGACCAATGCAGGATCGGCCTTCTTGTCGTTCGGGCTATCGTATTTGAGGTCAAAGTCGTCATCGACGTCGCCGCGCACGATCGCGTTCGCGAACCACAGATTCCATTGCTGCCTCACGCGATTTGCCGCCTCTACGTCGGCGCCCTCGTTTGGATCGAGTGGGTGAAACGTTCGTTGGTGCAGCGCCACGCTAACCAAAGCCGCTTTGCCGTCGCCGTCAGCGTCGATCGCATCGGCCTCGTGAATGGCATCGAAAGCAAGCGCATGGGCGTACACCTGCGACTTTACTTGCGCGAGCGCTCTTGGCACATCAAGCAGGACGCCCGGAGGAAAGCTCCCTTGCACATAACCACCAAGCGCTGCGTTGAGTGGCTCGTTGATGGTGATCCAATAGTCAACTTGCTTGCCCCAACGCGCGGCCACACGCTTCGCAAACTCCGCAAAGAGTGTGCGCATTTCTGTGCGCTCCCACCCTTGCGGTTCGCCCTGCTTCGAAGGATCCGAGAGCCACGCGGGCGTGGAGAAATGGTGAAGCGTCACCATGGGGGTGATCTTTGCGAAGGCGAGCTTGCTGAGAAGCGCGTCGTAGCTCGCGAGGCCTTCCGCGGCGGGCTCGTTCTTGTCGAACGACTCTCGGGTTGGGTAAAGCCGCGACCACTCAATCGAAAACCGGTAGGCGTTCTGCTTGCTATCGACAAGCAACTTGACGTCATCGTCGATGTGCGCGAGCGCATCGGGGCCGCTCTTGTCCGGATGATCGTCGCCCGTGATCTTTCCTTTCGTACTCGCCCAGGCGCTCCAATCTGAAGCGGTGAGGCCCTTCTCGACCTGAAACGCAGCGGTCGCAGAGCCGAAAAGAAACTTGTCTGGATACGAATACGTCACATTCGCGTCTGAGCCACCATCGACGGCGACGGGACCTGGCGAGACCACATTGGTGCACGCGGCGATCGAAACGAGCGAGGCTGTGGCGAGAGGGCGCTTCATCGGTGGTACGATACCGCGCATGACCCGCAGATGGCTTCTCCACTTGCCTTTGATCGCCGCAACGATTGCGGGATGCGGCCCAAAGGAGCCAAAGAGCCCGACGAATATTGCGCTCTCGGCGGCCCCCAAATCCGCGGAGCCACCGCCACTTGGACCGGGACCTTCATGGGCCCCGGCAAATGCCGTTGCGGGAGTGCACGTCGACACGTCCCTCTCATGCCGTGAAAAAAACAGTGAATCCGGCGAAGCCGCAATGAAGCGTTGCACAAGCGCTCACCCACCCGAGTCACGTGTCGACGGCGAGCTCAACGCAACAGGACTCCCTGTCACGCGGCCACTCTCGTTGGCGCAAGGGCACTGCTATCAATTGTGGATCACCATCGGCGGCGGAATAGCGGACGCGCAGATTGCGCTCGTGGATGCACGTGGCCACTTTGCCGCCGCGAGTGACGCGCCCGCACCAACGCCAACGCTGACCGCCCGAACGCTGGCCGTGCCACACGACGGTGCGCTCTGCATTGATTCACCAACTGAACTATCGCTATCGGCGGCCGCAGGCAGCGGTACCGGCAAGTTCGAAGCGACGCTTCATCGCGTAAAATAGATCGTCCAGAGTGGCAAATTGACGGCGAATGCGGCCCGCGTGGCGCGCACCAGACCGTATGAAAGAAAGGGTCGAGGCTACTCGGGTTCGGCTGAGGTGTCTCGCTATCCCTGTGCGTCACAAACTGCTACTCCCCGGGGCTAATGCCAAGGCGTACCGATCTCCAGAAAATCCTCCTGATTGGCGCCGGTCCCATCGTGATCGGGCAGGCCTGCGAGTTTGACTACTCTGGAACACAGGGGGCAAAAGCCTTACGAGAAGAGGGCTTCGACATCGTGCTGGTGAATTCGAATCCGGCCACGATCATGACGGACCCCGAGTTTGCGCATCGCACCTACATCGAACCGCTCGAATGGCAGACGGTTGCGGCAATCATCGAGCGCGAAAAACCAGACGCAATCTTGCCGACCCTCGGAGGGCAAACGGCGCTCAACCTTGCGCTCGAACTCGATCGCCGCGGCGTCCTCAAACAACACAACGTTGAGATGCTCGGCGCAAAACCAGAGAGCATCGCCAAAGCCGAAGACCGAGCGCTCTTCAAAGAGGCCATGGAGCGCATCGGCCTCGCGTGCCCGCGCGCAGGCGTCGCACACAATATGGAAGAAGCCTGGGCGGCTGTGCGCGATGTCGGCTTCCCCGCCATCTTGCGTCCTTCTTTTACGATGGGCGGCACTGGCGGCGGCATTGCCTACTCGAAGGAAGAGTTCGAAACCAAGGTGCTTTGGGCTCTCTCTCAATCACCGACCTGCGAGGTGCTCATCGAAGAGAGCGTACTCGGCTGGAAGGAGTACGAGCTCGAGGTCATCCGCGACAAGAATGACAATTTCATCGTCGTGTGTTCGATCGAAAATCTCGACCCCATGGGCGTGCACACCGGTGACTCGATCACCGTGGCGCCCGCGATGACGCTGACCGATCGCGAGTACCAACGCCTTCGCGACGCAGCTCGCGCCGTCATGACTGAAATCGGAGTCGAGACCGGTGGATCGAACGTTCAGTTTTCAGTCAATCCGGTTGACGGTCGCTTCTACGTCATCGAGATGAACCCACGCGTATCGCGCTCAAGTGCCCTCGCATCGAAGGCAACGGGCTATCCGATCGCGAAGATCGCCGCCAAGCTCGCCATTGGCTACACGCTCGACGAACTCACCAACGACATCACCAAGACGAGCGCTGCGTTCGAACCGGTCATCGACTACGTCGTCGTCAAGTGGCCACGCTTCGCGTTTGAAAAGTTCCCTGGTGCAGAGACAACGCTTGGCACGCAGATGAAGAGCGTCGGCGAAGTCATGAGTATCGGCCGCACGTTTCAAGAAGCGTTGCAGAAGGCCGCGCGTTCACTTGAAACTGGGAAAGACGGGCTGACGTCCCTCGTTACTCGCGTCGACTATCGGCGACTGTCGGAGCGCCCTTCGCATTCGCGCGACCTCGGGATGGATGCGCCAGAACTTGAGCCTCCGAAAACGCTCCCCCCTCCCAATGAGCTTGAGCTCAAAAACGCCCTGCTCGCGATTATCGGACGCCCAACGGCCGATCGCCTGTTTCACGTCGCCGATGCGATGCGAGCCTCCATCACCAACGAGGAGATTTTCGACCTCACGAAGATCGATCCGTGGTTTCTTGCGCACATTCGCGCAATTATCGACCTGGAGGCGGCACTCACACGCGAACCGCTTTCACCCTCGCTGCTTCGACGCGCAAAGCGCGCCGGGTTTTCCGACCGGCAAATTGCAACGCTCAAAAATCTCTCCGAAAAAGACGTACGTGCAACGCGGATCTCGCACGGAATCAAAGTTGTTTATGCGCGCGTCGACACATGCGCCGCCGAGTTTGAAGCGCACACGCCCTATCTTTATTCGACCTACGAGACCGAGTCCGAGTCCGCCGCGAACAACGGCAAGAAGAAGGTCATCATCCTCGGCGGAGGGCCCAATCGAATCGGCCAAGGTATCGAATTCGATTACTGCTGCGTTCACGCAGTCCTCGCGCTTCGAGAGCTTGGGTTCGAAACGGTGATGGTCAACTGCAATCCCGAAACCGTGTCAACCGACTACGACATTTCAGACCGCCTCTACTTCGAACCCCTCACACTTGAAGATGTCCTCGCAATCGTGAACGAAGAAAAGCCCGAGGGCGTCATCATTCAATTCGGAGGACAGACGCCACTCAAACTTGCGGTTGCGCTCGAAGAGAACGGCGTACGTCTTCTAGGCACGACCGCAGACGCGATCGATCGCGCCGAAGACCGCGAGCGATTCGACGCTTTGCTCACGAAACTTGGTCTCAAGCGTCCAAGGGGTGCCACCGCACGAAGCGTCGAAGAAGCCGTAAGGGCAGCCAAAGAGATCGGCTATCCCGTTCTCGTCAGACCGAGTTACGTATTGGGTGGGCGCGCGATGATCATCGCGTACACTGAAGAAGAGCTTGTGACCTATGCCGCGATGGCAGTCGAAGCCGCAAGAGAAGCCGGAACCCCAACAATCTGGGTCGACGAGTTCTTGAAGGACGCTATCGAGGTCGACGTCGACTGCGTGTCAGACGGTAAGCGCGCAGTCATCGGCGGCGTGATGCAGCACATCGAAGAGGCAGGCGTTCACTCTGGCGATTCGTCAAGCGTCTTACCTCCGCACTCTTTACCAATCGAAACGGTGCTCTCGATCGAGGAGCAATCGCGAATGATGGCACTCGAACTCGGTGTCGTCGGCCTCATGAACGTGCAGTTTGCGATCAAAGGCAGTGACATTTATGTCATCGAAGTGAACCCTCGTGCCAGTCGCACCGTTCCCTTCGTATCGAAGGCAACCGGCAGACCTCTCGCGAAAATAGCAGCCAAGGTGATGGCAGGTTGCTCGCTCGATGAACTCGGTATCGAAGACATCGCGGTTCCTTCGCACGTAGCCGTAAAGGAAAGCGTCTTTCCTTTTTCGAAGTTCCCAGGCGTCGACACCATTCTTGGGCCCGAGATGCGATCGACAGGCGAAGTCATGGGCATCGCCGACACGTTCGCGCGTGCATTCGC
>JAHFDZ010000187.1 GCA_023248745.1 Myxococcales bacterium | reverse complement strand
CGTACTACGTGATGGAGCGGTTGAACGGTCAAAATCTACGCGTGGTGTTACAAAAGAAGGGCGCGCTCGAACTGCATCACGCGGTTCATATTGCGATCGATCTTCTCGATGCGCTGGATCGCGCGCACGATCGCGGCATCGTCCATCGCGACGTCAAACCCGAGAACATCTTTCTGCATTGAACCGCGACGGGGATGACGGTGACTAAGCTTCTCGACTTTGGTGTCATGACCCTTCTCGGGAGTCAGACCCACACGGGCGGTCGGTTTGTGGGCACGTTGCGCTATGCCGCGCCAGAACAGATAGCCGGCGACACCGCTACGCCAAAGGCCGATCTCTACGCAGCAGGGTTGGTGCTCTACGAAATGCTTGCAGGTAAGGGGCCGTTCGACTTTTGCCACGACCCGAGAGAGGTCGCAGCGGCGCACCTGCATGCGATACCTCAGCGCCTTCGTGAGTTGACGAACATCGTTCCAAAAATTGATGAACTCGTGGCCAACGCACTTGCGAAAGATCCGGCAGACCGGCCCAAAGACGCGTTCGCGTTTGCTTCGACTTTGCGCGCACTCCCAAGTTCCAAAGGGGCTTCGCTGACGCAGCAGACCACCGTTTCCGGCATTTCACTCGAGGCGTCGTCGGCGACAGGGGTCGCGTTTGCGGCAACCGAACGCCAGGGCAGCGGCACGCAGCCTCTTGCACAAGGATCAACGCTTCGTCTTGGTGAGCCGTTACCGGAGGCACAGCCAGTGGGTGTGGTCGATCGCGGCGCCGAAACACTGACGCGCGCGCCCGTCGCGGCGGCAATGGTTCCGCAAGTTGACACTTCAATTATGGACGCAGCCATTCAGTGGCCTTCGTCGCAGTCTTCAGCGTCGAGCGTAAGCGAGCGTCCTGCTGTGACGAGTATCGCACCAGGACGTTCGTCGGGTGCGGGCACGACGGCGCTCTTGATGACTCTGTTTGCGACGCTCACGCTGGTGTCATTTGCGGGTGCTTGGATCTGGGTAACCGGTCGCGGACACCACGAAACGACCGCACGCGAGGGAGCGACCTCGCTTCCAATCCAAGCTCCCTCGGTAGACACGGTTAAGAAAATTGACAACACGTCTCCTGTGTCGGTCTCGGCGGCGGACTCTCCCGCTATCCCAAAGGAAGCGCCCAGCGCACCAGTCACTGCTCCATCGGCCGCTACGTCGTTGGCGACGGTCCCAAAACGAGTGTCCGCGGCTGCAAGTCCACCCGTGCGCGTGATGCCAAAGCCAGCGCCTGTCGCCGCGCCTACTGCGACGCCCGGAAAGGTCGGAAGCGGTCTACCCAGCCGCGCCGTGAAGTAGGGTCTACTGCTTCACGTCGCGTTTCATACGCGGCATCGGCACGCGCGGGTCTTCGGGCCAGGTGTGTCTTGGATATTGCCGCATCAGTTCTTTCCGAATTGCAGGGTAGTGACGCGTCCAAAAGCCATCGAGGTCGGCGGTCACTTGGACCGCGTGCTTGTTAGGTGCCCACAAGTGGAGCAATACCGGAACGCGACCCTTGGCGAGCAGCGGCGTCTTGGTGAGCCCAAAGAAGTCTTGAAGGTACGTCGCAACGTAGGGCGCTTTTCCCACTTCGTAGTGCACCGCGATTGTGCGTCCGAGTCCAACCTCTACTTGCGATGGCGCGAGCGCATCGATCGCACGCACGAATTCGTAACCAATGTGATTGCGAATGGCGTCAAACGTACATGCCTTTTTTAACTCGGCAAACGAGATGCAACTCTCGGCGAGCGAGATGAAAAGAGTTTCGAGTTCTTCGTCCTTTAGTGGTGGCACGCTATCGCTGTGCGCTGCCGCAAAGGTCCAGCGCGCGGCAAATTTCTCCCAATCTTCGCCGGCAAAGTGCGAGAGGCCGCCCACCGACTGAGCGCGCGATACGAGACATCGTGCCACGGCTATCGGATCAGGATTTGGGCAAACGCTGCGCGACAGCGGAAGGTCTTCGTACAGCATGAGATCAATGGCTTCGACGATCTGCTTCTGCTCATTGAACTGGATCTCGGTGCGCTCTTGGATGCGGTCGCTATACCTATCGAGAAGCCATAGGGGGTCGATTGCGCTGGCAGAACGGACGAGCATCGATCGATTGGGGCGCGCTTCGGCTTCAACGGCACAGAGCCATTCTGCGTGACGAACGGCGCTATCACGGTTCAGTTCTGCCGAACCACCTCCAGCTACGGCAAGGTTTGGCGCAGACGGTTTGAGGCGGCGACACACGCGATCGCTAAAGCCCGTGAGAATCGCCTGCGCGATGGCGTGTGACGAGTTCTCTTTCAACGGTGCGATCGAGCGTGCGAGCGGCTCGAGCTTTTGCCGAATTCGGTCAATTGATTTGACTGTATTGAAATCGAGCCCCGCATTGCGGACGGCTTGCGGGTGGATGCGCCCAGGCTCCAGCTCATCGATACGGTCCATGAGCGCCACAACATCTGAGTCCTCTGCGGCAATGTCTCGATCGTGACCGCGGTCGCGGAACGTTGCGCGCGCTTCAAGTCGAGGATCGCGTTCGGAGAGAACAGCGCCGAGCAGAGGAGCATCAGCACCAGCGCCCAGCGCGCAGGCTGCAGCAAATACGCGTGCAGCACGCGGATGAAGGCCAGTCTTGAGCATCAAGCGACCAAGTTTCGTAATGTCTCCGCCTGGATCGAGTGCGTCGAGGCGCGAGAGCATGATCGCCGCACCGGTCCACGCATCGTTTGGTGGCGTCGTGAACCAGTCAATATTATTGACGTTCATTGAGGCGAGTTCGAGGCGCGTAGAAGCGAGATCCGTGCGTGTGATCTCGGGCGCGTCAAACGGAGCGCGTGCCAGGAAGTCTCGTTCTGAGTAGAGGCGTACGGCAACACCAGGTCCGGTGCGTCCGGCTCGGCCTTTGCGTTGCTCGGCCGAAGCGCGACTGCATCGCTCGGTGCGAAGGGTTGGCAAACTTGACCAGGGGTGCGAAGTCGCAACACGGACCAGGCCAGAGTCGACAACCGCCGATATTCCCGGAATGGTTAGCGATGACTCAGCGACGTTGGTCGCAAGAATGAGTTTGCGTTTGCCGCGCGAAGAGAAGACACGGTCTTGCTCTTCGGGTGCCATGTCACCGTGAAGGGGCAAGACCTCAAGGTCACAGTCACGCGCAACTGCCTCGCAAGCAGCCGTGCTGGCGCGAATCTCGGCCGCGCCAGGAAGGAAGACTAAAATGTGACCGCCAATGAGCGATTCCGTTCGGGCCGCCGCTTCGCGTACGCCGGAAGCCACGAGCAAGCCGAGGGCGCGGTCGTCGGGCTCGCGATAGAGCACCTCAACATCGTAACTCTTGCCGCTACTTTTGACGCGCGCGGCGTTGCAGTAACGAGCCACGTCTTCGGCGTCGAGTGTGGCCGACATGATGACAAGTTTGAGGTCGGGGCGACCCTCTGTCTGAAGGCGTCGCAAGAGCGCGAGTGCAAGATCGCCTTGAAGATGACGCTCGTGAAACTCATCGAGTACAACCGTGCCCACGCCAGCAAGCGTTGGGTTCGACAAAAGCTTGCGCGTGAGAATGCCCTCGGTCACAAACCGGATGCGCGTACTTTTGCTCGTGACTTCGTCGAAGCGAACTTCGTAACCAACACGATTACCTAAAGGCTCGCCAAGTTCGGATGCGACCCTGCGCGCGGCCGCTCGAGCGGCGAGGCGACGAGGTTCGAGAACGACGATTTCACCAGGAAATCCGGCGTCGAGAAGCGCGCGAGGAACACGCGTGGTCTTGCCTGCGCCGGGTGGTGCCTCGATAACCAGCGACGCATGCGCTTGCAGGGCACAAACGATCTCGCCAAGAACATCGTCAATGGGCAATGACTCGGCCACGAACGAATGGTCTACACCGTTTTCTTGATCCCGGCGCGCAAACGGCGCAAACACAATACTATGCGTGAGCTCGTCTCTGCACCCCTTGCTCCGCTCACTTCGCTCCGGCTCGGGGGGGTTGCCGACACGCTGATCGAGGCCGCGACAGAGGGCGAGTTAGTCGAGAGCGTTCTCGGCGCTCCGGCTGGAGAAGCGCCATTTGTTTTAGGAGGCGGCAGTAACATCGTGGTTGCAGACTCAGGCGTACGTGGGCGCGTGGTGCGTGTGATGACGCAAGGTGTGATCGTCAAGGAACGGAACGATAGAGACGTGCTCCTTGAGGTGCAGGCCGGTGAGTCTTGGGACAAGTTGGTGGAGCGATGCGTCCACGAAGGGTGGGCAGGGTTGGAGAGCATGTCGGGTATTCCTGGGCTCGTTGGGGCGACGCCGATCCAAAATGTTGGCGCTTACGGCTACGAAGTTGGCCCCTTTGTTGAGCAGGTAAAGGTACTTGACCGTCCCACGTCGGCCATCTCGGTGCTTGCAGGAGAGCGATGCGCGTTCAGCTATCGCGACAGCATGTTCAAACGGCGTCCCGATCGGTACGTCGTCTTGTCGGTCACGCTGAGGCTATCGCGCGCCGCTGAGAGTTCCGTTCGATATGAGGAGCTTGCGCGCGCGCTCAACGTGGATGCACATGCAGTCGCGCCACTCTCGACAATCCGCCAGACCGTGATCGCATTGCGGCGCAACAAAGGGATGGTCCTCGATGATGGCGACCACGATACGCGTAGTGCGGGGTCCTTCTTTACCAATGCGATCGTGTCAATAGAGATGTTTGCGTCGCTGGTTGCTCGCGCGCGCTTGCTTGGTGTCGAAGAGCCAGCGCACTTCGCTCATGGCGATCGCGTAAAGGTCGCGGCTGCGTGGCTGATTGAGAAGAGCGGTTTTTCAAAAGGTTACCGCCGAGACGGTGTGGGTATCTCGACGAAGCACAGTCTTGCGCTCGTAAACGATGGTGGCACCACAGAGGCCCTCTTGAGTCTCGCCAGCGATATCGTCAAGAAGGTGAATGACGTGTGGGGCCTCTCGCTCGAGCGAGAACCCGTGCTTGTGGGTGATTTTCACTCAACTTCGTTAGGCTCACGGTTGTGAAACGAACGTTTCTGGTTCTGCCTCTGTCACTGCTCGGAGGGTGTGACGCGTGCGATCGTCCGAAGCCCTATGTCCCCTATGCGATCGACGCGGCTCCTTCCGATGCCGCAGAACCAACGTCGACGAAGCCCACGTCGTCTGCGCCGCCAACCGAGGGACTGCAGGTCGAGATAGCGTCGCATCTTGCGGCGCGTTGGAAGCTTGGCGGCGCCGAGCGGTTGGCGCCGGCCGGACGAACATTTACAGCGGGCGTTGGTCTTTCTTCGGGTGGCGCACTCGCGCTTGTTCGCGAATCCCCAAATGATCCAGGTGAGTTACTTTTTTTTGCACGTTCGAACGAGCAAGGCGAGGTGATCCTCAACAGCGCCTCCGTCACGCGGGAAGGGTGCGAGGGGAAGTCGAGTCTCACGGCGAGTGGGCAAACGCTCCTCGTTGAGCTTGGTTGCGCGCGCCGTGTGAAGTCAGCACAAGGCGCTATTTCGCGCGTTGTTGGCGTCGTCAAGGTAATTGACCGTCCCGCCGTTCGCGCGTCATTTGCGGTGCTTGATCCATCAGAGACGCCGGGTCTTGCGTTCCGTGCGACGTCACCCGATATCGACCACGACGGTGTTGGCGACCTTGTGTTCGACGTGACGCTTGGTGGCGCCGTTGCACCGTTTGAGCCCACCTCTGCGCAGTTTGAGCCCACCTCTGCGCAGTCGATTCAATTGCGATGGTTCGATCGTCCGGCTGGCCTAAGCCGCGATCTCGACGCAGCTGCAGACCCGTTCGCGGTCGCGGTAAAGGCCGTCTCAGCGAAGGTGGCGCAGGGAAAGGACCTTTCTTCCGCGATGGCGGAAGCCACCCACATTTCGAACTTGGCGCGATCTTTTTGCCCCGAGTTCGGAGCGCTCCGGGTACGGCGCGTCGCAGGCGATCGCTTTGAATGCGGCTCGAGCAAGAGTCTCGGGGAGCTTCCTCTTCTTCTTGTACGCGCGGCCCTCGGTAGAAAGGAACTGCTTCGAGCGGCGATTCTGCTCGATGACGTTGATCAGGCTGCCAAGCTCAAAGACATTGAAGCGACTTTCAGTAAGCTTGCGAAATCAGTGTCTGCGAAGCTCGAGCGGCGACTGCAGGCGATTCCAATGTTGCCCGTCGCGGGAGGACCATCTGTTGGACCCGTCCAGTTTGTTGACGATACAACGCTGCTCGTGAGAACGGGTGCGGGCGTTGTTCGCGCGCTGCTGACAACGGGCGAAGAGGCTGCGGCTGATGGTATCGCGGCGTGGCCCGATCTCGCGCTATCGCCAAACGGCAAGTGGCGATGGACGACGCTCGGCGATCCATGCGACGGCTCCCCCGTGAGGGCCACATTCGCGGATGCGACAGGGCAGACGCAAACGGTTTCTCTGCCTCTCGTTGGGCGTCTTCAATCGTCGTGTCCTCAAACGGGAGTGTCTGTACGCGGCTCGCCGCTTTCGTGGACATCCGAGGGCCTTGTTGCGTTTATGGGCGGGGAGGTCGTGTCGGTGTTGCCGAACCTTGATCGCGCAATACTCGTCTCGCCAAAAGGCGTGGCCGAACCGCTAAAAGGTTCTTCTGCGAGTGCTGATGGAAAGAGCGTTGTGTGGCCAACGCGTTTTGGCTTTGTGGTCACGGGCGAAGCTCCGCGCCTCTTCAAGCCGGACGTGCAGGTGAAGTCACGATGGTGCACCGTCAACCCTGGGCGAACGCGCGTGGCGTGCGTCGTAGGGAGCGCCGTTGAGGTGTACCTTGCAGTAGACAAAAAAGTTGACGATAGATAGCCGAGAGCGACCTCAGTTGCGGTGCTCGTACGTACACAAGACGTCGCTCGCGTCGCGCGTACTCTGAAAACATTGCACGTCACGGTCGGCACATCGAAGCACCAGGATGCCCTTCTCGAGCAGCGCCGGCAGCGTCTTTCCGGTTTTTTGCAACACCGCTTTGGGCATCTGTGACCCGCAGCCTTTCGCAACGAGGAAGTCGAGTTCGCGCCCGCTCGCAATGACTTCGACGCTGTCGAGCTTCACCTTGTCACCGATCGAACCATGATCGAGCGCCGCAACTACGGGCCGCGCAAGCTTTGCGACCTCCTTTGCGAACTCTGTGTCGACGGGAGGGTCGGTCGGGAGCGGACTTCGCATCGAGAGCATGTAGCCAATGGCCTTCATTTGCGTTTCGACCGGCATCTTGAGCGTCACGGTTGGCGTCGTCTTGGGGACTGGGCGCTCCGGACGTGGTGCGGCGGAAGCGGTTGCCGAAGGAGTGGCGCTCGCCGTCGCGCTGGCTGTTGCGTTGCCGGACGGTGCCACCGATGGCGCTGCCGTTTGCGCCCCCGTGGGGGCGGCGGTTGTCGCCTCAGGTTTGCTTTCGCACCCGGCGACCATCAGGAAGCAAATTGCAAAGTGTCGCATGACGGGCGCGTGTAGGCCGCTTTACCGTCTAAGGTCAAGACGCTGAATCATCAACTTTGCTTCCTGCGCGTATGCCGACTCAGGAAAGCGATGAAGCAATTGTTTCCATGAGTTTTTCGCGTCGTTCCAAGCCTCGAGATCCATCTGCGTGTTTGCGAGAAGTTGAATCGCGTCGTCTTGAATCTCTTTGTCCGACGGGTCGTTCTGAAGCTTGTCGAGCAGCACGACGGCCTCCTTGAACTTCCTCAGCTTGCGCCACGCTTGCGCGAGTCCGAGTTTGGCGGAAGGGGCTACCGGTGAGTCGTCTTTGTGTGTGATCGATTGCTCAAACGACGTGGCGGCCTCGGCGAATCGCTGCAACTTTGTTTGCTCAACACCTTGAAGATAGAGGGTGATCGCGAGTTCGCCCTTTGCGCGTTCAACAGCCTCGCCAAAGAGCGCTGCTTCGGCCTTCGTGATTGGCAAGTTCTTCGTGGTTTCGTAACTGCGAATGATCTCAGTACGACGATTGTTACGAATGAGCTCGTAGAATTTCCAGGACGCTTCGCTCGCACGACGATGGTCTTCTTCGCGGTCTGCTACCTGCTTTTCAAGTTGCCCAAGCCGCGCGACTTCTTTTTCCGCCTGGCTGTTCTTCGCAACAATTGCGTCGACCCGCGCATCGACGGCGAACTTCAGCGACGTGAAAACGACGATGACGAAGACGACGTAAGCGGTCGCACTGTTCCAATTGATTCGCCGCTCGTAGTCGAGTTGACGCTTGGAGATCGACTTGATGTCGGCTGCGAGTGCGTTAACGGCATTGCTCGCCTTGATGGTGAGGCTGCGTGATTCAACAATCTCGCGTTTGATTTCTTGCAGCTCGTCTTCGAGTTCTCGCATCGCTCTTCTCGCTCAGCGCGGTTCATTGGCCCGAACGTTCACTCCGCTCGAGGACTTGGTTCACATAGCATCGCCGGCATCGCGCTTCGTAATCAGCTGCGCCGCCCACAAATAGCTGTCCTTGAGCACCCACGATGCGCTGAGACCGGCTGGCCTGCGCACCGCAAACCTGACAGACCGCGTGCAACTTGGTCACGAACTCGGCGATGGCCATGAGTGCCGGCATCGCGCCGAAAGGTCGGCCTAGATAGTCCTGATCCAAGCCGGCTGCGATGACGCGAATGCCTCGGTTCGCAAGGGCATCGGCGGCGTGAACAATTTCTTCTCCAAAGAATTGCGCCTCGTCGATGCCGACGACGGCGGTGTCTGGCGCCACGTGCTGCATGAGCTCCTCAACGCCTGCGACGGGAAATGCGTCCGCGGCCAAGCCCTCGTGTGTGATGACCTTGGATTCGTCATAGCGATTGTCCACTTTTGGCTTGAACAGCTGAACCCGCTGTCGCGCGAGCTTGGCGCGCTTCAAGCGCCGCAAGAGTTCTTCCGTTTTTCCACTGAACATCGAGCCGCACACGACTTCTACGCAACCGGAGCGTGGTTCATCGCCCGTGCGCCCGAAGGACAGGTGTTCTCCGCTTTGCGACATGGCCTCGCCGTTACAACATCAGCGCCTGCGGGGCTATCCGCCATTGCGACCGGCCATTGCAGCACTCAACCGGGCGTGATACCCACCGGCCCCTCATGCCGAACACGACCGATATCCGCAAGGGCCTCAAAATTGAGATCGACAAGGTTCCTTTCCTCGTTGTCGAGCACCAGTTCGTCAAGCCCGGAAAAGGCCAGTCATTTACGCGGTGTCGCGTGAAAAACCTGACGAACGGGTCGGTGATCGAGCGCACATGGAAATCCGGTGAATCGGTCGAGCTCGCCGACGTTGAAACGCGCGACATGACCTATTCATGGGACGAGGGCGATACCTACGTGTTTATGGACACGAGCAACGGCGATCAGATCCACGTCGAAAAGAACAAGCTCGGCGACGAGAGCAACTTCCTTATCGAAGGGCTCGAAGTCGCGGTCACGCTGTATAATGGTAACGCCATCGGTGTCGAGTTGCCTGCATCGGTCGTGCTTCAGATCGTAACGAGTGAGCCAGGCGTGAAGGGCGATACGGCGAGTGGTGCAACCAAGCCTGCTACGCTCTCCAGCGGCGCAGTCGTGAACGTGCCTTTGTTCATTAAAGAGGGCGAGTGGGTCAAAGTCGACACGAGCACTGGCCACTACCTCGAGCGCGTCAACCGCTAGCGCACCCCGTCTCAACGCGGGCGTGGCGCGTTCAGTGCCTTTCGCAATCGCGCACTTCATGTCAGGCTTTCGCAGTGAGAGTCTTGGGGGCGAGTGTGCGTGCTGGATGGCTTGCGTTGCTCGCCTGCGCTTGCTCCGCAAAGGTTGAGCGGACGCCGATACCTGTCGAGTTGCCCTGCGAAATTCAGACGATCCTTGCCCAAAATTGCCAGAGCTGCCACGGCACTTCGCCGCAGTTCGGGGCGCCGATGCCGCTGGTCACGCATGCCGATTTGATGGCGACGTCAAAGACTGACCCAACGCGAAAAGTTTACGAAGCGGTTCCAGAGCGCATCAGCTCCCTCGGCTCACCAATGCCGCCCGTGCCGTATGCCCGTCTGGGCGCGATCGATGTCGCCACGCTCAAGTCATGGGTCGCAAAAGGTGCGCCCAAGGGTGAATGTGCCTCAGTGGCGCAGGTGCCAGATGCGGGCACGATTAAGACGGCCAATTGCGAAGCGACCCTCGATGTTGTGCCGTCAAGCAAGTGGACGATGCCGCAGACCACCGCGGACGAATATGTCTGTTACGGCGTCGACATTACGCGGGCACAAAAAGAGCACATCGTTGGCATCTACCCAAAGCTCGACAACACCAAAATAGTGCACCACATGATCCTTTTTCAAGGATCGACCGCGTACGCAGCGACGCCTACGCCATGCAAGTCGGCAGCGTCGGTTGATTGGCGGATGGTGGGTGCCTGGGCGCCGGGTACACAATCGATCGAGCTTCCTGCCGAAGCGGGCTTTCCGGTCGAGGGCACGAGTCACTTTATCGTGCAGGTCCACTACAGCAACCTCGGTCGCGTTGCAGATCAAGCAGATGGCAGCGGTTTCTCGTTTTGCACCACGCCGAAGCTCAGACCCTACGATGCCGACGTCTTTGCGTTCGGCACGACGCAAATTCAGATTCCGGCTCGTGCAACACGCGATCTCTCGTGCGACTACACCGTTCCGCAAGGAATGAATGGCCTTCATCTTTTCGCCGCGCTCCCGCACATGCATCAGCTCGGCAAGTCGATCCAAACAACGCTTCATCCGAAGGGTGGCGGCTCAAGCATCGATCTCGGAACACAACCTGCGTGGAGTTTCGATTCGCAGGTTTGGTTCCCGCTCAACGGTACGATTCAAGAAGGCGACACCGTCACCACGCGTTGCGTGTGGGAGAACTCGACCGAGCGCGGCGTTCGCTTCGGTGAGAGGACGAGCGACGAGATGTGTTACTCGTTCACGATGTACTACCCGCGCGTGACAGCGCCGCTCTGGACGTGGGCGCTTCCGTCGAGCGATGTGAAGTGCACCCAGAAGTAAATCGTGTTGACTAACTATCGTCGCGTGAATGTCGGCATGGGCTTTCCAAAGGCTTCGGCAAAGACTTGGTTTGCCGCTCTCGCGATTTCTGCATTTCTATAGCAGACGACGCAGTCTTCCGTGGGCAGCAAGCGAATACGGGGCTAATGCACTTCCCATCGAACTCTACGGCAACACTTCGGGTCTCTCTCCCTCGGCACTTCGGACGCTCGAACGCTTGTACCGGCGGCGCGTGCCCATTGAGCACATCACGACGCCGGAGCTAACGCGCGCTCTGGTCGAAGCGTCAATGGAAAGCGGTCGCCAAGTGGGCGTCCTCGTTCATCGATCAGGCCAAGTGGACTACGTCATTGTGGGTGACGCAGGCCAACTCATGCTGCCTGACATTGGCCGTTTGCGCGCTGCCGAGGGTCGCTTTCGCGCACTGAGGCTCGTTCACACCCACTTGCGCGGCGAGCCGCTGACGCACGACGACCACGTCGACCTTGTGCGCCTCAGGCTCGACCTGGTGGCTGCGTTGCAACTCTCTCCGCGTGGTGAAGTTCGCGGCATCCACTACGCACACAATGTTCCGGGTGGACAAGAGGCTTTACCTTTTCGTGAGGTTGGGCCCGTTCCGGTTCATGAGCTTCACGTCAATTTTGGCGAGCTCATCGAAAACCTTGAAGCCGAGTTCGCTCGCGTGCGCGGTGGACGTGAAGTTCGCGCAAAAGATGGCCGCGCCATCTTGGTGCATGTTGGCGAAAAGTCGCAGAGCGCGCACGCCGAAGCCGACGTGAGCATTCGCGAGCTGCGTGAGCTTGCGTGGACGGCAGGTGTTGAAGTTGTGGATGCCGTTGTTCAATTTCGAGAGCACATCGATGCGAAGTACGTGCTCGGTCGAGGCAAGCTCGACGAAGTCGTGATTCGCGCCATGCAACTTGATGCTGACGTTCTTGTGTTTGATCGCGAGCTCACGCCGTCGCAAGCGTCAGCCATCGCGAAAATAAGCGACCTCAAAGTGATCGATCGATCACAGTTGATTCTCGACATCTTCGCGCAACGTGCCGAGACGCGTGACGGCAAGCTGCAAGTTGAGTTGGCACAACTGAAGTACAGTCTGCCGCGCTTGTCTCAGAAGGACGATTCGCTTTCTCGCTTGACTGGCGGCATTGGTGGTCGTGGGCCGGGTGAAACAAAGCTCGAGATCGGCCGTCGTCGTGCGAAGGAACGGGTTACGCATCTCGAGACGCAGCTGAAGAAGCTAAAGAAGCAGCGCGAGCAACGCCGTCGCAAGCGCTCGCGCGATGGCGTCCCAACCGTTGCTGTCGTCGGCTACACCAATGCCGGTAAGAGTACGCTTCTCAACACGATGACCGGTGCGACGGTTCTTGCCGAAGACAAGCTG
>JAHFDZ010000418.1 GCA_023248745.1 Myxococcales bacterium | reverse complement strand
GCAAGCGACCATCAAAGGCAACGCCGCGCAAAAAAAAACGACACAGCCCTCAAAACCCGCAAAGGCCCAAGTCTTCACAGCCGAAGAAGAAGCGCTCGCGTTTCATCGCATGATGAGCGGTGTCAAGGCGATTGACCAAACCAACCGGCGCATTCCGGCGTCGCAGAGTTCGCTTGAGCGGAGCAACACAGCCGACTTTGCCCATCGCAAGCTCAATGAGCCGAGCGAACAAGAACGAGAAGACGCCGCTGTGCGCGAGCACCTTCGCAAGCTCGTGGAGGGACCAACGCGTTTCGAAGTGCAAGACGACGGACAACGCGTCGAAGGCCGACGCGTCGAATTGTCACACGAAATGTTACGAAAACTGCGTCATGGCGCAATCCCGGTGGATGCAAAGCTCGACCTGCATGGGCAGAGCGCCGAGACCGCAAAAACAACGCTCTCTGCATTCGTGAGAGAAAAGCGATCAAAGGGCGAACGGTGTTTGCTCATCGTACACGGCAAAGGAGAACACTCACCGGGTGGCGTTGGCGTTCTTCGTGGCGAGATGGCCGCATGGCTCTCTCAAGGCCCCGCGAGCGAACACGTCGCAGCGTTTTGCACGGCGGCGCGTGAACACGGCGGAGAGGGCGCGACCTACGTTTTGCTCCGACAACGCGGCGTTTAGATAGTCAACCTACTGTACGTTTTGCAACGCGCTCTCGTTCAGCTTCCGCGGCTTCCTCTTCGAGATCACGCGCCGCTTGTTGATCGGTCGCAACGCGAACGCGTTCGTCCCAATCGGGCAGCGGAAGGACGTCGAGAAATCGGTACGTCACCGTCCCATCGTCGCGCAGTTCGAGCGCGATTTTATCTGGGAACCGTTTTGCCATGTCCGTGAGGGCCGCGTCCGCTACGTCGGATGGCATGCTCAAAGCAGTTGCGACGTCCCAAGCCGAGAGCAGTCCGCCTCGCTGCGCTGCCATTGCGAAGACCGCTTGCTCTCGCACACGCGATTCGCGCTTCGTTCCCGATTGTTCGAGCGACTTACCACCGAACACAAATGGAGCCGCAATCACACCGAACAGGACGAGAACGGGAAGGCTCGCGACCGCAACGATACTCCAGTCGTGCGAGAGCACCCACGCAAGGCCAGCACCGAGCATCGAGAGCGAAAGCCCAACGCCACCGATTACCTTGCCCACGACATTTGCAACCCTACCGGTTACTTGAGAGCCCTTACCCGCAAGATTGACGGAAGGACCCGCAAGGGGCATCCGCAGGCGGTTGCACGCCGTGCAATGGGGGGCGACTCCGCGATAGACTATGGGGGCGTTTCGGCCGCAATGAGGACACATTCGTTCTCCAATCTGAGGCTGCGCGGCGCGTCATGCAACGGTTACGAGAATGTTCGTGGCACCTGAATGAACACGGGACTAGGCTCGACTGCCCTTCTAGGGCTGACGGAGAAGTTCGATGGTCGACAAGGTCAAAAAAATTTGGCTCGATGAAGCGCTAATCAACTGGGACGACGCAAACGTCCATCTTCTAACCCACACGCTCCATTACGGCGTCGGAGCGTTCGAAGGCATTCGGGCTTATAAGCGTCAAGACGGCCATACCACTATTTTTCGCCTCGCCGACCACATCGAACGCTTGTTCGACACGTGCAAGCTGGCCTTGTTGGCTCCCAAGGTGACACGTGAACAAGTGATGCGTGCTTGCGTCGATGTCTTGCGCGCGAACGGCATGCAGGAAGGATATCTGCGCCCGATGGCCTTTATCGGCGAAGGAGCGATGGGCATCTACGTTCCGAACAACCCCACACGCACCGCCATCGTGGCGTGGAACTGGGGCGCGTACCTCGGTGACGAAGCATTGCAAAGTGGCATTCGCGCCAAGATCAGTTCGTTCGCGCGGCATCACATCAACGTCAGCTTGGCCAAAGCCAAAATGATGGGGCAGTACACCAACAGCGTGCTCGCCAAACGCGAGGCGAAGTTCGCGGGCTACGACGAAGCCATCCTGCTCGACACAAATGGTTACGTTTCCGAGGGCTCTGGCGAGAACATCTTCATCGTCAAGAAGGGCGTCCTCTACACACCCGATCTCTCAAGCTCAATTCTCGAAGGCATCACACGCGAAACGGTCATGACGCTCGCGCGCGAAGATGGCCTCACCGTTATTGAAACCCGCATCACGCGCGATCAACTTTGGCTCGCCGACGAGGCCTTTTTCACCGGCACCGCCGCCGAAGTGACACCCGTCAGGGAAGTTGACAATCGCCCCATCGGCGACGGCAAGGTGGGACCCATTACCAAGCAACTGCAAACACGCTATTTCAATATCGTGCGCGGCAACGACAACTCGCATCCCGAATGGCTCACGCGCGCCTAGACAAGCTCAACCTTCGCCTCGCCGCACTCGTGCTCACCTTCGCAAGCGGGTGCGGGCCTCGTGAAGGTGATCGCACGGCACTGCGCCCCGAAGCCGCACCGAATCGCGAAGTGTTCGCGCCCGAACGAATACTCGCGCACTTTCACTCAAAGCGTTTCCTCGTCACCTTGGCGCTCCCTGATGGGCGCGCGTGGCAGATCAATGATCATGCAAAGACGAGACTGGTAGCGGTGCACGCGCGCACACAAACGCAACTCGAACTCGAAGCGTTCGATCTCGGTGAACTCGCAAGCCGACAGAAGTGTCGCGACGCCGCATTTTCTCGGCTCGAGATCGATCCACGCACTCATTCGGTCATCGAACAGGCCGTCGTGGTCGGCCCCGAGGCATACGACGCGGAACTGCAAAGTACGCTCGAGGCCAGCCGCGAAAAACAAGAAATCCGCGCCCACTTTTTTGCCTTCGCGGGCTTCCTACGACACTGCATCACCATGCACGTCGTCACGATCGGAAAGCCAGAAACGCTCGAGACGCTCAGCGACCGCTTGGTCACTTTTCGAACGCAAGTATGGGCGCACCTCGAGGTCGACGACTTCCTTGCCGTACCTCGAGAAAAGCGAACGCCTATCCGCGACGAATCGCTCACGCCTTAGAAGCGCAGCCCTGGGCGTGGCGGAGCAGGCCGACCCGCATCTGCGGGCGGACTGGTGTTGGGTTGTCCGCCACCGGTCTTCGGAGGCGGCAGTGGTGTCGGCGGCGTTGGCCCACCTGCATCAGGACGCGGTGGCACTTGTCCGCCATCGGGCTTCGGTGGCCCAGCATCTGGTCGCATCGGCTCGGTTACAATACCTCCGCCAACTTTTGGCGTCGTCGTCGACGGTGGCGCGCCATCCTTCGGCGGCGCCTGCGAAAGGGTTGCGCACTTGGACAAGGACTCGTTGAGGGCTTTCGTGCATGCCTCGGCGGCTTGCTTGCGCTGCACCGCATCCGTGCGTTGCTTCGCAAGCTTCATGCAGCTCTCATTCGCTGCACGCGCGTTCGCTTGGCATTCGGCGACGGTGAGGTCTTGCTCGTCGGACTCTGTCTCGTTTTTGGCGAGCGAACTGCACGCCCAGAGAATTGTCGACGCACAACCGATACCGACAAAAGAACGGACGAGGACGGACATTCGTTTCTCCCCAAGCACGACAGGTGACTTGCTCTGAACGTCAGATGGCACTGGCGTCTGAAGCTGAAGCGTGTGGACAATTTACCAAATCAACAATTTGTCGACCAAACCGCGCGGCAAGGGCCCACCGTTTCGAGTACTCTGGGGCGCCATGCTCGACACAAC
>JAHFDZ010000186.1:5370-12399 GCA_023248745.1 Myxococcales bacterium | reverse complement strand
TTCCCTTTATGTGAGCGCTGCGCTTCGCGGGTATGTGCTCGGTCGCAGGGTGCTGCCTTGCGTGGGGGCGGCGGAGTTTGCGGGGTGCGTGGGGCGCTGACGGTTGTGCTGTGATACCCCTTTGTTTCCGTCATGAACTTTCAAGACCTGATCCTCACGCTGCAAGATTTTTGGGCGAAGCGCGGTTGCTTGATCGTGCAGCCTTACAATTCCGAAGTCGGCGCGGGCACCTACAATCCGGCCACGTTCTTGCGCGCGATTGGGCCGGAACCTTGGAGCGTTGCGTTCTGCGAGCCTTCGCGTAGACCGAGTGATGGGCGCTACGGCGACAACCCGAATCGCGCGCAGCAGTTTCATCAGTTTCAGGTGATTCTGAAACCGTCGCCGATCGACACTCAAGATTTGTATCTCGAGTCACTGCTTGCGTTGGGAACGAAGCCACAGGAGCACGACGTGCGCTTCATCGAGGACGACTGGGAATCTCCGACCCTAGGGGCTTGGGGTCTTGGTTGGCAGGTGTGGCTCGACGGGCTCGAGATTAGTCAATTTACTTACTTTCAACAGGTCGGCGGCATGGACTGCAAGCCCGTGGCGGGTGAGCTCACCTATGGCCTTGAGCGCATCGCGATGTATCTGCAGAACGTCAACTCAATGTACGACGTCAAGTGGAACGACACGGTGACGTACGGCGAGATGTGTCAGCGCAGCGAGTGGCAATGGTCAACGTACAACTTTGAACAGGCCGACACGAAAGCTCACTTTGCGGCCTTCGATCACTACGAGAGCGAAGCCAAGCGCTTGCTTGCGCTTGGCGACGATCCCATCAAGAAACTTGTCCTCCCCGCATACGACTTCGTTGTCAAGGCCGCCCATCAGTTCAACGTGCTCGACGCGCGGGGTGCCATTGGCGTCACAGAGCGCGCGCGCTTCATCGGACGCGTACGCGCGATTGCAAAAGGGGTCGCCGAAGCGTGGTACGCGCAGCGCGAGGCCCTCGGCTTTCCGTTGCTCAAGAAGTAGGCCCAGCTATCGAAGGCACGCGTTGAGCTTGGCTTGCGTGTCGGCGTTGCGCACGCATGTCATCGTTGCCTCCGAGATGCGTCGTCCGATGCACTCGATCTTCATCGTCCCTTCGAGCTCTTTTCGGAACTCGGCCTGTTTCTTTTTCACGGACTCGGGATCGAGCGACTTTGCATGCTCACGCAACCCAAGCTCAGCCATGCGATCAATAATGAGCTGACAGTCGGCTATCGTGGCTTCCCGGTAGCAGGCCATGCAAATGACCGAGAGAAACCCAACGCTTCCGACCACAAGCATGCGCCCCATGGCGCATGACTTAGCATGACCGAAGGGCGGCGGTGGCGTCCGCTTTTGGCCCACAAATGCGCCAGATGCTACATTTTCTAATGTGACCGCCACCAAGCGGGTTTCCGCGTCATCCGCCGAAGATCATCTGCGCCGCGCCATGGAAGCGCGGACACCCGCAACTCGCGCGCGTCACGCAAAAGCTGGCCTCGCAACTCGGCAACGCCTTGAGCCCACAACGCACGCGATGTTGCTTCGCCAATTGTATCTCGCTTTGTACGAAAAGCGCCGCTTCGAAGAAGCGCACGAAATTGCCCTGCAAGCTCTCAGCTGCGACGTGCTTGCCGATGTCTTGCACCAGGACGCAGCACGCGCCGCTCTCGCAAACGGCGATGGGAGCGAGGCGATTGCTCACTTGCGAACGGCCGCACGGCGAAGCCCGGCTTCCAGGCGCCCGTTTCATCTATGGACGCTGGGCGCGACGCTATTTCTCATGCAACGTTATTCCGAGGCGATCAGCGCCCTCGAACGCGCAACGCGTTGGGGTACGCACGACAAGCCGCTCTATCGCGCCCACTTAGCGCTCGCGAGATTGGCGGCGGGCGCGATCGTGCCCGACTTGCAACTCACCATCGACGCGCTCGCGCGTGCGCCTTGTGGTCAAGGATATGGACGATTTGTCCTCGGACACCTCGCGTACGCTGCACGCGAGTGGGACGCCGCGCGCAAGTACCTCGAGTCGTTCGTGAAGAAGGCCGAGACGTCGCGTGCAACGATGACCATTGCGCTCGAACCCGAACTGCAGATGGCAAAAGCAACGCTGGCCAAGATGCTCCACAACTAGTGCAGCGTTCGCGAGATAGGCGCAAGCAATCGCAAGCGATTGCCTTCGCTGCGCGAAGGAACGCTGCACTAGACAAATCCCTTGGGCTTCGCCCAAACCCCAAATTCGCTCCCGCGAATTTGC
This sequence comes from Myxococcales bacterium, assembly GCA_023248745.1. Lineage (GTDB taxonomy): Bacteria > Myxococcota_A > Polyangia > Polyangiales > Polyangiaceae > JAHFDX01. Next base: position 10,127 of record JAHFDZ010000186.1, on the reverse strand, counting down.
TAGCGCCCCGCCCCAACATGCTTGAGCGGATCTCACATGCGGTGCACTAGCGTCCTTGACTCAGTCGCGTCGCCCCTACGACTCAACGCGCTTTTCGATCCGCTGCACTTGCACGCGCGTTACACGCCTTCGGCTCACTTGCGTCACTTCAGCTCGCCAGCTCGGCGCAAGATCGATGCGATCGCCAAGCCGCGGGAGCCTTCCGATCCGCGCGACGACGAATGTACCCAACGACTCGCCGAGATCGGCGTCGAGCACGGGAGCTCCAAGGGCGCGAACCTCCTCAAGCGCGACGAGCGCGTCGACATCCCAAGTGTTTGGCGACCCGGGTACCGACGTAATGCGTTGAGGCTCCTCGTCGAATTCGTCGCGAATCTCGCCGACGATCTCCTCTAATAGATCCTCTAACGTTACAATTCCACTTGTGCCACCGTACTCGTCAACGAGCACCGCAATGTGAAGGTTGGTGCGTTGCATCTCACGAAGCACATCGATCGCGCTGCGCGTCTCGGGCACAAAGATAATTCGCCTGCAGATGCCGTGCATGTTGGGCAACGTCGACGGACTCTCGTGAAGCAGAATGTCCTTTGCGTACAGGTACCCTTCAATGTCGTCGAGTGACGCGCTCGTCGTGAGCAAGATGCGCGAGTACTCGTGTTGCCGAATCAACGTGAGGACCTTGTCGCCCGGCGTATCGATGGGAATCGACACAACGTCAACGCGCGGAACCATGCAATGACGCGCCGTGCGTTGCGTGAACCGAAGCACGCGCTCAACGAGGCGACTCTTTTCGATGCCGTGCGGCCCGTGCGCCACATTCGAGGCCAAGATGGCGACAATTTCCTCTTCGGATAGTTTTCCTTCTGTCGCGCGCGGATCCATTCCGAGGGCAAGAAGGGTTGCTCGCGATGTCACCTCAAGCACCCAAAGCACGGGGCGAAACGCCAGGAACACCACGCGCATCGGAATCGCCGAGTAGAGCGCTGTTTGCTCCGATCGCTGAATGGCAACAAGCTTGGGTACAAGCTCACCGAAGATCACGTGCCCGAACGTCAAAGCGGTGAGCGCGCTCACGTGGATGACAACTTCGACGCTTGGCGGAGGAGCACGCCCAAGAATGCTCACCGCCGCGTTGCTCATCATTTTGGCGATCGCAGGCTCGCCAACCCAACCAAGGCCGAGGCTCGCAACCGTGATGCCCAGTTGGCTCACCGAAAGGTAGCGATCGATTCTCTCGAGCACTTGCTGCGCAACGATGGCCTTGCGATCGCCGGTTTTCGCCTTCGCGCGCACGCTCGTTGCGCGCACTTTGACGAGCGCGAACTCTGCCGCGACAAAGAAGCCGTTTAACGCAATGCAGAGCGCAGCAACGAACAGACCAAGCACGGACCTAAGGTCGTATCATGAAGTGGCGCTTGGAGCGTGAATCAGCGATTGGGTGGTGAAAGCTTCGTCGGAAGCTGAAGTTCGCGCGCCTCTTTGAGCCAGAGGTAACGGGCATAGTTGCTGATGACACGTGCCGCGTAGTTGCGCGTCTCGTGATACGGAATGAACTCGACGAACACTTCAACGTCAACCAAGTTTGCGCGGGCGAGCCAGCGCGCAATCGCTTCGGGTCCCGCATTGTAGGCAGCTACGGCGAGGGGAACTTGCCCCTTGAAACGGTCAAGTAAGTTACTGATGTATTTCGAACCAAGCGCGATGTTGTGCTTTGGGTCATAGGAGTCGTGATGCGTGAGCGCGAGTTCGCTCTCCATCGCCTTGGCCGTATCGTCAACCAACTGAAGTAACCCACGCGCGAGCGAGGGAGACGTCGCACGTGGATGAAAGCCGCTCTCTTGCCGCATCACCGCCCAAACGAGCGAAGGCGGCGGCGACGTCTGCTCTGCAATCCACACTTTGTACGGCGACGGATAGAGGCACGACCATGCCCAGCGCTCGCCGCGCTCGATGGTCGCGGGCGAGATTGCTGAAGCGCGCGAAAAGAGCAGATGGGCCCGATCGGTAACCTCGAAGGACGCACACGCTTCCCGAATTGGGGCGCGGCCCAGCTGAGACGCGAGACTCGCTTCGGCATCGTCATCAAGTCCTGCAGCATGAAGGGCCGCGGCGATGGGCGTGAGCGGTGCCGCAGATTCAACAGCACTCAATTTTGGCAAGGATGGCACGTCCTGATTCGTCTCGCGCAAGCGAGACCGTGCCATCACGCCCGAGAAACTGAACGGCTCTCGCGCAGCGATCGATCGCCAAGTATCTTGACCTTCTTTGCCACCCGCACGCACGTCTGACAGCGCCGCGAGATAGGTTGCGCGAAGGGCTTCATCTGAAGACTTTGTTCCAGCAGAGAGCGCGCGAAATCGCGACCGTGCGAGCGGCCATTTCTCTTGCGCATACGCAGCGAGCGCAAGGAACCGTGCTGCGTCACGCGCCTCGGCAATCTTTGGACGCATGCTCAAAAATTGGGTCAACGCGATTTCAGATTTTGCCCACTCGCCATGGAGGGCATGCAAGTACCCCACAAAGTAGGCCGCCCGCATGCCCCACTCGCTCTTAGGACGCGAACGCGCAAGAGCCTCGTAGCCTGCAATCGCTTCGTCATCGCGATCGGCGCGCGAGAGCGATCGCGATGCGTGAAATGCATCTTCATCGGCGTGCGTACCGCCGGCCCGCGCAAGCTTGGTCAGCTGCTCTGCAGCCTCGAGGTATCGCGCACGCGACTTGTAGAGCACGTACGCACGCTGCCTCGCAATTGCGTATCTCTCTGCATCCTTCGTTGCGCTCTGCTCGGCGCGCGCGTTGCTCTCAAGTGCCAACTCGGGGCTTCCCTGGCGTGCGAGCGCGTCGGCGCGTGCGCGCCACTCGTCAACACTCAACGTGCCTTTGGGCTCCACGTCAGTCGACATCGGTGCGTTGACGTAGAGCCAGCGAACGTCTGCCTCGGAACCGTCACCGCCCCGAGCCGCACGGAGTCGCCTTGCAGCAATTGCAACATCCTTGGGTACATTTTTAGCCTTGAGAAGCTTGTTCAGGGTTGCGTCAGCTGCGGCGCGATCGTCAAGCAGTGGAACCGCTTCGAGCCGCGCTCGGGAATCCGCACTTGTCGCGAGGATTTGAGCCACGGCTTTGGCCACATCGGGCGATCGCCGAACCGCGGCTGCATCGGCGCGTACCGCATCGACGCGAACGCGAAGGATGGTATCCGCAAATGCGCCAGCGTTGGGCTCGACGTCAGCGAGCGCCGTAAGGGCTTCGGTTACGCGACCTAAGCCAACAAGAACGCGAGCCCGCGCGATCGCAACTGCAGGCGCTTTCTTTTCTGCCTCTGAAAGCGACGCATAGGCGGAATCCGAAGCGGCCCAATCGGCGCGGCGCACACACGAAAAAAACGTGCACGACGACGCAAGCGGTGGACCCGCATCGCTTAGCGACGCATCGTGAACGTCCGCACCAACGTCGAGATCGCCAGCGTCGGCCGCAAGAACCGGTGCACCACGCGAGCACGCCCCTGCGAAAACGCACAAAAGCGGGCAAGCACGTGCGATCGCGAAAGACCACGACCTCATTGATTGCAGTATACGCACAGACGCTACTTGACCGCTTGGATGTCGCGAGAAACATTGGTGGGCTCTCAATGGGTACGCCAGAAGCAAGCAAGCGCACTTTGCCGCGCCATTTCGGTCGCTACACCTTGTTCGATTTCATCGGCCAGGGCGGCATGGCGGAAATTTATCTCGCGCGCGCGCAGACCGAACTCGGCGGCGTAAGGCTCGCGGTGATCAAACAGATCCTTCCAGAGTTCGCCGGCAATACGCACTTTGCCGAAATGCTCGTGCACGAGGCCAAGCTGTCGGCGGATTTGAATCACGGCAACGTCGTCCAAGTGTTCGACCTTGGTCGCGAAGACGATCGCCTTTACATCGCAATGGAGTACGTCGAGGGCTTCGACCTCAACGCGCTCTTGCGCCTTTGCTCCAAGTCGCAGACGCGCTTACCCGTGGAGTTTGCACTTCACGTCATCGCCGATTTGCTCAAGGGTCTTGACTATGCGCATCGTCGAACGAACGAAGCCGGTGAACGCCTCGATCTGGTGCACTGCGATGTTTCGCCATCGAACATTCTTCTGTCGGTCGACGGCGAGGTAAAGGTATGCGACTTCGGAATTGCGCGCGCAAACGTTGCCGTCGAGGGCGACGGCTTGGGCGACGAATTCCTCAAGGGCAAGGCGGGCTACATGAGCCCAGAACACGCGCGCGGTGAACCCATCGACGCGCGCGCCGACGTGTTTGCAGCAGGCATTGTCCTGTGGGAATTGCTTGCGGGACGCAGGCTCTACCGCACGACCGAAGGTGGACCGTCACCGCTCGAACTCGCAAAGCGAGCCGAAATCCCGGCGCTTCCAGCACGCGACCTTCCCGAGGAAGAGTCGCTTAACGTGGTCGTGAATCGCGCGTTGCAGCCCGATCGCGAACAGCGCTACGCCACCGCAAGCGCGATGCTCCGTGACCTCGAGGACTACATGATGAAGGCGGGCCTCTTTGCAAGCCCACTTCGTTTTGGCGAGTGGATGAGCAGTCACTTTGGCGACAGCATTGTCGAACGACGTCGAGCGCGAGAGCGCGCAACGCTTGCACTTGAGCGCGCGGGCTCGCCGGTCACACTTGTTGCGCTCGAGAGTCATAAAGAGCGGAGCGAGCCTCTCTCGGCGGTCAGGCTACCGATTTCGTCAGCGATCTTGACCAAAGGTCACAGCGATATTC
>JAHFDZ010000186.1:0-5360 GCA_023248745.1 Myxococcales bacterium | reverse complement strand
GAACCGGCGCCTCCAAAGTCGTCCAATCGCACGCTCATTGCTCTGCTTTTCGTTGCCATCGTTGTCATTGCGCTTCTTCTTGCGCTTCGTTCAAGATGAGCGTTCTTCGCATCGCCGTTCTCGCGCCCATCGATCACCCGCTGAGCTATCGAGCAAAGGCGCCCGTCGCAGCCGGCTCGCGCGTCGTCTGCCCACTTGGCTCACGTCGTGTGATGGGGGTAGTGCTTGGACCCGACGAGACCCCGAAAACAGGGAAGCTTAAATCGATAATCAGCGTTCTTGACGAAACACCAGCACTCGATCGTGAGCTGCTTGGTTTCATCGAGGAACTTGCAAGCTACTACTTTGCGCCCATTGGGGAAGCGGTGCGCCTTGCATTGCCGCCCATCGAACGCGAAGCCGCATCCGAAATAGCGTCGCCTTCTCTATTCGCCAAGAAGATCGGCATCGCAAGACGCACGCAACGGTGGGCCGTTGCCATTGTCGGTGACTCCGAAGCGAAGATACCGCGAGGCCAGGCGCAACTCGTGCTGAGCCACCTGCGCGCGGTGGGCGATGCGCCAATACGTTCTCTCGAAGCACGTTGGCCAACCGCTGGCTCGATATGCAAGCGACTTGACCAACTTGGTCTCGTTCGAATCGAAGAACGTGAGCTTGCATTCGAGACGAACCTCGGAGCACCCGTTGCGAGCGACACACCACCGTCTCTCACGAAAGCGCAAGACGCCGCGCGTGCACGCCTGACGCGCGCGATCGAAAACGACGGCGGCACGTTCTTGCTTCACGGCGTCACGGGCTCGGGCAAAACCGAGGTCTATTTGAACGCCATCGCAAGCGCGAAGGCTCAAAGCCGCGGCTCCATCGTTCTCGTTCCTGAAATTGCACTAACGCCCCAACTTGTGTCTCGATTTCGTGCCCGCTTCGGTGACGAATTGGCGGTTTTGCACTCCGAGCTTCCGGCGCGAGAGCGGCTTGCGATGTGGACGGACCTTCGGTCGGGCAGGGTCAACGTTGTAATCGGCGCACGCAGCGCCCTCTTCGCTCCGGTCGAAAAGTTGGGTCTCATCGTTGTCGACGAAGAGCACGATTCGTCATTCAAGCAAGAGGACGGCGTTCGCTACAACGCGCGTGACATGGCGATCTTGCGTGCGCGCCGCGCACGTGGTGTTTGCGTTCTTGGAAGCGCGACCCCATCACTCGAGAGCGAACACCTGGTCACGAAGGCAAAAGCCGAAAGGCTTGTGCTTCCTTCGCGAGCGCGGGAGCAAACGCTGCCGAAAGTCCAGTTGGTTGACCTTCGTCGCATGGGCCCTGGCCCCACCGGCGATCGCCGACTGAGCATTCCCATGCACCGCGCCATCGAGAAAACGCTCGCAGCAGGGGAGCAAACCATTCTGTTCCTAAACCGCCGAGGCTTTGCGCCGAGCGTCCTTTGCGACACGTGCGGCAAGACACTTGAGTGCCCTTCATGCGCCGTCGCGCTCACGTTCCACAAACGAGGCAAGCTTATTTGTCACTATTGTGAGTACGAATCGCTCATGCCGAAGGCGTGCCCAAAGTGCGACGCCACATCGCTTACGCTCGACGGGTTGGGAACCGAGAAGCTTGAGGAGACGCTCTGCAAGGCGTTCCCAGCTGCACGCATCGGACGTCTTGATCGCGATGTCGGTGGCGGTCGGAAAGGTGAGGCGATCATCGAAAAGGTGCGATCCGGCGAGCTCGACATTCTCGTCGGTACACAAATGGTGACGAAGGGGCACGACCTGCCCAACGTCACCCTCGTGGGCGTCATCAACGCAGACGCCGCACTTTCGATCCCCGATTTTCGCGCGACTGAGCGCGGCTTTCAGCTGATGGTGCAGGTTGCAGGGCGCGCAGGGCGTGGCGACTTGCCGGGCCAGGTTCTCGTTCAGACCTATGACCCCGAACATCCGGCGCTCACGTTCGCCCAAACCCATGACGTCAATGGCTTCATCGCGCGTGAGCTCAAAGATCGCAAGGAGCTCGGATACCCTCCATACTCACGCCTTGTGCTCTTGCGCGTCGACGCCGTCGACGAAGACGTCGCAAAAGAAACGTGCGCGCGCGTCGCCGCGATAGCGAGACGCGCCGCCGAGAAGGCCACTGCGCTTCAGGTGATCGGCCCAGCCCCTGCGCCTCTCACACGCTTGAGAGGCCGGTATCGGTTTCGCGTCCTCCTGCGTTCGGTCGAGCGTCGGGCCCTTCGGTACGGCGTTGCGTGCGTTCTCGCTGCGCGCTCGGAATTGCCTCGCGCTGCACGGCTGGCGATCGACGTCGATCCCGTCCAACTGCTTTAGGCAGCTGCTTTAGACGCAACCCAAGCGCGCGCGTGGCCGATTCGCGGATTCATGGCAGCGAACACCGTCTTTTGGTTTCTCGAACAACTCTCACCTTCACTCTGCATGGCATGCGATGCACACGTGCCAAAAAATACCGCGTTCTGCGCCGTTTGCGTTGCATCGATCGAACGCTCAACTCACATACACTCGCCATTTCTCTACGGCGGCGCAGTCGCACGCGCGCTCACGAAATTAAAGTACGAGGTGCGCCGCGATCTCGGGCCCATGCTTGGGCGTTTGCTCGTTCTCGGCTTAGGCAACGCGCTTGACGAACGATTCGACGTCGTCGCGCCCGTACCGCTCCATTCCGACAAGTTGACGGAGCGTGGATACAATCAGTGCGTATGGCTTTCACGCGCGGTGGCCCACGCGAGCGCGATCGAACATGACGCCTTACTCATGCGACGCACCCGCAACACCGAAGCACAGGCGCAACTTGGAATCCGAGAGCGTGAGACCAACGTTGCGAATGCGTTTACGGTTCGCGAGCGGCGAAGAGTCGCGAATCGATCGGTCATCGTCGTTGACGACGTACGAACAACCGGCGCAACACTCAGAGCGTGCGAGATGGCGCTCTACGAAGCCGACGCCTCGCGCGTGCGGACGCTGAGCCTTTGTTTAACGCCACGATAGTGAGCTCAAGGTCCCAACGTGAGCAAAACGATGGTGGTATGCACCCAAGTGCGCATGCAACTCGTTACTCTCCTCAGGTTTCGCGTTCTCTGTCTGGGCGCCTGCGTGTTCCTGCCGCTGGGGTGCAAAGATAAAGAAAATTTACCACCGCCCACACCGCCAGTCACGAGTCCTTCCACGGTGGCAAGCGTCCTTCACGTCGACGCAGCAACGTTCGAACTTTCAGTCGACCCCTCGGCGCCCGCTGGTGATCTCAAAGCAGACGTAGCCGCGTTCACCACCGTCGAGGCTTGCGTTCAAAAGCGCGCGCAACTCGATCCCCTGGTCGCAGACGCACTCGAATCGATTGGGTACGAGACGTTCCTCTTTGACGCATGCCGCACGCTCGACGCAGTCAAAGCGAAGGACCCAAAGCGTTGCGCACCCATCGAGTCGACATTCCTGCAAAAGCGATGCGAGCGGGACGTCGCCATCGTCGCGGGCAATGAGAACGCGTGTCCGTTCGAAATTCCGACGCGCCACGAGTATGGGCGCGAACCCCTTTGTGTCGCAGTCGCAAGCCGAACTCCGTCGCTTTGCGCGGGCGTATCGTTCATCGATCGTTCGAGGTGCGAGGCGCTCGCGTCCGGAACCGCTTCTGTGTGCGCCCGAATTCCCTTCGCCGGACCACGGGCGCGCTGCCAACGTGAAGCTGCACGATGGAACGCAATTTTGGATGGGCCACGCAAGACCATCGCGATCGCGACGCCGAAGGGCAAGCTCCACGTAAGCGCATTCGAGGGCAGCGCAGGCGCAGGAGCCCCCGAAGCTGATCTCGTTCCGTTACTTTCTCGTGGGCTCGTCGTACGACAGAACGGCGATCAAACCCGCATCACGATCGGCATGTTTCGCGAGAGCGGCGCAAGCGCGTTTGCGCCGTCACCCACAACGAGTACTTCATTCAATGCCGAACTTGTCATTGGCCCTAAGGGCGCGGAAATCAAACGCGGCGAGCTCGGCGTTCCCAATAGCGTGACCTTGGCTATTCCGGGCGCTCCCTCGTCATTGCGTGTCGTCATCACAAAGCTGGAACGCAACCGCGGCGGCGAGATCCAAGTCGCCATCGAAGGTGAAATTGGCGCAGCGCCTCGAAAGTACCGACTTCGCGCCGACATCACGACATTCGTTCGTGACTACGTTAGCGATTCGGACGCCCCAGCAGCAATACCGAGCGGTGCACCTTCGGCGCGATGATCGTACTGCTCAGACGCCACCCTTGCCACGACGGCCGCCGACCGCGAAGATAGCCGCCTTGAGCTCTCTCTTTTCGACCGAGGCCCGGACGGAAGTCGTCGCTGCCGTACGTGAAGCCGAAAGCCTCACGTCCGCGGAGTTCGTCGTTGTCGTGCGGCGCGAAGCAGACCCTCATTGGGGAGCTGCCGCGCTCTTCGGATTTGTAATATCTGCTGCGACATTAATGGTTCTCCTCTTCGCTGACACCGAGTTTGCTACCCACTTTATCCCGCTCGATCTCGCGGTGGCGTTTGTCGCTGGCGTTGCACTCTTTCGTGTCACTCCGTTCGCGTCTCGTTTCTTCGTTCTTCCGAGGCACAGGAAGAACGCCGCCGTGCAAGCGGCAAAGGCAGCTTTTTATGATCTCGGCATATCGAAGACGCGCGACCGAAGTGGCGTCCTTCTTTACTTCGCGATGGCTGAGCGCGTCGCGGTGATTGTGGAAGACGTGGGTCTCGACACCAAGCGAGTTGGCGCAGAATGGTCGGCCGCTGTTTCGACCGCCGAGACCGGCATCGCGCTTAACGATAGCGCCACCATTGCGAAGTCCATCCTGAGCATGGGCAAGGCACTCAGTGGACTCTATCCGCGCAAAGACGACGACGAGAACGAACTGCCGGACGAAATGGTCGCCCAATGAAAGTGCGCAATCGCCGCTACGAGCCAATCGTCAAGTTTCTTGTCGTTGCCATCGCTTGCCTAACCGTCGCTGGCTTATGGATTTTACTCACTCAAGGCGACGCCTGGGCGAGGCCAGGCGGCGGTCAATCGTTCGGAGGCTCACGTTCGAGCAGCGGTGGTGGCGGTGGCGGTCGCAGCTCGAGTGGTGGTGGCGGTGGTGGTGGCGGCGAACTCATCGGCGCGTTGATATCGCTTGCCTTCGAGCACCCTGCGATCGGTGTTCCCCTCATACTGATGGTCGTCGCATTCATCGCCTACACCGCGTGGTCGAGGAGCAACCAATCCGACTGGTCCACAACGTCGGGCACGAGCGAGCCCATGGCTGTGGCGCGCGCTCACGTGCCGCCTGCCCGTACGCAGCTCGAAGAGCTTCGCCGCACAGATGAGAACTTCAGCCTCGTTCTTTTCGAGGAC
>JAHFDZ010000005.1 GCA_023248745.1 Myxococcales bacterium | reverse complement strand
GCTCTTCTTTTTCGACCTCTTCGGCGATGATGTCGTTGCAGAGGCCAATGCACTCATCGCAAATGTAGACCGTAGGGCCTGCGATGAGCTTCTTGACTTCTTTTTGCGACTTGCCGCAGAAGGAGCAACTGAGGTTGCCGTTTTGGTTGTCGTCTCGTCTACGTTCCACGGCTGCCTCTCTTGAAGGTTACGCGCGCCAACTTGTTGAGGTTAAGGCCAGCCACCGTAAACCCGCAAGTCGCGCGCTGTCGATTGAGGCGCATTTCATGATGCGCCTCAATGCGGCTGTGTGAAGCAGGCGCGAAAGGGCGTTACTTCTTGGGCTCGCCCAGCTTCTTACGTGCGGGCAACACTTCGTCGAGAATGCCGTATTCCTTGGCTTCTCCTGCACCCATATAGAAGTCGCGATCGAGGTCTTTCATGACCTGGTCGCGCGGCTTGCCAGATGCTCCGGCCAAAATGTCGGTCAGGCGGTCTTTAAGGTACCGAATTTCTCGCGCTTGAATCTCGATGTCGGTCGCCTGACCGCGGGCGCCACCATGGGGCTGGTGGATCATGATGCGGGCATTGGGCAAGGCGCGACGCTTTCCCTTCTCGCCAGCAGCGAGAATGACGGAAGCCATCGATGCCGCAAGACCAAGGCATGTGGTCGAGACAGGTGCCCGGACGTATTGCATCGTGTCGTAAATCTGGAGGCCGCTGTAGACGACGCCGCCAGGACTGTTGATGTAGAGCATGATCTCTTTGTCGGGATCTTCGCTCTCGAGAAAGAGAAACTGTGCCGTGATGATGTTGGCAACGTCGTCATTGATCTCAGTGCCTAGAAAGACGATGCGGTCCTTCAACAAGCGGCTGAAAATGTCCCAACTGCGCTCGCCGCGATGGGTGCTCTCGACGATCGTTGGGTACGGAATGAAGTCGCGGGCGCGCTCAAGAAGCTGAACGGCTTGAATTCGGTTCTCGGGCCGCTTGCTGGACATCATGACCTCATATTGGTTCGTGACTGATTAGGTCTCTGCTTAGGTCTCGTCTTCGGTCTTTTTGCTCGCGCTTTTCTCTCCCGCCTTTGCGGGTTTGGGGCTCTCGCTTGCCTCGGCAGCGACAGCCTCTTCTGCAGGCGCGTCGGTGATGATCGACTTGCTCTCGATAAAGTCCAAGATTTTGTCTTCGAGAATCATCCCGATAAGGATGTTACGGCGATTTGGGTCTCGATATTCAACCTTCAACTTCGCGACGTTCTTCCCGGTTTCTTCCGCAAGCTCGACGAGGCCTTTTTCGATGTCTTCCTCGGTTACTTTGAACCCGTTGAGCTTTGCGATGGCCGCCATCAGGAGACCCGCGCGGACTTTGCGTTCCGCATCCTTCAGAACATTCTCTTGAATATTCTTCACTTGCTCTTCGGTGAATTGCGCACGCGAACGGGTCGCCTGCTGACCGATCTCTTGCAGCATCATGTTCGCCTGCTGCACGACCAAGCTCTGCGGGACCTCGATTGGATTCTTGTCATTAAGGCACGACACAATCTGTTCGGCGAGGGCAATTTCGCATTGCTCTTTGATCGCTTTTTCGAGCTTCGTGTGAATGTCGGCACGTAACTCGACGAGCGTTTCGAAGTTGGCGACCTTCTTCGCAAAAGCGTCGTCGAGGACAGGGAGCATCTTCTCTTTTACCTCAACGAGCGTGACGTGGAGTTTGCCCTTCTTACCGCGAATTTCGCTCTGAGGATGCTGCTCCGGAAATGTGACATCTACAGATACGTTTTCGCCAACGCTCTTCCCAACGAGTGCCGAATCGACCTCAGACAACAGTTGAGCTGAGCCAAGTTCGACCTGCACGCTCTTGCCTTCGGCGTCTTTTCGAACCTTCCCTTCGACCTCAACGGTGAAATCGATCGTGAGCACATCGTCCGTTTTTGCGGCGCGCATGGGTTCTGGGGATTTCAGTTCGATGAGGCGTTGCTGCAATCCGGCCAATTGCTCTTCGACGCTCTTTTCATCGGCGACCTTTGTGGAGCGCGAAAGGGCGAACCCTTCGAAATCGACTTTCTCGACCTCGGGCTGCACTTCGAAGCGGGCCTTGTATTGAAAGTCTGAATTCGCCTCGAACTTGAGTGGTTCCACTTGCGGCTGATTGATCGGCGTGACCGACTTTTCCTCAAGCGCCTTGGGGAGCGTGTCATTGACAAGTTGGTTGACGACGTCGCGTTGCACTTGCGGTGCAAACATCTTCTGAAGGATGTTTCGCGGCGCCTTGCCCTGGCGAAAGCCTTTGATCTGCGCTTTCTTAGCAAGATCGGTATAGGCTTTTTCGAGCTCTGCCTTCACGGTATCGGCCGGAACGGCGACTTCGAGCTCCATTACAACTGAAGAAATGCGCTGGACGGTGACTTGCATGGGGCGTGCGAAGTTACAGTGCGGCGGAAAGACGTCAAGAAGCGTTGTCGAAGGATTGTTACCCGAGGGGTAAGGGCAACCCTGCTCCACGGAGCTAGCCTCCGGCGATGCACGTAGTCATCACGGGCGCTTCGAGCGGGATTGGCCTGGCGATTGCGAAAGCTTTCGACGTGCCGGGCAACCGACTCTCGCTTGTCGCGCGACGAAAAGTCGAACTCCGCCAGCTTCAAGCGGAACTCAGGTGCGAATCACAGGCGATCGTTGCCGACCTGTCAAACGCCGAAGATCCCATCGGCTGGCTCGTTCGTGCCGAGGAGACTTTCGGTCCTTCAGACGTGCTTATCAACAACGCTGGTACTTCGTACGTTGAGCCTTCCGCTCAAGTCGATGCGGAGCGCGTGAGGCGGATTTTTCAAATCAACGTGCACACCCCCATCGCCGCAATTCACCATGTGCTTCCAGCGATGCTCGCGAGAAAGAGTGGGTGCATTGTAAACATTGCGAGCAATGCCGCGTTTCAGCCGGCGCCGTACTTTGCTCACTACACAGCCACCAAAGGTGCTCTCGGCAATTTCTCCGAGAGCCTCAGAATGGAAGTGTCGCGCGAGGGTGTTCACGTAGCGACGATCTATCCAGGTCCGGTCAAAACGCCGATGGCGGATCGCAATTTTGCTCAAGTAAAGGAATCCTCGGCAACGCAGCTTGCTCCGGTGGGAGACGCCGACGTATTGGCCAAACTCGTGCTGCGTGCTGTGAGGAAAAAGCAGGCGCGCGTCATCTATCCGAGCTTCTACGCAATTGGCTGGTACTTGCCTGGCATCGGCCGGTTCATCGCTGAGCACTTTGTTCCAAAAGCAAAGGGAACTGTTACGCCACCTCTCGCCGGCGATGCGGGCTAAGACCGGCTGACGCTTGCGAGGCTCCAGTGCACAAAACGAAATGCCCGCGCACTCGAGGCGGAGGCGCGGGCGCCGACTGACCGGGAGGACAATCGGCAAGTTAGTTGACGGAATTTGGGCGGTGTTCTTAGAGTTTAAGGCACCGTCCGTTCATTTAGTATTTGTCTTCCTTTTGATCCGGATCGTACTCATCGTGCGTGTCGTCAAAGAGAAGATCGCTCTGACCCATCATTGTTTCTTGGACGAGATCTTCGAGCGTGAAGCCGACCTTGTTCCCCGGTCGCAACTCTTCGCGTTCAAACTCTTCAATGCTGCGGTAGCTCTTGGGAAAACCCATGTTGTGTCCTCGTTTCGGAAACCCTGACAAACCCGACCCCGCGCTGCGCGCCCTGTGCACGCAAACGTGTTCTCGACCCCTCGTGTGCAGCTCGCGTTGCGCGTTAGCGTCCGAGTCGCGCTTCTCTACGAGCTCTCAAATCGATCAACTGACCGTCCATTTGAGGACGGTCGCTCTTCCAAAACTGCTCGCGTTGAATCCGATCGCTCGCTTCCGATGCTTCGTCGATCCACCACGATTTATTGACTCTGTGATTGCGCATCCTGACCTTCGTTTGTTCGCCAGAGACTCACAATGTCCTACATCTTCCGACAACGTACTACGTGGGTTGCGCAGCGCGAAAAAAAGTGCAACGAATTTCTTCGCGCACGATTCGTAATGGAGCGCGAGCCACGATCCGTTAGAAGTCTCGGCCTCGATGAGTGTGTCTAAGGCCTGTCATGTTGTTGCGGTCGTGAATCAAAAAGGTGGCGTCGGAAAGACGACAACCGCCGTCAATCTTGCGGCCAGCTTGGCCGCGGCCGAGCGACAAACTTTGCTTGTCGACATCGATCCGCAAGGCAACGCAACAAGCGGCCTTGGAATTCGCAAAGAGGCATTCGGTAAGAGCATTTACGATGTGATGATCGGCCGAGCAACTTTGGCCGAAGCAAGCATCGCAACCGAAGTTCGCAACTTGACGCTTGTGCCCGCGACTCAGGATCTCGTCGCAGCTGAAATCGAACTCGTCGACGCAACGGATCGCGCACTTCGTCTTCGCGAGGCCGTCAGCGCACACTTGGCGAAGAACAAAGTCGATTACGTTCTTTTCGACTGTCCGCCTTCGCTTGGGCTTCTCACGCTCAACGCCCTCGTTGCCGCGAACGAGGTCATCGTACCCCTGCAGTGCGAGTACTACGCGCTCGAAGGTCTCACGCATCTCATGGCGACGATTGATCGCGTACGTGGCGGATTGAATCCGAATATTGATGTGCGCGGCGTCGTGCTGACGATGTTCGACCCGCGCAACAACCTCGCGCATCAAGTAGCAAGCGAAGTGCGTGGACACTTTCACGTGTTCGATTCGATTATCCCGCGCAACATTCGATTGTCAGAAGCGCCGTCGCACGGAAAGCCTGCGCTTCTTTACGATGTGCAGTCGAAGGGCGCTCAGGGGTACCTCTCTCTCGCACGCGAGCTCATCACGCAGGACGCGTTGTGACCCACGACCCGAAGCGACGAGCGTTGGGTCGTGGACTCGAAGCGCTCCTGCCTGCAAGCACGCCTCCACCTTCGTACGGAGATAAGAGCGTTTTCTCGTGCCCGATCGAAAAGATCACGCCGCAAAAAGGACAGCCACGGCAGCACTTCGACGCAGACAAACTTGAAGAGCTCGCGAGTTCAATTCGCGAGCACGGCCTGCTCGAGCCGCTCGTCGTTCGGCGCGTGAGCGGGAGCGATAAGTTCGAGCTCATCGCTGGCGAACGCCGTTGGCGCGCGCTTCAAAAGGCGGGCGTGCTCGAAGCACTTGTTGTCGTCAAAGATGTAACTCCATCGAGTGCATTTGAGCTCGCGCTCATCGAAAATGTGCAGCGCGAGGATCTGAATCCCGTGGAGCTCGCCGAGTCACTCGACCGACTTGTACGTGAGCACGGGTACACACAAGAGAAGCTTGCGGAGCGGCTGGGCAAAGACCGCACGACGATTACGAATACGTTGCGGCTACTTAAACTTCCGCCAAGTGTTCGCAACCAAGTGATCACGGGCGAGCTGAGCGAAGGTCACGCGCGCGCGCTTCTCGGCACGAAGGACGCATCGAAAATCGAAGGCCTTGCCGAGCGCATCGTGCGTGGTCGATTGAGCGTGCGTGCGACCGAGCAGCTCGTAAAGGGCGGTGGTGCGAAAGCCAAGGGCGCTGCAGCGGAGAAGTCGAAGAGCGCGTCGGTTCGCGACCTTGAAGCGAGGCTGTCACGTGCTCTCGGCACCAAGGTGGAAGTGCGCGATCAAGGGAACAAGGGCGAAATTGTGATTCCTTACGTCGATCTGGATCAGTTGGATCGCATCATCGACAAGTTGATGTGAGAGGGCGCGACGGGAACGGTGCTTCCCAAATCCCCTTTCGCGCACTAAGATTCAGGCTGTCTGGCGGACGCGAAGTGCTGCCTCTCGGCCCGGGTAAGTGGCCGCAGTGGAGCCTTTCATGAGCGTTGATTCAACCCATCGTGCAGATTGCCGTGAAGCCTACGATCTTTGGGCACCAAGTTACGACGTCATCGATAACCCTCTCATCGCCGAGTCGCGCGAGGTTCTGGCACGATCGTCATCTGTATTTGCAAACGCTCGCGTGATCGAATTCGGTTGCGGCACCGGGCGCAACGCGCAGATTTGCCTCGATGCTGGAGCGCTGGCCTATGTCGGCATTGATCCTTCACCCGGAATGCTTGCGCGTGCTCGGGCACGGATGGCCGATCCGCGCGCACGTTGGATCAGTGGAAATTTCGACACGTACGCGCTGAACGAGCGCTTTGACGTAGCGCTCATTTGCCTCGTACTCGAGCATCTCGACGAGGTGCAATCCGCGTTGGCCACTACGGCATCAGCCCTGGTTTCTGGCGGACAACTCGTTTTGATCGAGCTTCACCCATCCCTGCACGAGGCTGGCGTCGGGGCGAATTTTCGCGTGGGCGATCGTGAAGTCCGCTTGCCCAGCTTTCGACATACGGCGGCGAATCTTGCACACGCTTGCGAGCACGTCGGCCTGCGTGTGGAATCGATGGAGGACGTGAAACCAACGCCGCAAGCTCTCTCTCGCAGTCAAAAACTTGGACGGTATGCCGAGACGCCGGTCTTGTTAAAGCTTGCGGCGCGTTCATCATAAGACGCTGGGGCCACAACCAAGCGCAACAACGTAGTCGGAGCGACATGCAATCGGTGCGCTAGGTCCTCAGCGCGGCTTCAAGAAATACTTCCTTGTGCCGTGCCAAGCGTGCGACCGCGGCGTCGACCGTGTTGCTCAAGAGGTACGCGATCGTCATCGGTCCCACGCCACCGGGAACGGGCGTGATCGCACCGGCAACTTCCTTGACTTCTTCGAACGATACGTCACCGACAAGGATGGACTTTCCGTCGCGCTCGATGCGATTGATGCCGACGTCGATCACAACGGCTCCTGGCTTCACCCAATCACCGCGCACAAATTCGGGCCTTCCAACGGCGGCGACGAGAACGTCTGCGGTGCGACAAAGGGTAGGCAAATCACGGGTGCGCGAGTGCGCAATGGTGACCGTGGCATTTTGCTTGAGAAGCAATTGAGCAACCGGCTTACCGACAATATTGCTTCGACCAATGACAACCGCGTGCGCGCCATCTAGGGATATACCTGCCGCCTCAAGGAGCCGCATACACCCAACGGGCGTGCATGGAACGAGCGCAGAGCGTCCTGACGACAGAAGGCCAGCGTTCACGTGATGAAAGCCGTCAACGTCCTTACGTGCATCGATGGCATCGAGCACTCGCATCTCGTCGATGTGCTTCGGCAATGGGAGCTGAACGAGAATGCCGTCGACGTTCGAATCGCGGTTGAGTCCGTCAATTTTCTTTAGCAACTCGGCTTCCGTTGTCGTAGCGGGCATCGTGTGCAGCGCGCCGCGAATGCCAACCTCTTTGGCCGACTTTTCTTTGTTGCGTGTGTAGACGACGCTTGCTGGGTTCTCGCCGACCAGAATCACGTCGAGCCCTGGGGCACGGCCATGGCGGGCTTCGAACGCCGTCACTTTAGCTTTGACCTCTTCGCGAACTATGGCCGCGAGCGCCTTACCGTCAAGCACCTTACCGTTCAACATTGCGCGAGAGCATACGGCACGCTGGACCGTTTGGGGCTTACGATTGTTGGGCGACGGGCCGAAGCTTCTTGTGCAAGAAGGCCATAACGAAAACGATTGCGACGCCGATCAGCTGCGAAGTCGAGAGCCCGAGAAGGCCGCCTCGATCGTCGCGGCGAAGGAACTCGAGCAAGAAACGCGCGACCGCGTAGAGCGTGGCAAAGACGACAAAGACGTGTCCCGCGTATCGCTTGCGCGGGTAGACGTAGAGGAGGCAGAAGCCCGTGATGGCAAGGCATGCAAGCGATTCGTACACCTGCGTGGGATGCACATGAAGGCTTGGCAAGAACTTCGACGCAATGAGGTGCGCCTTGGCCTGCGTTTCACTCGCGCCGCTGCGACTTGGAAAAGAAAGAGCCCATGGCAAATTGCATTCGGCTCCGAAGCAGCATCCCGCGAGCAAGCACCCGAGGCGACCGAAAACGAGACCCATCGGAATGGCAAAACCCGAAAAGTCCGCCATCGTACCGAGCGGAAATTTGTCGCGTCGCAGGATCCAAACGGCAACGCCACTCGCGCCGATGAAGCCCCCATAGTACGTGAGGCCGCCCGCCCAGAACTTCGCCCAAGCGAAGCAGTCGGTTCCGCTCGGATGACACAACTTCTGAACCGGGTCCCAGCGACCGTTGTACGTACTCGAAACGCACTCCGCTGGGTCGAGCGGCCAATTGACTTTCGAAGGGTCGGTGCACATGTGCACGTAGTCCCAAAAGTAACCGTCAGCGATCACATGGAGAATACGACCACCAATGACGCCGGCGATGAGCATCGCGATGCCGAGGTCGACCACGACGTCTGGATTCAACCCTTGCTTGCGTGCGCCTGCGGTCGCCGACGCGATCGCAAACATGAAACCGGTCACGAGCAGAACGAAATAGGACGGAAAGCCGAAGTCGAAGAGTCGAAATAGCTCGGGCCGCATCTGCTTCTTCGTGCTCTTGGAAACCGCTCTTTCGCTACGCAAACTTAGCAGGAACGAAGCCTGGCTTCTTTGTGAAGAGCATGTCGATCGCCATCAGAACCACGCCGACACAAATGCACACGTCGGCGATGTTGAACGTTGGCCAGTGATGCGTTTGTCCATTTCTGATTATGTAAAAATCGACAAA
The DNA here is from genome assembly GCA_023248745.1 of Myxococcales bacterium. Lineage (GTDB taxonomy): Bacteria > Myxococcota_A > Polyangia > Polyangiales > Polyangiaceae > JAHFDX01. The sequence continues at coordinate 42,584 of JAHFDZ010000005.1, read as the reverse complement.
ATCGATGACGTACCCGTAGCGAATGCGGTCGAACGCGTTGCCGAGAGCGCCGCCAAGTACGAGCGGTAAGCCCCACTTGAGCGCGGTCTGGTGCGGGTAGGATCGACGATACATGCCCGCAATGAAGAGGATTGCCAACCCGCTCACAAGAAGGAAAAAGGCACGCCGATAGTCTTCGCGCTGGTTCTGAAACACGCCCCAAGCGCCGCCGCGATTTTTGGCAAGGCTGAATGAGAAGTAGTTCTTCACGACCTCGAGCGTAGAGAAATCGCCCAGGCGCTTTTCGGCCCATGCCTTGGTCCAAAGGTCGGCCACGAGCGAGAGCGTGGCGATAGTGCCAAAGAAGATGCGGGATGGAACCGGTGCGGTTGGATCGAGCGCTGTGCTGGCTGCGCCTGCTGGAGCTGTGAGGCGGTTTCCCTCAACCAGGCCGGCATGGGGGCCTGGTTCGACAGGGGTTTGAGGGGGTGCGGGCCTGTCTGCGACAGGCGAATCGTTGGTCGAATCGGTCATGATCTCTGCCGCAAGTGGGGATTCTGAGGTATCGCATCAACCCAGGGCCGTCGAGATTTGTTTCCGTTGCGGCGCGATTCGGTAGTCTGTTTGTTTTCTTGCCTTCTCGGATGGATCGGCTGTGCTCAAGCCCTAAGGTCGCGGCCCCTCTCCCACCCACACGCACCAAGCGCACTACGGCTGAGTTGCGAAGGAGCGATCGCTCTCTAAGATAAAGCTTCGATACACACCGCGACGCGAGTCGCAGGTAACAGGAGTTCGCGAATGAACCATCGCATCCATGCTCTCGTCTTTGTCGCTCTCGTTAACTGCGGCGTACCGTTTCAAAGTGACGATGCGGTCGAGCATACTGACTCTGCGCTAGCAACAGGCGAGCGCGAAACGACAACCGGGCACTTTGCGCTCGAGATCGATGGGTCGCCCGCTGGATTCATCAAGTCTATTGACGATGGCTCGATCAAAGCCGAAGTCGTCAGTGAACCCGGCTCCGTCGACGCTGGCACTTCACGTACGCGGATCCTGTCGGTCATCATCAATCTCGACGCGCCGCTACATCCAGCGGTTAATCGTTGGATCGAAAGCTCCGCGCGTGGCGAAGCAAAGAGTGGAGCGATCACAGATTGCAACCCGAGTCGCCGCTGCACTCGATTCGAATTCGTCACCGCAACGGCAACAGACGTCACGCCCCGAGCGGGTGAATTGGTTAAGCAGATTCAGGTGAATCATCGATAGACCGATCCCCTCGAGCTCACCCCAGCGGGCACTCTACCGACGCGTCCCAAGGCTGCTCGAAGAAATGACGATCGCTCATGCCGACGGATCGTTTGCTCGACTCGCCAAAGTGGATGTACCGATACTTGACGATTGAGCGCTGACGCCTCTGCCCGACCTGTGGGCGTTGTGTAGCAGGCGGTCGCAGATGGCATCGGCGACAGTCGGATCGATAAGGAGCCGCCTTGCAGGGCCCTTCGAAACGAAAGGAGTCCGCTTCAGCCATCGAGCCGTAACCCAGTCTGAGAGCCATCCGGATCGAAGCTCCGAGTGATCACGATGGCGCGTTTTGTGTGATCAGTTTGCGCGGAAGGCACCTATGCGCCCAAACCGCACTCGTCGAGCTTCCGGGCCGGCATGGTCGTTTCGTCGATTGGCGTGAGGCGCACGTCGGATCTTCCGTCAGAGCCGCTGGACCCACCCGCCCTCGGGATCGTCGGAGATGGCGAACACGATCTTGAAGCCAAGCTCGCGTGCGAGCCGCGCGACGACCTCGCGAGCTTGCAGTACGTGCTCGTGAATCCACTTGAAGACCGCGTCGCCGAGGCGGCTGCCCCTCGCCACCGCCTTTCGGTCGCCCAGCTTCTGGAGCTCGGCGTCCCAGCCGGTGCACGACACTTTCAGGACGTCGGGGCCTTCGTCACGGCGCTGCGGGTCGGTGAACGTGACGGTGAGTCGTGTGTAGACCGGATCCCACGCGAACAGAACGAAACGACGCTTGCGCGTGAGGTTGCGAGGCGCGAGCCGGAGGGCGACAGCGACCACGTCCGCAAGGGCCTCGCGCACGCGTCCCTCGTCGGTGTCGGGGACGTCGAGCATGCGCACGCGATATTCCGTCGGATCGCCCGTCGCCCCGGCGAACGCCGACCGACGTGGGCGTGAGACGCGCCACTTCCCGCGCTTCGTCTTCGCGTGCGCCTTGGTCGGCGCAGCCGTTTTCTTCGCGGCTGTCTCAGTCGAAGCGACTCTCCTCTTCGCGATCATCGCCAAAGAGGTTACCGCAGAAGGCGGCACGCGCGTGGCGAGACGAACCGGGGTGACGGCGCTTCTCCTGTCGCGATCGGCGCGTCGGCGTGGGTCATCTTGGGCGCTTGCTGCCAGCCAACGATCTTTCGTGAGAACAGGTCGAGGACGACGGCGAGGTACTGCGAGGGACAACCACCCTTCGATGTCGTGGTTGCTACCGCTTCGCAGCTGCGCCCAGCCAACCGCCACAGGCGCGCTGGCCCTAGATAGACCGATCGAGCGCTGGACCCCGAAACGATTGCAAACTAAAGCGACAGCCTTCGCATGGCGCTATTTCTAAAGTTCGTCGATATCGTTCGCCACCTCGACAAATACCTCGATCAAATCACGCGCGACTACGGCACGTGGACGTACGCGATCCTGGCGTTGATCATTTTTTGCGAGACAGGCCTTGTGGTTCTGCCCTTTTTGCCGGGCGACTCCCTGCTCTTCGCTTGCGGCGCCGTCGCGATGCGCGACGACTCGGGTCTCAATCCATACGCGTTGGGCGCTCTGCTCATCGTGTGTGCAATCGCTGGCGACACCGTGAATTACCACGTGGGCAAGGCCATCGGCCCACGGGTGATGAAGAGCGAAACGTCAAAGTTCCTCAACAAGAAGCACCTCGAAAGGACGCACGCGTTCTTCGAAAAATACGGTGGAAAGACCATCATCCTCGCGCGCTTCGTGCCGATCGTCCGAACGTTCGCTCCCTTCGTCGCGGGCGCAGGCGCGATGAATTATCGGAAATTCATCGTCTACAACATCGTTGGCGGCATCGCTTGGGTGTCCTCGATGATGGGTGCCGGGATCATTTTCGGTCGAATGGAAATCGTAAAGAAGAACTTCGAGATCGTCGTTCTTGGCATCATTTTCATCAGCGTCATGCCGATGATCTTCGAATGGTGGAAGGCGCGAAACGAGGCAAAAACTGCCTAATTTCGAAAACCGGAGCCGGAGAAAAGACAGAAGGAAGCTTAGAGCGCGGAGTTGCCCGATACTTAACATCCGTTTAGTATCAGTCGGATGCCTGCCCCACCATGGTCCCAGCCTTCAGGTGTCGATGCCGTTGTCGATTCTTGGCAACGGAGCAATCGCGTTCGGCCCTGCGTAACCGCAGACGAAACGCTTGCCGAGAAGCAACCTTCGTACGCTGAGTTTCCGCGTGGGCTTCACCCCAGCTTGATTGCGGCGTTGCGGCAGCGAAACGTCAATCATCTTTACTCTCATCAACATCGCGCGTTCGAGGCAGCCTCACGTGGTGAGCACGTCGTCGTCGCAACTCCGACGGCGAGCGGAAAGAGTTTCTGCTTCCACTTACCCGTGCTCAACACGATGCTCGCCGATCCTGACGCGCGCGCGTTGTACCTGTTTCCGACCAAGGCTCTCTCACGCGATCAAGAGGTCAACCTCCGCGCCCTCATGAAGGACTCTGGCGCTTCTTCGTCAGCGCTCGTCTACGACGGCGATACGCCTGGCGATGCAAGACGAGTTGGGCGCGAACGTGCGGGTGTCATCTTGACGAATCCCGACATGCTTCACACGGGCATCTTGCCGCATCACACGGCGTGGGCGCGAACGCTGCAGCACCTTCGCTATATTGTACTCGACGAGTTACATACGTACAAAGGCGTCTTCGGTTCGCACGTTGCCAACGTCATCGCGCGGTTGATGCGCATCGCAGCGTTCCATGGATCAAGGCCTGTGATTATTGGGGCGACGGCCACTATCGGAAATCCGAAAGAGCATGCGGCAAGGCTCTTTGGCACACCCGAGGCATCGGTCAACTTGGTTGACGACAACGGCGCCGGTCGAGGAGAGCGTCGTGTCTTTGTCTACAACCCGCCAGTCGTCAACGCAGAGCTCGGCATTCGCGCAAGCTACGTAAAGCAAGCTGTCATGCTCGCCACCGATCTTGTGCGCGCCAAAGTGCCCACCATCGTATTCGGTCAGTCCCGCAACAACGTCGAGGTGATGCTTCGATACTTGCGCGACGCCGTAACAAGAGATGGATTGATCGCGCCCGATCAGGTGATGGCCTATCGCGGTGGCTATCTTCCTGCTCAACGAAGAGACATCGAGCAACGACTCCGCAACGGTGAAATTTTAGGCGTCGTCGCCACCAACGCGCTCGAGCTTGGCATCGACATTGGTGAGCTCGATGCGGTGATTTGCGCTGGATATCCAGGGTCGATCGCATCCATGTGGCAACGATTTGGGCGAGCGGGGCGTCGCAACGGGCGAAGCATTGCCGTGCTCGTCACCTCGAGTGCGCCGCTCGATCAATACTTAGCGCGCGAGCCAGGCTTCTTGCTCGGCGCGCCCATTGAGCAAGCACGCATCGATCCGCACAATGTCGAAGTCCTTGTGCAGCACCTCAAGTGCGCGGCGTTCGAGCTGCCATTTCGTCGCGGCGAAACGTTCAGCAACTTGACCGAGTCTGAAACCGTCGACGCGTTGAACTATCTCAAAGAACACAATGTCGTGCACGAAAATGGCGGCACGTTTCATTGGGCATCAGACGCCTACCCTGCCAGTAACGTTTCGCTGCGAAGCATAGGCTGGGACAACGTTGTGATTATCGATGTCGAACGCGACAAGTCCATTGGCGAGCTCGACTGGCGCGCCGCACACACCATGCTGCACGAGCAAGCGATCTATCAGCACGATAGCGAGTGCTTCCAGGTCGAGAAGCTCGACTACGACAACCACAAGGCCTTCGTCCGGAAGGTAAAGCCCGACTACTACACCGACGCGATGACCTACGTGCAGGTCAGTGTCCTCGAGGAGAGCGAAACCGGTAAAATTCTTAACCAATCGTGGGAGAGCGGTTGGGGCGAACTTGCCATCGTCGAAAAGGTCATTGGCTACAAAAAGATCAAGTTCTATACCCACGAAAATACGGGCTTCGGCGAAGTTCGTTTGCCCGAGATGCAGATGCACACAACGGGTTTCTGGCTCACGATTCCAGAGGCCATTTGCCAACGCGTTCCCGAAGGACGTGCAGCGGCCATCGACGCACTCCGCGGCATCGGCATCGCACTCGAAACCGTTTCGACACTCGCCCTCATGTGTGATCCGCGCGACCTCGGAACAACGATGGGCGACACCGAAATCGTCGAAACAGATCACGCAGCGGCGATCCCTCGAAAAATTCGCGGTGGCCCGAAACCTGGCTACAGCCCAACGCTTTTCGTCTACGAGCACACGCCAGGCGGCATTGGCCTTGCCGAACGCATCTTCGAAGAGCGCGAAACCCTTCTCACTCGAGCGCTTCAACTCATCGAAGGGTGCCCGTGCATCGCCGGTTGCCCAACGTGCGTGGGTCCCGGCGAACAGTCACAAACTGGTCTTGGCGGCGATGGGCGCAGCTACTCGCGAAAGAGTGTTGCAGTCCATTTGCTTCGCCAAACGCACATGAAGTCAAACAGGCAAAAGCCGCGAGCGCCAGAAAATCAGGGCGCGCAAATCATTCCCATTCGATAGCGCCTATTCGATGGCGGGCCTCCGGTGCGCGACGTCAGTACGTCGTTGCCAAATTCTTGTCGACCCAGCTGGTGTACGTCTTTGCACGCGTGAGCATGCCCTCAGAAGGACTGCCGTTAATCACTGCAAGGATTTCCATTGAGCGTGCATCGAGGATGACGTTGAACGGGTACCCGCTAAGGCCGTACGAACCCAGATTCTGACCTGCGGGATCAAGTGCTGCAGTGAAATTGTGCTTGTAAGCCTTCACCCAAATGTCGAGATCGGTTTGGGTGGACGCCTGACCCGTCGTGGCCTCCATCACGGGATTGAGGACGCCGATTTTTTGCGCTTGATATTGGGTGTAGGCGCTGACGATCTCTGGAATTTCTTTTTTACAGTACCCACACCAATTCGCCGTTCCGGCGATGATGAGGATCTTGAATTGCTTCATCTGCGGATCGAAAAAATTGGCGAGCGAAATGGTCTGAAGACCCTTTGAGCCATCGCCATTTGGGTAGCCGCTGAACTTGAGGTTCGCCATTACGCTGCCAGGCGTGGTGCCCTTGCGCGCAGCCTTGCCGAGCCCTTTGATCGGATAGGCAACACCGTACGGATTCAGCTCACTGTTCGTCGGCGGTGAGGCATCGACCTTGCCGGAATCCTTGCCGCCGCTGTCGACGGGAGTGCCGCTGTCTTGAGGCGATCCGCTATCGGCTTGCGGTGCCGATGCGTCTTGTGTCTTGGATGACGTGGGCTGCTTTGTGGACGTCTTCGTGCCGCCGTCGGCGCAGGTTGTTCCGCTACAAGGAGTGCCGTCCTCGGCCGAAGAACACGCTGCTGCGCCAACGACGATCGAGAGAGCCCCGAAGGCAAGCGGAGCTAGCGTGAGTTTCATCCGGAATCGCTTACTTTGCGAAAAGGGATCTGTCACGCGCGCGGCCCAAATCAGTCGTGTCGGAACCAAAACGAGACTTTAGCTCAACGCGACGGCGGCGCCGTTCGTCAACTTGGGTTCGTCCGCTTCAGGCTGGAGCGCCTCTGGAATGGGCAATCCGAGCAGCTCCATATACTCAACCGTAACCCAGACCGCGCCAACGCCGAGGTAATAGGGGTCATTTGCAAACGAAGGCTTGCTCTTCTCGAACATGCCGTGGCCAATAAACTGCAGCGCCCACCCACCGACGAAGAGCGCACCGCCCACTGGAGGCGATACGACTGCAACGGGGAGCGAAGCAAGAATCATCGGGATGCCAATCATGTGGGTGATCTTGGTGCCCGGGTGCTGATGCTCCTCTTTGTACTGCTTCATGTACGCGCGCAGACTCTTCTTCGGCTTGAGTTGTTCGAGCATCGCTTGAAGGTGTAGCCGAAGGTAGGTGGCGCGCAAGGAACGTTTCCGCTCGAGCTCGCCGTTTGATTATCGGCGCACGGATGTCGCCACCGACCCGGCATCGATATAGGCTGAGCGGATGCGGCAACTTGCGGCGCTTGGAGCTTTCTTCGTGGTTTCTTGCCTGCCGAGTTCTTCGAGCACGTTCTACGACATCGACGCAACGCCATCGGGCGCAATCGGCCCAGGCGCAAGCGATGCCGGTGATGGACGCGACGTTGGCGCTTCGTTGGCGTTCGACTTGTTCGGCGCCACACCTTCGCACGGTCCATACAACGGCGGAACGCGCGTCCAACTCACCGGACGTGGCTTTCCGTCGAACCTCAAAGTGATCGTCAATAATGTTGACGTTGCCAGCGCAGACGTCACGGCGAGCGAACCACAACGGGCAACAGTCATCATGCCTCCTGGCAAAAGCGGCTACGCATCAATCGCCGTTGTCGACCCAAGCTCCGGGCAACGACGGACCGTCGACAAGGCATTCTTCTACGACAGTTTCTATGTCGAACCCGCAAGCGGCTCAACCGTCGGCGGAACGCGCATTCGGATCACGACAGACGGACTCACTTTCTCGTCGTCCACATCGGTCACGATCGACGGAAAGACGTGCGAGGGCGTTTCGCTCGAGGACACAACTCACATCTCTTGCATCACGCCCGCCAACACGGCTGGCAGCAAAGAGGTCACGGTCACCACTGGCACGGTCACCACCCAAGCGCGCGACGCGTTCATCTACAGCGACGGTCCAGATGGATACCGCGGCGGACTATCGGGCGGCGCACTTGCAGGCAAGCTCAACGTCTTTGCGTTTAGCGCGATCGGTGGGACACCGATTCCTGGCGCATTGGTCATCGCCGGTAGCGACGCTGCGACCGCCGTAACGGGCACCACAAGTGCCGGAGGCGTGGCCTCAATTACCGGAAGCTTCGGAACTAAGATTTCCGTAACGGTAACGGCAAAGTGCTTTCAGCCGATTACATTTGTTGACGTTCCCGTCGAAACGGTGAGTGCCCTGCTCTTCCCGATCATGTCGCCCGAATGTGCGGACGGTGACCCGGCCTCAACAGGCAACTACACGCCGCGACTTAACGGCGACGTGAGCGGCGAGCTCGTGTGGCCGTCGGTCGAGTTTAAGCGTTCGCCGTGGTTCAGCGTGCCAAAGCCGACGCGTTCGACAGAACGTCAAGTTGCTTACGTATTTACTGCGTCCAACTACGCGAACGAAGAGTTCTACCTCCCCGCCGAAACAGCAGGCGTCACACCGTCTTCAACGGGCCAATCGGGCTACGCGTACACGTACACAACCTATACCGGAACGCAGACACTCTATGCGCTTGCAGGCATCGAAGATCGTTCGCTCAGCCCTCCACTTTTCACCGCTTACGTCATGGGAGTTGCGCGAGGCGTGAGCGTGGGTGCCGGCGCCGTCACCAAGTCGGTCGATATTCCGATGAAGAGCGTCTTCGATCATGGGCTCGCGCTCGATCTCACACCGCCTGCGCAGACGCTTCGGGGCCCAGACCGCGCCACAACGCAGGTCGCTCTCACCGTCGGTCCAAACACGTTTGCAATATTGCCATCGAGTTCAAAAATGTCGGCGCTGCCTTCGCCGACAAGCGTTTCGTTCTCGGGACTGCCTTCCCTGACCGACGATCTGTCAGCCGAATCCTACGCGCTGACGCTTCTCGCATCGTCAGGTCCGTACGTGAACTTTCCGATGAGCGGCCTCAATCGCTATCTCGTGCGCACAAGCAAGGCGACCGTCTCTGGCTTTCTCCCAATTCCCAAGCTCACCTCTCCAAGCACAACGAAGTGGAACGGCAAGCTGGTCTCGTTCGATCCAGCCGCAACGACCGATTTGGCGGTCGTGACTGTCTCCTCGGGCGGCGGGCTTGTGGGTTGGACGATCGTCGTTCCCGGTTCTGTCAAGTCACTTAACCTTCCAGATTTGGCGGCGGTCGGAGCGAAGGTATCGCTCGTTAAGGGAGCCCTCGATATTGTGGTCTACACCGCGCAAATCGCCCCATTCGAATACGGCAAAATTCGCTATGGACAGTTGTACTCAAACGCTTGGTCCGCATACGCGGGCGAAACGTTTTCGAGCAACTACGAATGAAACTTCGGGCGCTAACGACTCTTAGCGCTGTCAGTACCCTTACAATCGTCAGCGTGGTCGCTTGCCGATTTGATCCATCATACCGAAACGTAAACCTCGACGCTGGCGGGGGATGCACGTCGGGCGAGAAGCGGTGCAACGGCACGTCCCTCGAACAATGCACGGCTCGCACGTGGAAGACGGTCGAGGACTGCAGCGCCACCGGTTTGACTTGCGCGCCGGGGCTCTACGCATGCACGCGATGCAAGCCGGGCTCGGCGCAATGCGACGGTACGGCAGTCGTGCGTTGCAAAGACGACGGTAGTGGTTACGAACAAAGTGCCACCTGCAATGCGGCCGTGGGAGAGGTGTGCGCCGCTGGCCTTTGCGTCAACTTGTGCGCGCAAGCCGAGAAAGTTCGATCGAACGTTGGTTGCGAATACTGGGCGGTCGATCTCGATAACGCAAACGTTGGTGCATCAACCAACGCAGCTGCGCAGCAGTTCGCGGTCGTGGTTTCCAACGCGGTTACAAACGTACCCGCGCACGTTACAATTGAGCAAGACGATGCACTCCCGGGTCAGCCCGCAAAGATACGCACCGTCGCATCAGCCACGGTGACGCCGAACAACCTTGAGGTGTTCAAGTTGGGCCCGCGCGAGGTTGATGGCTCGGAAGAAGGAACGTTCAACACAGGAACCGGCACAGCCCTCACACGAGCGGCCTTTCGTGTGCGCTCTACGGTGCCCATCGTTGCGTACCAATTTAATCCGCTCGAAAACGCGAACGTATTTTCAAACGACGCGTCGCAACTCCTTCCGCGGAGTGCGCTTGGTGGTGGGTCGGGGCGTGCTTACGTCGTCTCAGGCTGGCCGCAAACGATTGCAACAAGTTCAATTCCGAATCAGAACTTTGGCCAAGATCTTCGCGCATTCGTAACGATAGTAGGTACGAGTACGAAGACAAACGTCAAGGTGCGCCCAGCGACGCGCGTGATTTCGGGCGGCCCCTTCAACAATGGAATCGAAAAGGGCGAAGAGGTAAGCCTCACGCTCGAACCGTTTGACGTGCTGAACCTTGAGTCCGGCGGTTTCAATGCAGATTTCACCGGCACGCTCATCGACGCCGACGGCCCCGTCGCGGTTTTCACCGGAAGCGAGGCGTCCGACGCTCCGTTCTTCAGTTCGCTGTCCGAACGCTCGTGCTGCGCGGACCATCTTGAGGAGCAGTCTCCTCCGCTGCGAACCGCCGGCAAAGAATTTGTACTTGCTCGAGCTCCAAATCGAAGTGAAGTGATCATCGCGGCCGGCGCAAAAATGACGAAGGTTGCCGAACCCGAATACGTACGCGTGATGAGCGTGCTTCCCGGAAAAACTGTGCTCACCACTTCGCTGCCTGCCCCCAACAAGACACTTACGCTCGACGGCGAAGGCGCATTCGTCACGATCACTGCAACTCGCAACTTCACACTCAGCGCGTCGCAACCCGTGTTCGTCACACAGATTCAGTCGAGCCAAGAAGCGGCGGGCATCGCGCGCGGACTGCCTGGCGGTGATCCCAGCCTCACGTTCATTCCACCGAATGAGCAATTTCGATCGGAGTACGTATTTCTAACGCCTGACAAGTATGCGTTCGACTTCGTGGTCATCACTGCACCTGCCGACGCGAGAGTTTTCATGGATGGCGCGCCACTCGGCGGATGCGAAATTGCACCCGGCGATGGCCTGTCCGATAGCGAGCGAGGCGGCAAGCAACCTGCGTTCATCAGCTATCGATGCCAGCTCTCCTTCCCCACGATCGATCCGAACAAAGCGGCTCCCGACAACGTATTGCCCGGAATTCAAAACGACGGCGTTCATCGCGTCATCGCCGACAAGCCCGTTGGCATCATGGTCTATGGGTTCGATTCGTTCGTGAGCTACGGCTACGCCGGCGGAACAGAGCTCGCCGAACTCATCGTTCCGTAGCTCAGCTACCGAACGAGCGTCGGCAATTTTTCGTCAACAGGAACCGCGGTAAGTGGCCACTCGCGCAACATGGGCTGCGCGCTCGTGGGTCCTGATTGACGATACGCCCGAAGGCACTCATTCACCGACAAACGCCGCGGACCGAACGGTGACGCGTCTGATGCATCCGAGTCCATCAGTTGGGTAGGCGTGTCTGAGCCGTAGTCATCCGGGTGCCCAGGCATATCGAGAAGGACGTGGCCAAGCTCGTGAGCCAACGTCAGGCTGCTTCTTCGAGCCCGTACACCCGCGCGATCGGTAACCACCATGTTTCGTAAGCTTGAGCGATCGCTCGCGATGAAAGACTCTCCAATGCGGCCGCCTCCCGAGAAAAATGGGACGACGACGACTTCGATCGTCGTCGGATCGCCATCGTCAAGCGCCTTGAGCAACGTTCGCTCTTCAAGCGTGCCCGCGGCAGCGTTCACGTCGCTAAAGTGCTCCAAACCGTCTTCGAGATCGACGATGCCCGTTGCAACGGCCAGCGTGGCGTCGTTCGAGATGCGTCCTCCCGCAAGCGCTCCCGCTAGTACAGGAATTTGACCATTTTTTCGACGAATGAGGACGTCAACGCTTCCCATCGCGCCCGCTGCGGTGCGCGCATTGGGCGAAATGATCCCCACAATACCCGCCTTAGACAGCGCAAGAACCACCTGCGCTGCAACCTCGGTGGGACTCATGCCCTTTCGAATCGCGACGCGAACTTGATGCTTATCGACGGTCATCGCAATCTCGCCACCGCTTGCGGGCATGCCCGATCCGTCACCGATCGAAAGGAGATGCGGCGCTGGAGGATCGACGACAGCGACATTGAGCGTGCGCGTGTCACCAAACGAGATGCCGCACTGTGCCCAAATGTTTGCGGCCGCAGCAAGCTCTGCTCTCACCTGCGCGACAGCCCCAGCGTCGGACGAGCCAACCGCAGGCGTACTGGCGTGAGCAACACGAAGCACGAACGGTCGCAGTGTCGCTCGCAATCTTCCGACCGAACCCACGAGCGTGTGCCTTGGACCAAGCACCCGCATCACTTGTCGCATGCCATCAATGCGCGCCACGATCGCGCCGCCGAGCGCAGCAACAAGAGCGCGATCTTTGAGCATCGCGTGCTGGCGGTCGACTTCATCGATTGCCAAACGAATCGGGACCGTGGTGGCGCACGGTAACGACTCACCGAGCTCCGCTGGACACGGCGCGCTCTTAAGCTGAACGTGTTTGAGCACGTCCACGCGTTGCCCGAACCACGTAATCGAATCGAGCGACAATTCCGACGGAAGCGGCAGAGGGCCGCGCACAACGAACGTCGCATCCTCGTTATCGGCCGAGGGCACGATCTCGTTGAGCGGCTGTGGCGGCAACCTTGTGAGCGCGAGATGATCGCCAACTGGAAGAATGGGCTTCCCGTCTGCGCCGAAAACGTGAAGTTCGCGAACAATCAAGCGCGTTGACGAAGTGGTCCCGCGGTTCTTGCTCACCATGCGGGCCTCGCACGCCGAGACCCCTTGAATACGCACTTGGGGGCCCGGAATTTTTCCCCATGGAAACGGTTTTCCTTCAACGAGAAGGCGCGCGCAGCTTGTAGAACCTTCGAGCCGTAGGATCCCGTTCCGAAGTTCCTTCGAGACTCCCGCAAACGCACTCGACGCTTCGAGGCTCAATTCTGGCTGCACGCCGTCCGCGATTCCGTTGAAATCATCGTCATCGCGGTCAGCCCAAAGTTCGAGAGCATCTTCCGCACGCGCACTCGTCACGAGAAGCAGCGCAAATGTAGAAACGCCAACCAGTCGCAAGGACGAGAGTGTCGCTACTCGAGCCAGCCGCATTGAATCCAACGATACCGCGATTCCGTCACGACGGGCGACGAACATCCACTGAAGGCGCGCTCTCGAACGTTGAATCGAACGAGCGACGCCCAGGCCGCAGACTTGAGCGAACGCGATGATTCCAACTCTTCGGCTCGTTCGAGTGCGCTCTCGCACTCGCCGACATCGTAGAGCGAAGCGACTGCGAAGCCGCGAAGGTCCTGGTCGAGTGCTTGATCGTCGCAGACGTTGGCCAGCGTATCGCGAACCTGCGCGCGTCCTAAGTCGCGCCCAAGGTGCATCGCCGCGCGAATGGAACCCGCGGTTCGAGCAGGGTGTGTGGCCAGCTGACCCAACACTTGCTCAACGGCCTTTTCGCGTGCAGCAGCGAGACGAAATGCAAAGTGAGACTCCCGATCGGCACGTTCAGCGAGGCGCGAGATCGCGTCGACAGAAACGCGCGGAAGTGATGGGTCGCGCGTTGGGTTCTTTGCGTGCTCAAGCGCCCACACCATAAGCTGCCACGATCCTCGACCACTCGCGCTCGCAGAATCGAGTCGGCTTTTCGCCTCATCGAGCGCCGCATACTCGCCAGCGCGCACTTCGATCTCTGCAAGCGCGAGCCACCTTCCGAGATGACGTTCGGCCGCTCGAAGCACGCGAAGCGCAGGCCCTACCGCCGCTGGAATTGCTTGCCGTCTCATGAGCGCGGGCAAAAATTCGTAACAGAAGGTGATACGATGTGCCTCTTTGATCATTGGCGCAAGATGCACGAGGTGCGCAGGTCGTGCCGTCGTGTGACAAGCCAGTGCCAACTCTGCGGCGAATGCTGCGTGGGCTCGTTCGCGCCCTGCTGCCTTTGTGAGTTCGGCAACGACGGCAGGATTCGCACATCCGCATGCAGCAGCGAGCGGTGAATAGCCAACGGTTGCGACTTGATTGAGTGCACCTTGTAAAATCGTACACGCGGCGACGTCAGACAGGTCGCCCATCGTTCGTAACAGCGCGTGATACAATGGACGGTCGAACGATCGCCTCTTCGCCAACACATGAAGCGCATTACGCGCCGCCGCGCGCACTTTGGCGTTGTACGGACTGAGCGAACGCACGACTCCCGCGAGAATAGTCTCTTCGAGCGGCCTCCTTTTGAGCGCCTGCTCTAGCTCGTGCTCAACGCGCTCGCGTATTGCGCGACCCAAAGCGGGACGCGCTTTGTCCTTGTCGCCAACATGAATCATCCGGCTCCTTAAACACGAGTGCCCCCCCGGGCCCTCGCGCAGTACGGTAGCAAAGCGCGGGCCCGTTGAAAGTCCCGTCGACGACGACGCGGACGATTCTTGATCGTGCGTTCTTTGACGGGAAGAGCTCAACGCATCTGGCGGGTGCCGGTCAAGGGACTAGCAACGCGTGACGAGAAGCTTGAGCTCTTCTCCTTCCACCTCAACGACACGGTCATATGAAGCGTCGTTGTCGGGGCGAATGTCAGTAGCGAGCACCTCGGCCGCCAGTGTCTCGCGATGTCTTGCAATGACGTCCACCGCGCGAGCGCTCCCTGCAAATCGTATCTGGATGCGATCGGTATAAGCGAGGGCGAGCTCTTTGCGTGCGGTTTGGACCCGATTCTGAAACTCGCGCGCAAAAGCGAGATCGCGAAGCTCGTCATCGAGCTCAGTGGCAAGTGCCACAACACCCACGCGATTGCCGGCCGCCGCAAAACCTGGCTTCGTCTCGAACGAAACTTCGACGTCGGCAAGTTCGAGCGAAACACCGGAGACAATGGCCGCCTCGCCAGACACAAGCTTACGGTAAAGCGAAAACGCCATCTCTGACCCAAGGTCGCCCAACACCTTTTTGAGCACTTGCGCCTCTTTGCCCAAACCTTTTTGACCGAGCGAACGAAAGTTCGCCTTCAACTTATAGTCAACAAAACGCCTCGCTTCCTCTGGGCCAACGAAGCTGAGCTCAAGCACGTTGAGCTCATCGCGAATCATGTCGCCGCATGCGCGGAGCGCCGGCATTAGCGCCTCACTGGCAAGAATCACGTGTGCGACGCGAAGTGGCTGACGCACCTTCAGCTTGTGGTGCGTGCGGACTTGCAGGCCTAAGCTGACGACCTCACGCACGGCCGCGATCTTCTTGCTGAGCGCATCATCGATCGCCGAAAGATCGGCCTCAGGAAAGAATGCAAGATGCACACTTTCAGGAACGTCAATTTGCTTGTCCTTCGCCGGACGCGCGACCAAATTGAGGTACATCGCCTCTGCCGCATACGGAACGAATGGTGCGATGGTGCTGCTCAGCTTTGAGAGGCATTCGTACAGCGTGAAGTAGGCAGCAGCCTTGTCGTCATCCCAGCCACTCTTCCAGAAGCGATCGCGGCTGCGGCGCACATACCAATTCGAAAGCGCGTCGACGAACGATGTCAGCCTTTCGGTTGATGAGTACACATCGTAACCATCCATGTTACGAGTGACCGTGGCGATGGTGTCATTGAGTTCACTCAGAATCCACCGGTCGAGCTCGGTGCGCTCTGCGTCGCGCCCGGCGCTCGTGTATGGGTGAAACCCGTCGATATTCGCGTAGATAACGAAGAACGAATAAACGTTCCGCAACTTGACCGCGAACTCCTTCTGAAGCGCGCGCACGTTGGAGAGCGAGTGACGGGTTTGACTCCAGGGTGGGCTTGAAGCGTAAAAGAACCAGCGGAATGCATCGGCGCCGGGTGCAGACGATGACGCATCTTCAACGGTGACCCGCTCTTCTACCGGAAGGCGTGGGACGTCGGCCGGCTTGACGTCTTGCGCAGAGGCAACGCGCAATCCGAGTGCATTGCGATCGGCCTCATGCATCACGATGACACGACGTTTCAACTTCTTGTCGACGCGCAGCTCGAGTGTTCGCGCCCCAGCTTCGCTTCCAGGGCGATACAGCTTGAGCTTCGCGCCCTCCTGAACATCGAGGCCTTCAAGATCCTCGCGACCGATGAGCGCAACACCTGGCTGAGCCGCACCTTCGACCAAGGCGAAGTCCATCTGGACCCGGTCAAGAATGACCTCAGGTGGGGTGTAATTGCCCTTGGACTTTGACTCCTTCTTGCCCTCTTTGTCGCACACATGACCGAGCACAATGCACGTCCTAAATGGGTAAGGCAGTTGACGAACGGGCTCGAGTCCAAGCGCTCGCTGATTCTCTTCATCGAAGAGCAGCGTTGAAATCATGAGCAGCGAGTAGAACCAACCGCGCGTCTGATCGATCCCTTCTGAGATGTAGTCGGCTGGAAACGCTTGCTTGAATTCTTCGTGCCCTTGATGGGGAAAGCCCCACTGCGCGAAGGGCATGCATCCTGAATCGAACCAGCAATCGATCACTTCGGGCACGCGTCGATACGTGCCGGGCTCACCTGGATTTTGCCACGTGACTTGATCCACCCACGGCTTGTGGACCATGAGGTGCTCGCTGAGCGATGGATCGGCTTTCTTTGCCTCCTGGAAGTGATCGAACGCGTGCGGATTTTTCGTAACGATCTCGGCGACCGACGAAGGAGCCTCCATGTTGCCGCTCACGTCGTTGATCCAAATGTTGAGTGGCGTGCCCCAATAACGTTCGCGCGACAGTGCCCAGTCCACGTTGTTTTGCAAAAAGTCGCCGAAGCGCCCTTCTTTGATGTGCTCTGGAAGCCACTGAATTGCGCGGTTATTTTCGATCGCCTTGTCGATCAACTGCGTTGTGCGGATGTACCAAGCCGGGCGTGCAAACTGGATGAGCGGGTCGCTATCGGCGCGCCAACAGAAAGGATACTCGTGGCGGTAGATTTCAGCGTGAACCAGCACGCCGCGTTGCTTCAACTCGGCCTGAATATCTTTGTCGCACTCTTTAACCCAGCGACCGGCATAACGGTCAAGTTCCGGAATAAATGTTCCGTCGGGCTTTACGGCGCATAGCAACTCGACGTCCTCAGGATTCGCGAGTCGCGCACTCTCTTTGCGATGGGCAACATGGTCGTCTTCACCGAACGCAGGCGCAACGTGAACGATGCCGCTCGCATCCTTGAGAACGAAGTCCGCAGCGATAATGCGCCAGTATGCAGGCAATTTTTCGCCCGACCGCATGGCGACCATCTTTTGCTTCGATGAATAGAGATCAAACGGAGGCACATATTCCGCCCCAGCCAATTCGGTCCCCTTCATCGTGCGAAGGATCGTGAGCTCGACGCCAAGCTTCTTCGCAAGCGGCTCGCAAAGCTCCTTGGCCACGATGAGCTTGCGATCGCCAGCTTGCACGACTGCGTACTCAAAATTTGGATGCACGGCCGCGTACATATTCGACGGCAAAGTCCACGGCGTCGTCGTCCACACGAGAAGCGAAACGTCAGGTTCGTTGACTAATTGAAATGCAACGAACACGCTCGGGTCGTCGACCGTTTTGTATCCTTGTCCGACTTCGGCGGAGCTGAGCGCGGTACCGCCTTGAGCCCACCACCAGACAACCTTGTGCCCCTGATAGAGCAGTCCCTTTTTGAACAAGTGGCTAAGTGCCCACCAGACGCTTTCGATGTAACTCTGATGGAACGTGACATAGGCCTGATCGAGATCGCACCAGAAGGCGACCCGGGCGGTGAGGTCTTCCCACTCTTTGGTGTAGCGAAAGACCGACTCGATGCATCGCTTGACGAAGGGTTCGACGCCATACGCTTCGATTGCGGCTTTACCGTGGATGTGGAGCTCTTTCTCGACCTCAACTTCGACTGGCAAGCCGTGCGTGTCCCAACCCGCTTTTCGGGGTACGTAGTAGCCACGCATCGTTTTGTAACGTGGGAAGAGATCTTTGAGCACGCGCGTGAGCACACTGCCGTTGTGAGGCAAGCCGTTTGCGGTGGGTGGTCCCTCGTAGAACACAAAGGTGGGTTTGCCCTTGCGTGCTTCGATTGACTTTTCGAAGATGCGACTCTCCTTCCAGAAATCGAGGATCTTGCGCTCGTCTCGTGGAAAGTTGAGATCGGTTTCAACCGGTTCGAATGCGCCACTCATACGGAGACGCGTTCTATCACAGAGAAGCCGGGAATCGGTGGTCGAGCGCTGATTCACCTGAACCTACCCAAGACCATCGAGGAGCAGCGTACCGATGCGGAAACGTCGCAATTGTTAGGCTACGGGAAGCTTGGCCACTTGGCCTGATGCTTGCGAACCTCGCTTCGGAGGTTGCTGCCTATGAATCGCTTTTCCTTACCCTTGGTTTGTCTTGCCGTTGCCTGTTCGGGTCCGAGCGCATCACCCGGTGATGCTGCTGCGGATGCCGGAGCCGACTCGCCCGTGTCCACCGCTGATGGCGGCGGAACCGATAGCGGAACTGACGCCAGTACATCCGACGGAGGAGCGCTCGCTCCAACGCGCATCTACGCAACGTTCGTCACGCACAACGAGCAGAGCAACAACCTTCCATGCAAAGACGTTGTCGATGAGAACAAAGAGAGCGAATACCAAAGCAATCGCACGGCCACGATTGCGTTCGCAAAGGCAATCGCAGACGCCGGCGGCGCTTACGATTTGATGAGCGACATGACGTACATCGAGCAAATCAACCGCTTCGACAAAGGAGCCGTGCTCAATGCAACAGGCGGAAAAAATTTGTTCAAGTACCTGAACGAATTCGCGCCGGGCAAGGTCACGATCGACATGCATAGCCACGAGAAGTCGGGCTTGGGTGGATTCAACAGCGCGGACGTTGCAGAAGCCCTCGACAAGCTAGGCGTGCCACCCAACGGCGTCGTTGGTGGCTTCATCGCCAATCCGGCAGCGGATGAGAACTGGACGCGACTTCGTAGTCCACTGAAAGCCGTACGTTCGAGCTTCTCATTGACAGCAACCCTCCTTTGGGGAGGAGGCTCCGGCAATCACGTTGACGATCCGAAAGCGTCCGGACTGTGGCGCCCCAAGTCTCCAACGGAGTTTCTCGTCGACGATCCGGCGGGCACCCTTCCGAACATCGGAGGCTACGCCGACATCTCCAAGGACGACTACGCGACGCAGCTGACGTCGTTGCTCGACATGCTGAAGAGCAACAAGCTCGAGAAAAATCGCATGTACACGATCACGCTCATGTCGCCACAGTGCAACCTGCACCGCGACGCGACGCTCACCGAAAAAGCAAAGAGCACGATCGCAGCACATACCGCCGACGTCGCTGCTGGCAACCTTGTGTGGATCACCGTGCCCGACGCGCTGAAAGTTTGGAAAACGCAATACAACAGCCAGGCCGTGATCCTGCCTCGGTAAGCCCCAGCGTGGGGCGTCGCCTGCGACCGTTTGCCGCGTCGACTTTTTTCGGGCGATCACCTTAGAAATGGAGTCCGTGAATCGCACAACATTCTCTTGGGTGATCGCTAGCGTGTGCGTTGCGTGTTCGGCGCATCAGCACGAAGAGGGTCTCTCAGTCTCGGTATACGCCGCCGGTGTCGAAGCCGCCGATCGAGCCTGGACAGGCGACAGCGGCGAAACTATTCGTATCGTACGTGGCTACATTTCGTTGAGCGATCTCGAAATCGTCAAGTGTGAACAGTCCGTGGCACGATGGCGTTGGCCGTCACTGATTTCCGAAGCTCAGGCGCACACAACGTCATCGCCCACGAAGATCGGCGCTCCCGCCGTCTGGAACGTTCTGAGCGACACGCAACTTGCGATGGGCACGCTAACGCCTCCGCCAGCCCGCTATTGCAGCGTCAAGGGACATTTCGGACCGGCGGATTCTGACGCGCGCAGTCTGCCCAACGACGCTGTGGTGGTCGGCAAGACGTTCAACCTCGAACTCACGATCGCGAGCGGCACATCGAAAAGAAACTTGACCCTCGAGGGTTCGCAACGAATCTCGTTCGAAGTACCCGTCGTCATCGACGTATCAGAGACAACGCCTCACGCATCGGTGATCTTGAGCGAGCAAGCTTCTAACTGGTTTCGTGGCGTCGACTTCAACGGCCCGAAAGAAAAGTGCGCCGAAGCATTCGCGGCAAATCTCGGCGCGAATGCTCGAATAGCCGCTCGTTGAAACGAAGTCGCACTCACAACGCGGCGTTGCTCGTCGACTAAGCGACCGACTGAAACGGCCGCTCGTCTTGCCACGTTCTTAGCTGCGCAATAGAGTCGCGTAGCGTTTTTTGGGCGGCGCTTTCTTAGGCGCTGGCCGAGAGACCGCCGTCGACCTTTTTCGACACGAGGTCATACGCCTTGTCGAGCGTCTCGAACTGCGCGAGCTCGTTGTCGCTAATCTTGATCTGATACTTGCGCTCAACGGCGGCGACGATTTCGACACCCATCATTGAGTCGATGCCCAAGTCTTTGAAACTCGCACCATCAGGAATGTTGTCGATCTCTGAAACTTCGCTCACAAGCGCACGTAGCTCTTCCTTCAAGTTGGCCATGATTCTTCTCCTCTTAGGTTCGTGCCCTCTGCGCCTCGACGAGCGAGATCAGATCAGAAATTGTTTGGACGCCACCCAAGCTCTCATCAGGGATTTGAACGTGAAACTCGCGCTCCATCGACCCGATAATCTCGAGCAAGCCGAGTGAGTCGATTCCTAACTCTGAAATGGGGGTACCGGCCGAAACGTGAGAAAAGTCTCTCTCGACGATATCGGTCGCAAGCTTGCGAAACAGTGAAAGCATCTGATCGTTGCTCATCGCCTGCGAGGAAGTACCGCGGCGCGGGCCCATGAGCAAGGGCACAATTCTGGCAAAGCGTTGCGAAGCGATTTAAGCGCGAATGCCGATTCGCGCTGGATTTTAGGGCCGGACGCGTTGTCAGCGCACGACGAGACAGTTAAGTGCATCGGGTGGGTCCACATCGAGTTTGGGTAACTGGCGCCGGCGTCGTGAGCTCGCTTGGCATCGGCCGCAAGGCGTTTGGCAAGGCACTCCTCGCCGGAGAATCTGGCATTTCACGCGTAAGGGCCTTCGATACTGAACGAATAGGCCGGCACTACGCGGGAGAAGCCCACAACTTTGATGCCGCATCAGCGCTCACGCGCGACGAGTTTGCAAGACTCGATCGCTGTGCAGCCATGGCGGTCGCAGCGACACGTCAAGCAGTCGAAGACGCGCGACTTCCCACCGCCGAGAACGCAGCAACCATCATGGGTACGACGATGGGCGACGCTGTGCTCCTCAGCAACCTCGAGGCGACGTGGATCACGAAAGGGCTCGCATCGGTAAACCCGCTTGACGTCAAGCGATACAGCGCGAGCCGGCTTTCGACAGAAGTCGCGCGAAGCATTGGCGCTCGCGGCACGTCTCTTACTCTCAACGCTGCGTGCGCTGCCGGCAACTACGCGCTGGGCGTTGCACGCGACATGATCGCGCGCGGCAAAGCCGACGTGATCATCGTCGGCGCTTCCGAAGTCATTGCACCGCTGCAGTATGCAGGTTTCGTAAGGCTCGCCGCGATGTCGCCCGACTTGTGTCGACCGTTCGACGCAAACCGGCAGGGAATCCTTCTCGGCGAAGGTGCCGCTGTTTTCGTGATCGAGTCAGAGGCCCATGCGAACGCGCGCGGTGCTGTTCCACTCGCAGAGCTGGGCGGTTGGGGTCTCTCGTGCGATGCCTACCACGTAACGCGCCCACATCCCGAAGCGACCGGAAGCATCG
The DNA here is from genome assembly GCA_023248745.1 of Myxococcales bacterium. Taxonomy (GTDB): domain Bacteria; phylum Myxococcota_A; class Polyangia; order Polyangiales; family Polyangiaceae; genus JAHFDX01. The sequence continues at coordinate 20,904 of JAHFDZ010000005.1, read as the reverse complement.
TCGCGATGCGGGACGCAATCGCGCGTTCTAATATCGATCCGTCAGCGATCGATTTCGTCAACGCCCATGGAACAGGGACCAAATATAACGACCTCGCCGAAGCGATCGTGATGCGCGACATCTTCGGAGATCGGCGCGTCCCTGTAACGAGCAACAAGAGTGCGCTTGGTCATTGCATGGGCGCGGCAAGCCTGCTCGAAGGCGTCTCGTGCTTAGTTACGCTCGAAACCCAAATGATACCACCGACGATCAATTATGAAACCGCTGATCCCGAGTGCGACGTCGACATCGTTGCAAACGTCGCGAGAGCGGCGAAGGTCGACATACTGCTCAACAACGCGCTCGCGTTCGGCGGCTACAACGCCGTCACATGTTTCGCTAAGCCCGGAGCTCTGCCTGCGCCACTCGCAATGGAGGTGAACGCATGAAATGTGTCATCACGGGTTACGGAATTGTGAGCCGCGTCGGAATCGGCGCACGCGAGTTCGAACGAGGCATGCAAGGAGCACCTCCTGCATTCGGTTCTGCGCGCGACGCCGGGTTCGACGCCGATGCCCTCATCGCGCACGCGAGTAACTTTGATCCAAAAGCGTACCTTGGCGACAAAGGGCTCCGCTCACTCGATCAGCAAACAAAGCTCGTCCTTGCGGCTTCACGGCTCGCACTCCACGACAGTGGCCTCAAGCAAGACGCAACGTGGCGCAATGGCGACGCCGACACTACGGGCTTCATTCTTTCGACGGCGTACCCGAACCTCGAAGCCATCCACGACCTCGTGCGCGTCTTCATTCTCGAAGAGCCGCGCTACATCAACCCGAATCAATTTCCGAACACGGTGAGCAATACACCTGCAGGCTACGCGAGCATTTGGGAGGGCTATCGCGCACTCAACGCGACAGTCTCAACGGGTAACACCGGTGGGCTCGATGCAATGTCGCTTGCCGAATCGTTTCTCGCAACCGGCCGCGCAAAAGCAATCGTCGTAGGCGGCGCGGACTCACTGACGCCGGCGCTCATAGCGGCAATCGGACTCACCGGGTCGCAAATCACGGCAGGTGAAGGCGCTGCGCTTTTCGCACTCGAGTCTCAGGCAAATGCCACAGCACGCGGAGCAGACGCTATCGCAACAATTTTGGGCTTTGGTTCGTCAACGCACTTTACGGACCAAGTCTCAGTTGTTGCGCCTTCAACCACAGCGCTCAAAGACGCGATTGAGCTCGCGCTTCAAGACGCGGGCGCTTCTGTCAACGAGATTGACCTTGTCATCAGTGGCCTTGGCGCGTTCTCAAAAGGTGGCACGATCGAGCTTGCCGCAATCGACGCTGTCCTTCCTGTAACGCCTGTCGCCGCACCCAAGAGATACCTTGGAGAGACCTTCGGCGCGGCGGCCTCCTTTGCGATCGCGAGCGGAATCGCTTGGCGGGACGGCGTGCCTGCCGCCGCAATTGTGCGCGGGTCTTGTTCGCAACCAAAGATGTTACTGATTACGGCGCTCGGCCTGCACGGCAACGCGACGGCATGCGTCGTACGACTGAACACGAGGAAATCATGAGCTGGATCGAAGAGAAGGCGACGAGAGAATTGGCACGCGTCCGTGAGGCGCAAACAGCTCAAGTTTATCCGTACTTTCGCGAGTTCGAGGCTGGCGGTTTGCACACGCAGATTGCGGGTAAGAAGATCATTAACTTCAGCTCTAACGACTACCTCGGCTTGACGATGCACCCGCGCGTTAAGGAAGCCGCACGCAAAGCCGTCGACAAGTATGGTTGCGGGCTGAGCAGCTCACGCGTTCAAGCCACTACGACCGAACACGTTGAACTCGAGCAACGCTTCGCCGAGTGGTTCGGTTTCGACAAATGTCTGCTGTTCACGACCGGCTACCAAGCGATGGTCGGCACACTCATGTCGCTCGCCGATCAAGACACCACGATCATCCTCGACAGCTTTAGTCACGCCTGCATTCTCGATGGCACTTTTTTGGCAGCCGGCATTCCTGGCAAGACGCCCGAGGTTCGCTTCTTCAATCACAACTCAGCAAAGAGTCTTGAGCGCATCCTCAAAACACGCGAACGGAAGAACGCACTTGTCGTCGTAGAGGGCATCTATTCACTCGACGGTGACCGCGCTTTTCTCAAGGAATTTGTTGAGATTTGCGCTCGACACGACGCAACACTCATCGTCGACGATGCGCACGGCAGCGGCACGCTAGGAACGCGCGGCACGGGCATCATCGAAGAGATGGGGCTTCACGGAAAGGTGCCAATCGTCATCTCAACGTTCTCGAAAACGTTCGGCGGCATTGGCGGCATCTTGCTCGGCTCGAGCGAAGTGGTCGACTTCATTAAACACACGGCGCGCTCGTTCCTGTTTAGCGCTTCGTTGCCCATTCCCGTCGTCGCCGCCGCGTCGACCATTCTGGACATGATGATTGAGGACGGCCCGAAGCTCGTCGCCGAGCTACATCAAAAGGCGCACTACATGCGCGACAGCCTCGTGCGAGCCGGGTTCGACTTGGGAGCAAGCACAACGCACATCATGCCGATCATGTGCCGCGAAGAACGGCGCACGCTGTTCATGCACATCGCACTTCTCGAGTGCGGCGTGTTGCTTGTGCCCATCACCTACCCTGCCGTGAAGCAAGGCGAGGAGCGGTTGCGATTGAACGTGACCCGTGGGCATACGCGGGAAGATCTCGATACCGCAATCGATCTCCTCAAGAGCTACGGTGAGGCGTTCTTCGTACTTGGCGGTGACGAAGAACCTCACGCGCCAGCTGCAAGCGCAACGTTGTAACGGGCGAGGCTCAGGCGAGCCCGTCAATGCCGCGACTGCCCGCTGAATTCAGCACGTTGCGACCTGGTTCGGCTCAGGGAAGGCGATAGACCACCCCTTCAGTGCGCCCCCATCCAAGCCGTTTCCATAGGCAAGAAGAAATGGAGAGACGCTATGCGCAGCACACTAGCCATTGGGTGCCTTTTTTCGTTGGCGAGTTCGAGTGCATTCGCGGTCGAGCTGGCGCGCGGCCATAAGGTACTGAATCAGGCTCCAAACTGTGCAGACCTGGGATTGATTCACGCGGTCACCGATGCATCCAACGTTCAGGGGATTGTGGAGAAGACAAATTTTGCCTTGAACCAAAACGCGTTGCCCCCAAGCACCGCGATCGCGGTTGGGGGTCGTTTGCTTCAGGCGGCGGGCTTGCCCAAACTGCGCAACGGAAACCCAAGTTACGAGCGCGCCATCATCGTGTTGCGCGCGACAGCGAACATGACTGCAGGCAAGGTCTTCGTCACGAGCCGCGTTGAGGAAGGCCGCACGGGCGAGTTCCGGGTGCATTTTGATGACATTTTTTGGAGTGAGACTTGGGGGAAAAAGCAACCCAAGTACAACCTGTCCGCAACCGTATGCAGCTACGACGTTGGGTCCGACGGTCTGCGCGTTGATGCGAAAGGCATCAAAGGTGCGCAGGTCGTCAGTGGCGGCGGTGACACCGATCTTGTTTACAGATTCGACACCTCGGGAGAAAAATCCGTTTTTGCAATGGTGGTTTGGTCCTCGTTGGTCGATGAGTCTGTGGCACCAACCATGCCGCGCGCCGCGATAGAGGCGACCACTGGCCCGAGAGTGACGCTAACCTTTTCAAAGGACCCGCCTCCAGCGCCGCGCGAACCGTTCAACGGCGCGATCGCAACGTGGAATTCAAGCGTCGTGCTCTCGCGTGAAGGCTGGACCAAGCTTGATCAGCTTGCCGCACTCCTCAAACCCCATGGAGTGCCAGTTCACGCAACGAGCGGCGATCGCACGGCCTCGCAACAGGCAAAGGCGTTGCTCGGACTACCGTCGCTTTCGGCGTATGACGACGCGGTTGAGAAGGCATTCGCCGACGTGCCTCGCGACCATGCCTCGTACCTCGCGGTTGTCGAACGCTTGCAGAAGAAGGGCGCGTTCAACAGCGATCATATGGGAGGACACAATGTCGACTTGCGCACCAATGGTCTGTCAGACGCGCAGAAGGAGAAGCTTCTGTGGGCCGCGAAGCAGATTTATCTGAAGCACGTCGGAAGGATAACGAACCACTTGCACCTCGAGTGGTGAGCGGTAGGGAGCACCGCGTTCGAACATTTGGGGGCTCTCCTCAAGAGCTACGGCGAGGCGTTCTTCGTACTCGGCGTGGTGACGACGAGAAGGCGTTGCAAGCGCAACATTGTGACCGCACGTATTTGGGCGATGCTCGTCTGCGTCACCCATCGTGGCGACATGCACAATGAACAAGTCGACCTAGGGTGAATGTCGTCGCAAGGGCGCGGCACCTGGAGGGTCTCATCATGAAGCGTCTCGTCGTTTGCGTAGCCTCGTTGTTGGCAGTGGCTTGTGGTGGCGTTGCCCACGAAGAGGACGTGACTTCCGATACGCAGTCGAGAACCGAAAGCGACGAGTCGTCGTTGGTCTTGTTCGCGAACAACTACGGCCTCTCGCAGGCTTCGTCGACCAGGCGCAACGCCGACGGAACAGTTACGGTGACTCTACAACTATCAACCTACTGGACAGGTTTTCTCAAGAGCGCATCCACGACCGTCGAGGTTTACCAGCTACCCAACGAGGAGAACGCAAGAAGCAGCTACCTCGATGCAGCCGGCGCGTTTACCCTCCCCGCGAGCGCGCGCGTGTACTCTACAACGGTCTCGTTCAACACGCTTGAGGATGATCGATTCAATACGGTCGTGCTCACGTTGCCCGGTAGCGGGCATCTTGTTGCGGTTGTCGGGCGCGCATCCATCGCATCTGATTCGACGCCCACCAACAACATCCGCACGCTCACACGTTTGTCGACGCGCACGGGTGGCGACTTCTAAGGCGCATGCAACAACATTATAAATTTAATTTACTATCTACTGCTCAGGAATCGGCCACGAAGGAACCGTCACGCGGTCAACGTGGAAGGCTCCGTCCGAATCACGACGCAGGTGGAGCCCGTAGATGAAGCCTCCGCCGCCGCGCACCGTTCCTAACAACACGGACCGAAGGTGGTCGGTATTGTCAGGACGTACCCGTGCAGCGACCGTAAAGCCATCGGCGTGAAAGACGACCTCATTCAAGCGATAATCAAGCAGATGTCCATACAGGTCCATTTCGTCGGCATCAGAGGCGAGCGATGCTCTGCACTCGTCACCGCAAGGCGCGTCAGATGCTTCGGTTGCCAAGGCGGCAGGTGGCGCTACCGCTTGGATGCTGACGGGAACTGTAAGGCCATGCTCACCCCTAACTTGTCAATGTACGCTTTGCGCCGAGAGCGCGGTGCCTTCTAGAGGAATGCTGCTTTCCACCTGTTGAGCTCGACGCACCTGCCGACTTGTAGACGTATGGTGCGACCTCATCCACAACGTGGATACGATCGAGTAAATACAGCAGGAATCGCACATCCCCCTTCCGGCGTTCAGCGTGACATGAGACAATCAATTTGATTGACGGCCGCTCTTGGTGTGCTTGCCGCTGTCATGTGCGTCGTCGGCACTTTCCGTGCGCACGTGGTGGATATGGGCGCAATCGTGCTCATTTTCGTTCTCGCGATTGGGCTGCTTCAGGTCATTCCCGTGTTCGGTGTCGTATTGCTCCGCACCAAAAAACCCGCGAGCTCAACGGTGCAGATCATGTGGGTCCTATGGCTTCTCGTCGCCATCCCGGTTGTACTTCTGGGTCTCTATACTGGCGTGCACGCGCTGCTGAATCCTTACAATCCGATTTGAAATCGGTGACCTCTATAAGCGCGTGCCCGGCGAAAGAAGCGGCGCCCATTCGTCAACAAAATTGTCTATTTGCATTTCGTTCCACCGATGCATCAAAGCCACGGCGCTCGCTTCGCTCTCAAAACACTGCCGAGCGAGCAACGCATCAACACCACCGAGCGCGATGTACGCCAGATCGCCCCCGCCGATCGCCGAAGCACGTGTGAGCGCCGACAAGCCACGCGGCGTCTTCAGTACGGCGTCGCCAACCTTGTTCGTACGCGCTCCAGACTGCGTGGCAAAAATGGGGCTCACCATCGCGGCAGAGACGCCGACGCTAAGCGCGAGCTCAACCTCCTCGTCCGCGTGCGTGCTCAGCGAGATCCAGTCTACATTCGCAGCGCGTGCCTGATCGATCGTCTGGCGCATTGCTCCGTCTGGCTTGCCAAGATGAAGGCCTGCGCCAAGCTCTGCAGCCAAATCGACATGGCGATTGACGACAAGAAATGCCCCCGACAAAGCACATACCTCGGCCATGCGTTCGGCAAGTTTCTTTACATCTTGATATTCGTGCGAACGCCTTCGCACATGAATCGACACCGATCCTTTTGGAACACTCGCAAGCACGATACGAGCACGTTCAACAAGCTCGTCGTCGGAAGTCTCCTCTGACGTAATCAGCTGCAGCCGAAACGGGCACGTCACGGCTTCTGCGAAGCGACAGGCGCCGGTGATGCGCCGCCCAACTCGCGCAGTTCATCCTGGGCCGATGCGAAGTGCCGACTGGATGGGTAGCGCTCCACCAAATATTCGAGCGTGCGCTTGGCCCCTGTGGTGTTGCCCTCTTGCTTGAAGCGCTGCGCGAGCTCGTAGAGCGCATCGCCAGCAGTCTCTTCGTGGCGAAGCGTTGGGTCTGGCGTGCGGCTGCACTGCATGGGCGCTTGCGATCCCAAAAACGACGCGCCAATCGCAAATGTAATTAGTGCTCGCATTATTCGATCAACCCCGCTGTTGGACTCGACGCATTGGCGTACCGACGCTTTTCCATTCGTCCCGCACAGAAGGCGGTCCGTCCTGCCGAAACAGCTTCGCGCATCGCGTGCGCCATAAGTACCGGATCGCGTGCATGAGCGATGGCCGTATTCATGAGCACACCGTCGCAGCCGAGCTCCATCGCAATTGCAGCGTCGCTTGCGGTGCCGACACCCGCATCGACAAGAACCGGAACTTTTGCGTTCTCGAGAATGATCGACAGGTTGTGCGGATTGCGAATCCCGAGACCACTTCCGATCGGCGCAGCAAGCGGCATAACTGCCGCGCAACCGACGTCTTCGAGCTTGCGGCAGATGATCGGGTCGTCGATGCAGTAAGGCATTACCGTGAAACCCTCTTTGACGAGAATTTTTGCGGCTTCGAGTGTTTGCTCGTTGTCGGGGTAGAGCGTTTTTGGATCGCCGATCACTTCGAGCTTTACGATATCTCCAATGCCTAACTCGCGCGCGAGCCGGAGCGTTCGAACGGCTTCGTCCGCGGTGTAGCAACCAGCGGTGTTCGGCAAAATGATCCACGGCTTGCGTGCAAGCAGGGTCATCAGCGAGCCTTCTGACCGATCGCTCAAATCGACACGGCGCAGCGCGACCGTCACAATCTCGGCGCCAGAAGCATCAATCGCGGCTTCGGTCTCGGCCACGCTCTTGTACTTGCCGGTGCCGACGATAAGCCGGCTACTCAAATGCCGACCGGCGATGACGAGCGGATCCGTATGCATCGGAGAAACCATGGTGGGCGATCCTACTTCACGATCGTGTTCATACGAAGCCTGCGCGACGCGAGGCTTGCCCAGGGCTGGCATCAGCAGCCAAGGCAAACACGTCTTCGCGTGCGACCGAGTACGCTTCGCCCTTTTGGGTCTTCGCGAGCACAAGGTCGCCACTCACACGCATTGTTTCGACACGTGAAACCGTGAGGGTAACGCCGCCGTGCGCAACGTAGAGCGTCAACGAGCCTTCCTCGAGCTTCCACTCGTCTTTGACGTTCTTGGCTCCAAGTTGAGTTAGGGCTGCCGCAAAGTGCTCGGGTTTCATTGATGCGAGATACTATCGTGATTTCCGTAGTCTTGGTGGCCCCAATCATGAGCGATGACATCGTTGTCGTGAAGAACCTTCGAAAGCAATTTGGAACTCAAGAAGTTCTAAAAGGAATCGATTTTGTCGCGCGACGCAACGAGACGACGGTCATTATCGGCGGATCCGGCGCCGGCAAGACAACCCTGCTGCGTCACATCGTAGCCCTCGAGAAACCAACAAGTGGCGAGATCTACATCGACGGTCAAAATATTGTGCCGTTGTCAGAGCGCCAGCTGAACGACATAAGGCGCAAGTTTGGCGTCGTCTACCAATACGCCGCGCTGCTTGATTCGATCAACGTGTTCGACAACATCGCGTTTCCGCTTGTCGAACATACCAAGCTAAAGAAGTCTGAGATCCGCGATCGCGTGATGGAGAAGCTTCACATCTTGGGGCTCGACGCATCGGCGGCGAAGAAGTTCCCTGCGGAGTTGTCGGGCGGTATGCGAAAGCGCGTCGGTCTTGCGCGCGCACTGATGCTCGAGCCGAAGATACTCGTATACGACGAACCCACGAGCGGTCTCGATCCATTGACGAGCAGGTTAGTTGACGACCTGATCGAGCAGATGCGCGAGCGCTTCGGCGTGACGAGCATCGTCATCTCGCACGACATCGCGAGCTGCTTTCGCATTGCGCACAAAGCTGTGTTGCTCATCAACGGGCAAGTCGCTGCGTGCGGTTCGCCGAGAGAGCTCGCCACAAACGCCGGCGAAGTTGCGCGTGAGTTCATCGAAAAATCGGGCGTCAACGTGAATGGGATCACGCCGGTCGGCGGCTAGACTTTTGGGCCGCCTCGCTTAGCGTCACAAATTGGTAACCACGTTTGCTCATCATTGTGACCGCTTCTGAAAGCGCATCAAGCTTCGTCTGCAATTGCACACGCACGTCTGGCTGATGCGGCACGAGTGCCTCAAGACCATCGCTAGCGTCGAGAACATCAATGCCGTGAAGCTCAAGGTTCACGAGCGGCTCGCCCAAGCACATGCGCGTGAGCCATCGCGCACCGATAGGTCCCGCTAGCGTGAGTGTAGTTCCGATGTACGGCAGCCGCAGTCCGCGCGTCACTTGGATGGGCAACTCACGCATTCCGCCGCCTCGGCGCCAATACGGAGCGCCGATGTTGTACGGGCTTGTTGGCGCGGTGAGCACTCTGAGATCGTCGACGATCGAGCGACTTTTCCGACCTCGAAGTGCGATCGCAGCTATGGCGCTGGTCTTTGCACCATAGTACGCAGGGCACGGGAAGACGGATGAATCGTAACTGACATCGCACTCTTTCATCGCTGCAAAGAGCGCGTCGCTCACCGTGTATCCAGGCGCACGGAATCCAATAGGTCGCGTTCCCACCGCTCGCTGAATCGCGTTCGCACCCTTCGTGATCTCCTCAATCTGCTCGCTATAGTCGCGACGCACCAAATCGTACTTGTGCGAGTACGAATGATTCGCGATCTCATGCCCACAGCGATGCGCGCTCCTTAACGTAGCGGCGCTCTGCAAGCGTTCGAGATCCTCTCCAACAGCAAATAGAGTCAATGGAATGGAATGCGCGCCTGCCCAATCGAGCAGACGCGCTATCGCAACGTCGTAAACCAGATTGCTACGGCTCCCAGCTTCGAGCCCATGGATCGCGAAGTAATTCCCGATCTCGTCGAGGTCGACGCTGACAGCAGCAAGCATGGTTCACATCATCTTTGCGACTTCGGCCGCAAGATCATCAACTTTCTTTTCGATACCTTCGCCCAGACCGAAGCGGAAGAACGTATGAATCACGACTTCGCCTTCGAGCTTCTTGGAGAGATCTTGGCGAATGGACTCGATGGTCCCCTTCTCTGAGTCCCAAACGTTTTGTTGACCGAGGAGCGTCACTTCGGTGAACCACTTGGCAACCTTGCCTTCGATGATTTTCGGCCAGGCTTGCTCGGGCTTTCCTTCTTCCTTGAGCTGCGCTGCGAAAATCTCCTTTTGCTTCTCGAGATCAGCAGGCGCGACTTGTTCTTTCTTGGCGACGATCGGACTCATCGCGGCAACTTGCATTGCGCAGTTGTCAAGGAAGGAGACGAAGTCAGCGTTGCTGCGCGCTGGTGCGCTTGGCGCTTCGGCGTGAAGGAGCACGGCGAGTTTGCCACCCGCGTGGATGTAGGCGTGAACGATGCCGTTGCCCTTGGTGTCAATGCGATCCCAGCGACGGAGGAGCATGTTCTCGCCGGTCTTTGCGATCATTTCTTGGCGAACTTCGTCAACGGTGCGATCGCCACCTGGGTACTTCTGGGTCGCAACGTCGGCGCCTTTTGGAAGCTTGCTTGCGACGTCAACGATGTTGCCCACGAAGGTTCGGAATTCGTCACCACGCGCGACGAAGTCGGTTTGGCAATTGATCTCAGCAATCAAACCCGACAGTCCGTCCGCCGAAACCCAAGTGCGCACTTCGCCTTCGGTGGCGATGCGACCGGTACGCGAAGCGGCCTTGACGATGCCCTTCTTCAAGATCACTTCGACAGCAGCGTCGAGATCACCATTGGCCTCGACCAATGCGTTCTTGCAGTCACTCATCCCCGCTTGCGTGCGCTCGCGGAGCTCTTTCACCATCGATGCGGTGATATCGGCCATGACAACTTCTCCTAATTGGTAACAAACGAAATCATATTTTCAGGAGGGGCTAACGCACCTCGCACTCCTGAGGGGCCTTCGCGACGCGCACTTCGGATGACAGGCGCGAAAATGAACCGTGAAGTATGGGAGTCTCAAGGAGGAAGCTCGCTCCCTCCTCGAAACGCAAAAACTCAGTTCGGGCGGTCGCTGTTGCGCGGGCCTCGGCGGCTTTGCAAAACTTCCGCGGCAGGAGCGCTCGACGGACGGTGTCCACCGCCACCCTCTTCGCGATCGCGACCCGCAAATTCCTTACGGCGCTGGCTGCCATTGATCACAGCGTCAGCGACGCGCGATGTAATCAACTTAATTGACCGAATTGCGTCGTCGTTTCCTGGGATCACGAAGTCGACAAAATCGGGATCACAGTTTGTGTCCGTGATCGCGATGACTGGAATATTGAGGCGCTTTGCCTCTTGAACTGCGATGAGCTCCTTCGAGGGATCGATCACGAAGATGGCGCTTGGGAGCGATGACATCGTCTTCAAGCCACCAACGTATTTCTCGAAGCGTTCGTGCTCTTTCTCGAGCTTCACGATCTCTTTCTTGTGAAGCGATTGGTAGGTGCCGTCGTCGCGCATGCGCTCAATCGATCGCATGCGATCGAGGCCTTGCTTGATCGTGCGGAAGTTCGTGAGCGTGCCGCCGAGCCAACGGTTGACGACATAGAAGGCACCTGCACGGGTCGCTTCCTCTTGGATGATCTCTTGCGCTTGGCGCTTCGTTCCCACCATGAGCAAGCTTCCGCCGCGGCCCACTATCTCTTCGATAAAGTCGAACGCGCGCTTAAAGAGGCGCGACGTTTGGTCGAGGTCGATGATGTGAATGCCGTTGCGTGCGCCGTAGATGAACGGGCGCATTTTTGGGTTCCAGCGCTTGGTCTGATGACCGAAGTGCACGCCTGCGTCGAGCAAGGCTTTGACTGGAAGAGGCATGTCACCGCGCATCACGGGGACCGCGCCTGAGGTCGTTTCGGTTTGCATGTTTCGCGCTTCCTTTCGGGTTAGGCCGCCGTTCTGCTCCCACAGAGACCGTCAACTTTGTGAACTGAGTTCACGCTTGGAGACAGCACCCGCTGCGAGTTTGCGCTGCAGAACGTGTGACGTTGAAATCCCTCAGCAGAACATCCACCTTTGGGGGAGCGCCGTTGTAATCAAGAACTGCGCCAAACGCAATGGGACGCCACAAAAGTCGCCTTCGCAGGGGCTCACTTTGCGACAGCATCGAGCGGAAGCGTCGCAATGCACGTGGCGTCGAAGTCCGCCAGCGTGATTTTTCCAATGGCATCTGCAACGCAACGAGCCGTTTTTGCATCGGAAATGCCGGCTACCCGCACGTCGCTGACGACACCCTTCTTAATCGTCCAATGGACTCGTGGCTTGATCGCGTCCTTTGAGCACGCGCGAATGGCGGCTCGTTGGGTTACCAAACCTCCCATCTCACCGAAAAACGCCGTAAATCCGCCGCCGCCCGCGCACTGAAAGGCTTCCGCTTTGAGGCCGTTGACCGTCATCGACTCTGAAGTAAGCGACGCGTTCTCAAGCTTCGCGGGCACGTTTGAAGGCGGAGGCGCGACCGATGTCGAGGATCCTCCCCCCCCTCCCTTGCAAGCGCCCAGCGTAAAAACGGCAAACACCGCGACCGAAAAATGGTTCACCAGGTCCTCCCGTCTTGGTACGCCGAACCGACGTTTTCTGATGGTACGCGCGATGCGAGCGAGGTTGTCTCCATTCCTTCGCGCGCGTTCCTTCGGTATTGTCGCCGCATGAGCGCCCCGGCCATCGATCGAACGCGCGTCCTGCACATCGCAAAACTGTCTGCACTATCGCTACACGAAAACGAAGTTGACCAACTTGCGAGCGACCTGAACGCAATTGTCAAATATGTTGACGAGTTGGCCGAGGTCGACATGTCTGATGTGCCGCCAACGACGCAAGTTCAATTCGAGGCGTCTCTCTGGCGCGAAGACGAAGTCGTTGTCGGTCTCACACGCGACCAAGCGCTTTCATCTGCGCCACAAGTTGAACACGAGGGTTTTGCGGTCCCGGTGTTCGTCGAAGGTGCATCGTGATCGAGGCGTTCCACATCACAGATCTCGCAAGCAAAGTGCAAAGCGGCGCACTGTCGGCAACGGAAGTCGCGCGAGACGTTATCGCACGCATCGATCGCCACAACGGCCGCTTGAACGCATTGCTCCATGCCGATCCTGTGCGCATCCTCGCGCAGGCAAAAGCGATTGATGACAAGCGCGCACGCGGCGAAGTCCTCGGTACGCTCGCGGGCGTCCCCGTCGCCATCAAAGATGCAATATGCACAAAGGGCGAGAGCACCACCTCCGGCTCGAAGATATTGAGCGGCTACGAACCTCCCTACGACGCAACCGTCATTTCTCGCCTGCGAGCCGCCGATGCACTTCTCACGGGCAAGGCGAATATGGACGAGTTCGCAATGGGCTCCTCGACCGAGAACAGCGCGTATGGCGCCACCAAAAACCCATGGGACAACACACGCACACCCGGCGGCTCATCCGGCGGTAGCGCGGTAGCGGTCGCTTCGCGCATCGCACTTGCCGCGCTTGGCAGCGACACCGGCGGATCGATTCGTCAACCTGCTTCACTTACCGGCACCGTCGGCGTGAAGCCCACGTACGGCCGCGTCTCGCGGTACGGGCTCATCGCATTTGCGTCGAGCCTCGATCAAATTGGCCCCTTCGCGACCGACATTCGTGGCAGCGCTCGTTTGCTCGAGGTGATTGCTGGCCACGATGCGCATGACGCAACGTCTCTCAATGTACCCATTGGCGGTTACGAATCGGCATGCGACGCCGCGATCAAGGGGCTTCGAATCGGCATCCCCGAGGAGTACTTTGCGGACGGCCTTTCCGATGACGTCGGAAGATCCGTACGCGCGACTTTGGCAAGGCTCGAGCGCGAAGGCTGCGTCCTTCGACCGATCAAGTTGCCGCATACGCGCTTTGCGGTAGCGACCTACTACGTGATCGCGACGGCGGAGGCCTCGAGCAACCTCGCGCGCTTCGACGGCGTTCGCTACGGGCTACGCAAAGCTGCGCAATCACTTGGCGAGATGTACGGCGCAACGCGCGACGCGGGCTTCGGACGCGAGGTCAAGCGACGCATCTTGCTTGGCACCTTCGTCCTGTCGGCGGGCTATTACGAAGCCTACTATCTTCGCGCTCAAAAGATGCGCACCCTTATTCGGCGCGACTTCGACGCGGCATTCAAAGACGTCGACGTCATCGCTTCCCCAACCGCTCCGACTACAGCGTTCAAGCTTGGCGAGAAGGCCAACGATCCCCTCTCGATGTACTTGAGCGACATCTACACGTTGCCTGCAAGCTTGGCTGGAGTGCCTGCGCTCAGCGTCCCCTGCGCAATCGGACAAGATGGCTTGCCAATCGGTTTACAGATCATTGCGCCTGCGCTTCAAGAGTCAAGATTGTTTACCATCGCCAGCGCAGTCGAAAGCGCGTGCGCTCCGGCCTTCCCCGCCGAGGTTCAGTGACTCTCTCGCTCGAGCGCCTCACCCCGGACCATTTCGAAGCCTGGAGCAATCTTTTCGCTGACTCGCATTCGAGTTGCTTCTGCCAGTTCTGGCACTTCAGTGGGGACAAGAACGCATGGCTCGCACGTTGCGCTTTCGAGCCGAGCGCAAATCGTCAATTAGCTGAACAATCGCTCAACGATGGGCAATTTACGGGTCTCATCGCGCGTTCAGACGGCAAGTGCGTTGGCTGGATAAAGCTCGCGCCCGCGCAGCAACTCGTCAAGCTACGGAATCAATCGATATACCGAAAGCTGGAACTCGAGAGCGACCACGTCCTCATCGTGGGGTGCTTACTTGTTCACCCCGACTATCGCCGACGCGGCGTCGCACTCGCGCTCGTGCAAGGTGCTGTTGCCGAGGCCGAGCGACTGGGAGTTCGCGCGGTCGAGGCCTACCCGCACGCTGTCGCCCACGAAGTTCACGACGAGCAGGCGTTCATGGGCCGCGTTTCTACCTACGAAGCATGCGGCTTTGAGCGCGTTTTCGGCGATGTCGCATACCCTGTCTATCGAAAGGTACTTCGCGCGTAACGGCCCAACAGACCTTGTCTCGCCCGAAGGTTGCGTATAGGCACCGCCCCATGGCCAACTGGAAGAAGATCATGGGCGGCGTTGTCGCCGCCGTCGTTACACCTGGCGCAATCATTGTCGCGTACGCATCAACGCGCCCGAGCGACTTCCACATCGAGCGCGTGCAGCGCATCGAAGCCAGCTCGGCTACGGTTTACGCTCAGATTGAAGACATGCACGCCTGGGCCGCATGGTCACCTTGGGAGAAGCTCGACCCCACAATGAAGCGATCGTTTAGCGGGGCCCCCAAAGGCGTCGGCGCGATCTATGAATGGGAAGGCAACAAAGACGTCGGCCAAGGTCGCATGACGATCACGGAAGCAGTACCCGGCGCACGCATTGTTCAGAAGCTCGAGTTCATCAAGCCGTTTGAGGCCACGAACAAGACGATGTTCGCCATCGCTCCTGATGGTGACAAGGCTGTGAAGCTCACCTGGAGCATGGATGGTCACAACAACCTTGGCATGAAGGTGTTTGGCCTCTTTATGAACATGGATAAGCAGGTCGGCGGCGATTTCGAAAAAGGCCTCGCAAGCATCAAGGCGATCGCGGAGAAGAGCCAGGCGGCGACACCTGCCGCTGCAAAGTAGTCGCTAGGCATCTGAGCAAGCTGCGTCCTACCCGCCGTCGGCAATGAGTCTCGGCTTGTACGAAGGCGGCAGCACCCACTTCGGCGACTTGAGCAACTCGCACGAGAGCCCCAAAAACACAGCCCGTAACACGTCATCCGGATCGGCAAGTTTCTTGACAGATGCCTTTGCCACCAAGGCCGACAACGTCGTCTTCTCGGTGACAAGCTCGATGACGGCTTGCTCAGCATCAGGCAAACGAAATGTCTCGAGGCGCACCGGCGGAACGTGCACTGGCTCAATGACTTCTTCGTGCAGAGGACGGAGCAAGAGTTCCAATTCGGCTGATGCGTAACCTGCTCGAAAGCCACGCGCGATGAGTTCGAAGGGATCGACCCCCAACGGAAACGTCTCTTCTTGCGATCTTGCGGCTCTTACGAACCCCATCTCGGCTGTCTGCCACGAGAACGCTTCGACCACGCGTTCGATCATCTGATCATGAATCGCGCGAAAGAGTTCGATCGGGCGCAAAATACTGAGACCTACGAGCGCAGCACCCAAGCGACCACCGAAGCGAGGCAACATCGCAAGTGCCATGTCGACCTCCATCCGAAGCACTTGGCCGCGTGTCACCAGATATTCGCCGAGCAACTCCTTCTTCTCGGTCGACGCCACGAACTCTGGGGTACCGTCGACCAGATAAATCTTCTTTTGCCTTAGCCCTTCTCGCAGGATGAGCACGCCCGTCTCGCGCCTCACCGCAAGTCGGAAGAACGTGGCAACGAAGCGTGAACGATCGAGCCTGCCTCGATCGCTCGCATCACGCGGAATTTGCTCGTCCCAACGAAGCGCCGGGCTCGTCACAAAACGTGTGAGCTCAGGATACTCGGCGGCTGCGCGAAATCGACCTTCGTCGCGCGAAATCTGCGATTTTACTGCCGCTCGTCCGGTGGCAAACAATTCGATCAAATTTGGATACGAAAGAGGACCGATGTTCGTGCCGTCGTCGGCGCGAACACGGTAACTATGCTTCGTCGAGTCGGGAAGTTCATCCGGTCGCTTGAGGGCTTTGCGCGTCGTGTTCTCTTCATCGTCGCCAAACGCGCCGAAGCTCGATCCGCTCGAAGGAGGCATCTCACTTGCGCTCGGTCGTTCGCACAAATTCCACTTCTCGATGAGCTGCGCAAGTTGCGCCGGCGTGACTTGCATCCGTCTGCGCCTGAGCACTTCCTCGATCGCTTCCGCGAAAAGCCCAGCGGTCGCGAATCTCTGCTGAGGTTCTTTTGTGAGCGCACGAAAGAGGATGGCGCGCACGTCATCGGGCACGCGAACAGGTGCGCGATCGATTGCCGACAAATCCGAATCGCGAATGCGCATGAGTACGTCAAGTTCGCGACCACCTGCAAAGAGCGGCCTGCGAATGATCATCTCGGCAAGCACAATGCCAAGCGAAAAGAGATCGCTGCGCGCATCAAGCTCGCGACCAAGCACCTGCTCGGGCGACATGTACCCCATCTTGCCCTTCAAGTGGCCGACGTCCGTGCGACGTTCGATCTCGGCGGCACGTGCGATCCCAAAGTCAGTTAACTTGACGGCTCCCGCACGGTCAATAAGCACATTGCCTGGCGACACGTCGCGATGCACGAGCGCTAGCGGACGCCCAAGATCATCGCGCGCATGGTGCGCGTAGTCGAGCGCACGCGCCATGCTTAGACAGATATGCAGCGTAACCTCGAGAGGAATTTCTTCACCTCGTGTGAACGAGGTTCGCAACAGGCGCGCTGTCGTCGTGCCGTCGACAAACTCCATCGCCATGTAGAGTTCGCCGTCTTCATCTCCGAAGTCGAACACTTGCACGATGTTCGGATGCGCGAGTCGCGCACACACACGCGCTTCGTCGACGAACATCGCCACGAAATCGCTGTCTGCTGCGAACTGGGGCAAAATGCGCTTGAGGGCCACACTCTTGGCAAACCCTCGCGGACCTTCTCGTCGCGCGAGATACACCTCCGCCATCCCGCCGGTTGCGAGTCGTCTTACGAGCTCGTATGGCCCAAGTCGGTGTGGCGCGGAGTCAGGCGGGTTCCGCATTCTCGTAAATTGTAACTGGAGCTGACCCACTTGGGTAACTATCCCGCCCCTCGCACCGTGTGTGCGTTGATGCGCCTGTGACCCCCAATGGAACATAGAGAGGCCTCGAACTTCGGCATTTCATGGAACTGGTGTTACTTTCGCGTGCGCATGACTGCTCCGATCTCGCACACGAATCGGTCCCCACTCGAGACGAAAACAACTCGCCCGCGGGTGATTGCCCTCACAGGCGCGGCGTCATTTTTGGGAACGAACCTCATCGGTTTGATGCAAGAGGACGAGCGCATTGGTCGCATTGTCGCCATCGATACGGAGCCACCGCCGACTGCTGGATCGAAAACCCGGCTGTATCAAGTCGACCTGACGCAATCTACGGCGGAGGCTCGTCTTGGAGAAATTCTGCAAGCCGAGCGCGCCGACACTCTCGTGCACCTTGCGTTTCTCCCCTCTCCAACGACCGCGTCAGCTTGGGCGCATGAACTTGAGAGCGTTGGCACCATGCACGCGCTTGTCGCTTCGAGACAGGCGCGCATCAAGAAGCTGGTCCTTTGGTCGCAGACGCTTCTGTATGGCGCTCACGCAACCAACCCAAACTTTCTCACCGAAGATCATCCGCTTCGTGCGACGACGCGGGAGCCCTTCTTCGCGGACAAAATTGCCGCCGAAAGCGAGGCACTGAAATTTGCGCAGAAGAATCCGGCAACCAAGGTGACGATCTTGCGAACCGCACCAATCTTGGGTCCGACAGTGTTGAACTCCGTCACGCGCTACCTCGCCAGAAGACTCGTCCCCACGCTGATGGGATTTGATCCATTGGTTCAGTTCCTTCACGAAATTGACGCGATCACTGCATTCATGGTCGCCATCCACCGCAACGCATCCGGAATCTTCAACATCGTGAGTGATGGCGTGCTCCCAATCTCGACAGTCGTTCGTCTCGCCGGACGCATTGCAGTTCCGATTCCGCAACCGATCGCCGAGGCCGTCACGCGCATCAGTTGGCCGTTGCAGCTCGCTGACGCCCCGGCCAGTTTCATTCGATATCTTCGCTACCTCTTCATCGCTGATGGCGAACGCGCGCGCGACGTACTTGGCTTCATTCCGGCTTACACCTCACGCGAAGCCGTCCTCGATTTCACCAGCGCACAACGCTTGCGCGACGTGCAGCTCCTGCAAGAGGCATCACGATGAGCAAGTCGATCAAACATAAGCAGACGAAGCTCAAGGCCAAGGCCGTCAAGAAGCCCACAAAGACTGCGCCGCGCGAGCCGCAAAAGAAAACGGCGACGATCGCGACGTCAAAGAAGGGCGTGAAGCTCAAAGTGAAGCGAAGCTCGAAACCGAAAGGTAAGCCGCTTGACGTTCGGCAATCCGCAGCGCCAAAGATCGCAAAGAAGGCCCGAAAGTCTAAGGCGCGCGCAAAACAAAGAGCAGCGAAGGCAGAGCCCGTTGAGTCGCCACCATCATCGACCGTCCCCATGAGCGTGGTCCCGCCATCCCTTCCGAGCGCGGCGCTCGTCGAAGAACCATTTGACGCAGAAACCGAGGTTCACGACACGCAGTTTTACCTCCACCGTTGGGGGCGCGTCGGCTTGCGTGATCGCGCGGGGATGCATGACGACTTTGGCTACGATCCCGTTTGGGACAAGCGCGTCGCGCCTTTGCTCAACTTAATTTACGATCGCTATTTTCGCGTTTCCGTCGAAGGCATGGAGCACCTGCCACTCGAGGGGCGTTGTTTACTCGTGGCGAATCACTCGGGGCAACCACCGTGGGATGGCCTCATGCTGCGAATGGCCGTCAACCGCGAAACACAACGAGCTCGCGATCTGCGTTGGCTCGTCGAAGACTTCATTGTGCACTTTCCCTACGTCGGAACGCTAGCAACGCGTCTCGGAGCGGTGCGAGCTTGCCAAGAAAACGCGGAGCGACTCCTCGATCGCGGCGAACTTGTCGCCGTGTTTCCAGAGGGCATCAAGGGCGTCGGCAAGTTGTTCAAAGAGCGCTATCGCCTTCAACGTTTCGGTCGCGGAGGGTTCGTGAAGCTCGCAATTCGTACCCGCACGCCGATCGTTCCTGTTGCGATCGTCGGCGCCGAAGAAATGAATCCGCTATTGTTTCGAATTGAGGGCGCGAGCAAAGTACTCGGCATTCCATTTTTTCCAATAACGCCTGGTTTTCCACTGCTCGGCCCTGCGGGTCTACTGCCAGCCCCAACGAAGTGGAAAATCTCGTTTGGCGAGGCGATTGATTTCGGCTCGTACGGAAACGACGTTCTCGAAGACGACGTCGCGATCGGACGGCTGAGCGAACGCGTGCGAAGCACGATTCAAAGCATGCTTGATCGCGCGGTCGCGGAGCGCCAGAGCGTCTTTTTCGGCTAATGGATGGGATCGTTGTAGTCAATAAACCTGACGGATGGACCAGCTTCGATGTCGTTGCCAAGATCCGCGGCGTTCTTCGAACTCGGAGTGTTGGTCACACCGGAACGCTTGATCCCATGGCGACAGGCGTACTAGTCGTTGCACTGGGTGAGGCAACGAAACTCGTTGAGCATTTGACCGCAGCGGATAAAACGTATCAAGCAGCGATCGTTTTCGGCAACGAAACCGTTTCACTCGACAAGATGTCGCCAGTCACAAAGACCGTACCCGTTCCGGATGCTCTCTTGGCCGCGCTTGCTGAGCCAGCCAAACTTGGTGAATCCGTTCTTCTCCAAAGAGCGCTCGCAGAAGAACTCGCACGCACTGAGCAAGTACCGCCGGCCGTGTCCGCGATACACGTGAGCGGCGAGCGCGCTTACGATCTGGCGCGACGAGGCGAGAGCGTTACGTTGGCGCCAAGGGCCGTTCAAGTTCGAGCGATCATCGCAACGGGAGCGACGCTATCGCCGGCGCCAACATTATTTGTAACAATAACAGTATCAAAAGGCTACTACGTGCGCTCCTTCGCACGTGACCTCGCAGTCGCGCTTGGAACGGTCGGGCATTTGTCCGCATTGCATCGCGCGCGTTCAGGCGATTTCACGCTGAGCAGCAGCGTCTCTCCAATCGACACGCGTGAGGCCATCGAAGCTGCCGTAATTCCTCTCGGTTCCGCGATTCGGCTGGCACTTCCGACCTGCGAACTCACCGAAGAAGGGACGCTCTTCGCGCTGCAGGGCAAACCTCTCTTGCCGACTCACTTTTGCGAGCGCGTTGAAGGAACCGTCGGGTGCTTCGACTCACTCGGGCGGCTCGTTGCGATGGTTGACGTTTCGACGACAGGCGAAGGCCGCGTGCGGCGTGGGTTCGCCCATCCGTCGCGAAGTGCATCGAAACCTACTGAATCGACTTGAGGCGCGCTTGCGCTTCTTTTGCCTTTGAGCCGCTCGGCTCGAGTTCGAGGTACTTTTGGAGCCGAGTCTTGGCCTCAGTCGTGTTCTTTCGCCCATCGCAATGACGCCAAGCCAGTAGTGTCCAAGCGCGAGCTTCGGATCAAGTTCGAGGGCGTGCTTCAAGTCTTCCGACGATCCTGCACCGTCCTTATTTGCAAACTTGCAGAGGCCTCGTTCAAAACGGGAACCACTGTCGTCTTTGCTCGCGATAACGCCGTCGAAGGTGGCGATGCATTCTGT
>JAHFDZ010000185.1 GCA_023248745.1 Myxococcales bacterium | reverse complement strand
CACTTCGGGGTCTGGAGTCGCCTTCGCTACCTCTTCGTCGACAACCGCTTTGGCAACCTTCTCAATCCAGAGAAAGGAGCGTTTTGCAAAGACCGCATCGGGGATGTCGTCAAAGTGATACCGCACCGATTGTGCGCGGGCCTTCACCATGTCAGCGAAGGCGAGCGAGTAGTTCACCTGATAGTCGACTTGGTGATTGGCAATCTGAAGGAACGCAATGGCCGACGCATTGAAGTTGGACTGTTGAAGTCCACGACGCGTCATATCGAGATGCGGCGCGGTGCTGAACGCGGAGGCACAAAACGTGGTGCTTGCGATGATGCTCGCTTGTGCGGCGCAGAGCAGGCTGACAATGAATCTTCCGTTCATGGCTTCCTCGTCATGAAAAATCCGTACTCATTGCCGTCTGTTGTGGCCGAGCCTGCAATGCTGAGCGTCTTCAGGTCTTTGGAGCTACCGATCAGATACGCCGTATAGGAGGTGCCCTCGCCTACCGAAAATACCCATCGATTTGAAGCGAGGTCGCGATGGGTGATGGGCACCGGAGCCTTGCCAGTTTCATTCCAGGTCCCGACAAGCGAGCCGAACGGGTTCGTCGCGGTTGTTCCCGGTTTGTAAATAAGGTTGACAGTCGCCTTGTGACCATCGAGCACAGCCTCATACGCGCCGGCCCACAACGCGGGGTTGATATCATTCGTAGCGTTGGGCAATGGCGATACAGCCCCTATCTCGACGGTATAGTGCAATTTGTACTCAGCACCGTCGATACTCCATCGCCACGAGTCAGGGAACGTTAGCAGTGAGTTGTAGTGAAGCGTCTCGTTCTGATGGCTCCTGAGAAAGTTGAAGTCGAAAATTCTGTCGACGTAATCGATCTCGTTATAGTCGAGCTCAAGCGGGTCGAGATCTTCAAGCTTCGCGATGTTTTCGTCGGTAGCCCAATCGCGATCCCAAAGCGATGCGTGAAGAGAAACACTCTCGCCCGTTGAGACGAATCGCCGCTTGTCGTTGTCAGAGAAGAGGGTGCGATTGACCGTTGCCTCTTGCTCTTCCTCAAGTTCATCGTGCGTCCATTTCGGCGCATCCCATCCGTGGCTATCCGCGCTGTGTAACCCAGAGATGAACATCAGGGGGCTGTCACCGAAATAGTCATAGGGCTCATTGCAGCGCAATTTGTCGACTCGAATCTTGACCGGGACGCGTTCCTGCTTCGCGTACTCGGTTGGTGGCGCAACTGAGAACACGACCTTCGAAGTCTTGTTGTTCCCCGGATGAATGTCTTCATTCGAGGAGACGCGGGCCGTAAAATCGACGCTTTCTCCAATTGATGTGGGATGAAACTTCAGTTTGGCGCTCACCCATTCGCTTTTGCTCGAATCGTTGCCTTGTGCGATCTCGAGCTTCTTTGTGCCCGCGGCAACGACGGTGTTTCCACCTGAGGTGAACGTGACCTTCCACGGCAGCGTTGATGACTTGAGCCCAGCGTTGTAGACGCGCGCCTTGACGGTGATCTCTTCGTCGGGTTTTGCGCTTGAAGGTGTTTGCAACTCCGCGATTCGAAAGTCGGGACCGCTCTTCGTGAGGAGCATCGGAACGACTTTCTTGGCGGCACCTATTTGCAACTCAACGCGATAGAGCCCCAAGCCCAAGGTTCCGAGCTTGATGCTCATTCGCGTAGAACCGCTCGCTGGCAACGCCGGCACCGTGAGAGATTTCGTTTCAAGCGGCGTGGTCGCGAGTCCTGAAAAGAGCTTGTACGAAATGCTCGATGCTGATGACGGCGCCTTCAGCACGTTCTTGACCTCGATCCCAAGCTCGGCGGGCTGCCCCTCATACAGAATGAGATGCGACGGCGCGTCGATGTAGAGGTTGGCGATCAGCAGATCGGGCTTTGTCAACAATGTTGACAATATGGAAGGCTCAGGCGCGTGAAACAGCTCCTTGGGTGCGACGTCGAGCCCAAACAGGTCGACCTTCTTGCCCGACGCGCTGAGCGCCATGCGCGTCGCGTAGTCGCTACTCATCCAGATCGCATTTCGCCCGCTTGAGCGCGTCGGTGATCCATGTAACTTCGCAAGTTCGGTTGCCCGCGTCCTGCGCGTCCCGCGGTAGGCCGCCTTTGCCGAGAAGATAATGCCGTCGTTCGCGACGACAACCATGTGCTGGTAATCCCCGCTGGGTAGTTCGATCGAGACGCGTTCGATGTTACGCCCGCGCTTCGTCCGCCTCTTGGACGTGCACTTCCAACCGTTCTTCGCGCATATCGCACGAAGAACGTCGGTCTTGTCGCCAAGTTTCACGCCTGCAAGATCCCGCGGCACGGGTGCGGCGTGCGCATGTGCGCTCGCGCCAGCGTATGACAAAGCTATCGCAAACATCGCGCGCGAAGCCCGCTTCAACTGATTCATGCCTGCCCCCCCGAGTGATGAATCTGATCACATGTTGGCTCGCGAGGTTGCGTTTTGCAATTCGCAGGGTGCCCCATACGACCCAGATCGATCTGATCTTAACAGTGTCGTGGGCTCGATCGCGACTTTTTGGGGCGCCCGTTTGCGCTCCAGCGCAGTACAGGCGAGCCATCAGAACTCGGTAGTGTGGCTCTTTGAGGCGTTATGATCGCCATTCTTGGTTGCAGAAGATAAGGCGCCTCATGTGGCGGCAGCGCGTCCGCTAATCGTGACGCTACCACTTGGCATAACTTCGGCGTCGCGCCCACGAAGGTAAGCAACGTCAACGATGCGCGTGGCGTTGCCACCAGCAACCTTGATAGCCACGCATGCATTCTCAGCAAGTCCAGCGGACTGGGTTGATTCAGCGCGTCCGCACGTTTCGAGATCCCCAACCCCGTGCTGGTGTCCCAAACACTCGGTCCCACAAGCCTAGAAAACCGGCATAGTTTCCCTTGATCTTCGCGTGATGAAAATCATGGTGCACCGCACCATCTCCAAACGGGAGAAACCGCGTCGGTGACCAAGGAAACGCGTAGCCGCAATGCCCCTCGCATGCTTCCCACTGACGAAACGCGATCCAAATCCACAACGTGAGCACGTGTGCGCCCACCATCATGGGGCCAATCAACGCGACAGACCCCGTTGCTACATACTCGACTGGATGCATGTAGTGCCCCGTCACCGCCCACGGTGTGTGGATGCGGTGATGCACACTGTGAATCTTGCGGTACAGCCACCCGCCGTGCATCGCGCGATGCATCCAGTAGTAGAGAAAATCGTCGAGGTAGATGAAGAACAAGAGCTGCCAGAGCACCTCGTACCAAATTGGCCATGCACCTGCGTGCACGCGCGACGCACGCAACAACGGCCAACTCGCGGTCACCACCACGAACATGACAAGATTATTGACGATCCACAGCTTGATCGAAGGCAACACCAAATCTTGTGCGCGCGGCTTTCGATGTTGAATGCGATACTTCCGCATCCCCTCTGAATCGCGCCACGCAATCCACGTGAGTGGCGCCGCAAATGTGGCAAACGCGACCACGCTCACCAGTTGTGCAGCAACGGGAAAGAGCAAAAACATCGGTTCGCGATACGACTCGAGCCACGCCGCCATCGGAGCCAGTGTAGTGGTTTGCGCAAGCTCCACAATGGCGCAATGGCGACGAATCACCCTTCAAATCGTGCCAGCGACGATCGGCAACCGCGTTGACTAATTTTGCAAACGCCTCCGTGTCTTTGCGCGCGGAGTCAGTCGGAGGCTTCGATTCCTCATGCCAGTCTGATGGCGCTCGTGATCGTCAATTCGCACATCAAAGTCGCCATTCCGTACCCGGCCCGGGTCGCCCGGATGCCGCGCCGCAGCTAAGACCAACGGCGCATGCAAACCACTCACGACGACGATGTTCAAGACCGAAGCAGCACCGAAACACGACGCACCGACTTTTCGGTCTTCACGTTCGCACTCGCTACGTGGGCTTTGATCGCAGCAATGATCACCCTAGCCCCACGACCCACGGTCGTGGCGAGCTCAGCTACGGGCGCTTCATCACTTCTTAGCGAGATTTCCGCTGCGTACCCCAATCTCACCATGCCGGCTTCTGTCACGACGAACGTACTTCGCGTCGTGACCACAAGCTCGACCAGCTACGCGGCTGATTCAAACCTCGTCACGTACGGATCGCTCATCGATGCGATTGCCGCCTACAATTGTGGTGACGTTATCGTTGTAGACGAGGGTAGCTGGGGCGGCGGTTCTCTTGACAAGAACGCGGTCGGAACCGCTGCAACCGGTCCGGTGTTGATCGAAGAGGCCGCGTATCGAAATGCGATTCGCTGGCTCCGAGCCGGTCGCAGTTCGAACACGACGTGTGCCAACTCAGTCGGTTTCGGCCTGACGATTGTCGCGCGCTACCCGGCTGTGGCGGCGCTGACCAACACTGAACTTGGCCTAAACTCGTCACCGAGCGCGGCGTCGCCAGAGTTTTCGGGAAACGCGACGGCCTGCACAGGCTTCGGCAACGGCGGCGCATCGCCCGAAGCGAACGTTGGGAAACACGCAATCGTCCACGGCATCTACGTTGGCGTCGACGGACGCTTCACCATCGGCGGAGTGGTTTCAACGACGTCTGTGTTCGAGAAAACGCAGGTTGCAGGACTAGAATTCACATCCGTCGAAACCACGACGAGTGCCTTTGGGACAAGCTGTGCGCTCACTGCGATCCCCTATGGTACGGGCATTGATCTCAAAGGCGCATCATGTCCGAACTGCCGTTTCGTTCAGAATCAATTTCGTGACCTGAGCGCGATTGTGACGTCAGCGGGAAACGTTGTTGGCGCAAAGGGCGTGCACGTCAGTGAGGCCGACGGTGCTCTCATTGGTAACAATCGCTTGGTGCGCTTTCGCCACGCCTCCATGAACTATTGCGGATTCCAAGAGCGTGCGTACGGCGTTCAACTGGGTTCGACGAGCTCGGACATACCCGAGAGTCAGACCATGGAACAGCTCGGGATCCAGGTCGAGTACTCATCAAACGTAGTCGTTGCTCGGAACACCGTGGTCGGCAACTACAACTGGGATGGCGCGAGCACCAACGACGGGACCAACATCGCGTACCCCGCTGCGCGTGGCAAGAGCGCATGCAAAAAGAACATGCCTTACGACACCACGAATCAACGATTTGGATCTGACGTCTGCCCGAGCGTCAGCGGAAGCTACTTCTACGAAGACACCTTCAACGCCATCGAGTTCACGCACCAGGTTTGTCGCTCGGCGGTCTACTGCAACGTGATGTTGGGATCTGGAAAAGGCGCACTCGACATCAAGAACTCATCTTGGAACGGCAAGAGCACGGTTGACGCAACGAGCTGCAGTGCGTCCAGCCACATCGTGGCAAACACGGCCACGCAGAACAGCAGTGGCGTCAACGTTCACGAAGGTTCGTCACACGGAGCGTTTGCAAGCAACTATTGGCATTGCAACTCCGGGTCGGGGTTGGCACTTCGCACATGGGGCGCAAACTGTGATGTCAGCGCAACTGACCATCAGGGCGACATACACGACTGGGCAATCACAGGAGACGCGGCACACTGCAATGGTGATTATGGATTCGCGCTGACGACGGCGAGCGTCAACACAACCATTACAACGCCAACCGAGACGCTCAGTCGAAACGTTGGAACGAGCTGCCTGCTCAATTCCCTGAGCTCAGGAGCTTTGTCAGCATCCACATCGGTGTCACCGGCGCTGTCCTATCAGTTCTGGGAAGATGGCACTGCGTCGTACGCAAGCGTGGGAACGCAATGGTATCGCAATCTCTACGATGTGACCGGAACCAACATTTTCGCGGTCGGAAATGGAAACGTCGACGTGCACGCGGGCTACCTGTCGGCGACGCGCACCACTTACCTCAATGACCAGGGCGTGATCGGGTCGCCAAAGAGTATTTGCACTCTCGGCATAGGTGCGGCGTGCGCGACAATTTCGGGTTCGTGGGGAACCGCCAGCCATCAGACAAGCGACTACATCGCGACAGCGATAAGCAGTGGTTCGACAGTTGCGGGAATTCAATACGGCACCGCGAGTAGGGGCACCGCGTCGACGCTCAAACTTGCCGCACCCACGGAATCGAACGCGTGCACGCGGGTTCAAACCATGTGCGACACACTTCGAACGTCATTTGGATCGTGGTGAACGTGGGGAATTGCGGATAACCTTGACCGCGATGTGGATGTCCGAAAGGTGACCGTGGTCGATCGCGTTGTCACGATCCCGTTGTAGTTGGCCTCACGCTTGTCGAGCTCTAGGGGCGCCAAAGCGCAACGGTGAGGTTATCGGTGTCGGCGGAGCCGATGAGGCGACTCTGAACGCGCGCTTGGTCTCCGGACGTTGAGCCAAAGCACAACGCGCGCGCGGTCGCTGCGGTTCGGACGACGTAGATGTCGGTCGCGGAGTAGCTCGTGAGCGTGTAATCGCAGAGTGTGTTCGTGTTTGTGCTCGAACCCAATTGTTCGACGATGTCTCCTGAGCACGTGTAAACGACGACGCCGTTTCGCTCGATCGTGGTGGCGTAGGCAAGCTTGGCCGCGGCTGAGCCAACGGAAACAACGTACTCTTGCGTGTTGGTTCGAATACGTGCGGTGCCGGCGCCGATGGCAGCGGACCAGTTGGCCCTTTGGGAGGCATTGAATGTTGAAAAGTCCATGCTGTATTCGGCGGACCCGGTGGCGCCCCAAACCGTCGCGCCTGTCGTTCCGTCGGAAAGCGCGGCATTGACGTCAGCAGTGCCACCGCCCGAATTGCCATCGACGTTCAAGTAGGCAGAGCTATACGAGACGCGCGTAAACGAGAGACCGGTGCCGACGGCCGCTTGGTCAGTACCTACCCCCTCTTCAGAGGGCGCCGAAGAGCAGCCCATGCTTGAAGCAACGATCGTGGATGACAAAAGAGCCCAGCCAAACGCACTTACTAAACGAGTCATTCGAAACGCCTCCCCTTGCGCTCACGAGAGGAACTCGCGAGTCGGCGTGGTCTACAGAGGACTCGGCGTGGCGTCTTGGTACGCCGCGACAACACGATTGCCCGCCCATGCCAAAGCTTGGCAATAGTGTCTTATGCGCGGGAGCCCTTGGGTGCGGCTTGAGAAATTCTTCGAAAAATTTCGCCAGCTGAGCCGGTGGCCGGTCGCCATAGCACCCTCTCACTTGCGATAGTCAAGGATGCTGACTTGTTGCTCCCATCGAAAAATAAGCCGTTATTGGTCGTTATGTATCGAGTCTTAAGGCGCGCGGCTCTGCACTTTCGCCAACGAGGACAATCTACTTGCCAGCCGTGCCAATCCTCGCGGCTCAGCCCGAAATAATTGGGTGGAATGCTAGTCAGAAGCCTGCCGGGGGTACTGAGTATCATGGGGATCAAGTCGTTCGCATTTCGAAGTCACGTAGTCCTGATCGGCGCTATTGGGACCGTGCAGGCGTGCAGCGCTGAGCGCGCAAGTCACTCACAAGAAAAGAGCGAAGACTCGCTTGTCATGGGGTCAGCGCGCGAGTTGGTGGTCGCAAAAGAGCTCGGCTCTTGCCCACCACCTAGCTCGGGGAGCATCGTCGGCAGGACGTCGATCGATACGTCGTACATCCAGTACCGATGGGATTGCCCCTCATTTGTACCCGGACCACTTACAAATGCGACCGCCATTGAGGGCACCGGAGTCGTTCCACAAGCCGGCACGATCGCATCGGCTTACGCGTATCAGGGACACGTCGACATCGCGAGCACGCGTGCGTTGCTTCAGGGCAATGTGCTGTCGGTGATCGGAACGCGACCGAACTACGTTTCAAATGGCGACTTCGGCAGCGCGACCGCTTGCACGACAACCGCAGGTTACGGAAGCAAAATCGGAAATTGGGCGTCTGCGGCTTCATTGACCGCCACCGCAAACTCCGGCAATTGCAAAATGCAACTGGGCTCGGGGCAAGACCTCACACAAGGATTTCCCGCACGCAAGGGTGACGTGTTCACAGTCGCCTTCGACTTCGACGGATCGAACATGTACGCCAACGAGCCCTTTCCGAACGCATCGCTGCAACGGCTCTACCCACGGCTCTATCACCTCGATAGCGCTGGCACGAACTTGGACATCTACTATCCGAGCGCAGGTCTCATCAACGCAAACACGTCCAAGTTTGTCGCGCTCGCGCCGTTCAGAAAAGACGACGTCGTCGGACGCAAAGCATTCAAGGTTCGCGCGGCAGACGACAACACCGTGTCGGCATCCGGCATCAGCGTCAACCAATGCAACACCACGAACCTGAGCGCGACCGCGACGGCACCCGCCTGCAATTCGACGGCGCACCTGGCTATCGCCTTCGCAATGGAGAGCGGAACCGGCACTGCGACCGTCGACAACGTACGCGTCGATCTCGACAACGGCATCGAGGTTGAGATCCTCGACGCAGTTTCCGGAGCGACACTTCAGTCGTCGACCATTGATGAAGGATTCCTCGTCGACCTGCCGAGCTGGGCAAAAGGCTCGACGCCATCGGCAACGTACGCGATTTCAAACGTCACCGTTCGCGTGCATCTCCGTTCGCGACTCGCAGACGCTTATCCCGTGGTGCGTGCGCTCCGAATCTCGGATGCCTTCGACATCACCGCGACGAAGGGCTCGCTTGTACGCAACTTTTCGAGCGAACGCATGGGCATTGGGCAGATGTGGGAAGGCCCGCCTTCACAACTCGTCGACACAACCCTCGCAGCAGTGCCAAGCGAGTGCCGGACGAGTAGTTCAGAGGCGAGCACCAACTGTTTCAAATATTTCGTCGACAAGAAGTTACCGCTGCGCAAGTTCTTCATGGACATGTCGTGGTTGAAAGCGACTTGGATCCCCGCGCTCAACGACTATAAGCTCTCGATCTCAACCGCGGGCACACCCAACGGTGAGTTCTATTTGCAAAATCGCATCGCGCGCAGCATGCGCACGTACGGCTATCGCGGCACGATGCTGCTCGTCAACAACGGCAGCATGTATGGGTCCGATGGCGTACTTCACACGCTCGACGACTTCTCAACCCAGGGCGTGTACGCAACTCAAGATGCTTTGACAAAGGCGCTCATCGTCAAGTACGCGACATTTGTGGCGCAGCTATTTGATGGTGCACATTACTACAGCGCAACCTGCGACTTTGGCTTTGGCACATGTTCCTACGCGTACCCCACGTTCAGCGAGTTCGAGCTCTTTGGTGAAGTCAACGGCGGAGCAGCAGGATTCGGCCCCACGTGGAGTTCGGCCGCTCCCGCGCGCGGCAGGATGTCGGCGCTCGCCAACGATGTGGGCTCGGCAATCAGAGCGGTTCGTCCTACAGCAATCGTGACAACGCCGGGCATCCATGGCGGCTATGAGCCATCGGCGCGCATCTTCGACTCAGAGTTCGTAAGCGCAGTGACCGACTCGTCGTTGACGTCGCCCCCATGGAGCAAAACGACGATGAACGCGTTCGCCTTCCATCCCTACCTCGAAACGCGCCCACCCGAAGAAATTCCCGCTCGATGGGACACAATGATGGCCGCATTCTCGGCAAATGGGTGGAGTACGTCGCTGCCAGCATACCTTCAGGAGTGGGGCATTCATCATGAGGTTTACAATCCTCACTGCAGTGACGGCAGCGGCACGAGCTTGGTTTACAGTGCGGCCGCCAGCAACGGCACGTGGTCACGCGGCCTAGGAAAGCAAGCGCACGGCAAGCTGTTCGCGCGCTACACATTGCTCAACTTGTCGCTGCCAGTGACCAACATCATGCCGTACGGCGTCACAACGCCTGGCGGCCAAGGCGGAAGGCGACACTCGTGCGTGAGCGTCGACCCCGCCGATCCAAGTTGTTACGGCTGCTGGGAGAGCGACGCCGGTTACAACTTCACAATGTTCGATCGCGTTCCTGGAACAGGACCGGTTGAAGGCGGCACGACGACCATCTTTGAAGCCAACGAAGCAGGCAAGGCTTATGTCACCGCGGCTCAGTACATTTCGAAATCGAGTCCCTACGCATCGACCGTTTCGATCCCAAACGTTGTGGCCCGCAGTTCCAACGACCAATACCAAACCACGCTCTACAAAACGGGAACGAACGGGTGGGTCGTCGGCGCCTGGTGGACGCGTCACTATCTCTACGGCGACGATTGGATGAACTACATGTGGGGCGCATCGGACGAAGGCTTCACGGGGCTTCGCAAACACAACATCGCGGTTCCCGGCTTCGCCACCATCGCCTCGGCCACACTCGTTCCGCTTGACGGAAGCGCAACGTCGTCGCTTACAGTCAAGAAACTTGCTGATGGAACTCAGGTTATTCAAGGCGCGACGTTCGGCGAGCGGCCGGTCCTGATCAAGGTGGTGACTGAAGATGGCGGCGTCATGGTTGGAACCAAGGCTGGAGCCGGCATCGGCCAGAACGAATAGGGCCACCGTCTAGCCCGCTGCGCCAACGGCGTGTGCTCTGCGTGGCACAAGTGACGTCGAAGCGTGTCACCGCATGATGGAATACGATCGAGAAATCATGCGCTCGGTTGGAGGAAAGCTCGTTGTTCTCGAGTCGCAAGCAACACCGGGGAGAACATTCTGTCGTGTCGCTTTGCGGACGAGCGACGCTTCGACATCGAACCTCATCCACGTGCGCCTTGGGTCGCATGGCATTCCTTATCCGACTCTCCGGCTCAACGGTGCTCCACCATATGCCCCCGATGCGGCGATGCGACCGGCACTTGGCTCGCAATTGCGGCGCCAGGCATCGATCGTCGCACCCAGCAAATCATGGCCTCAAATAGCTTCCGACGTCGGAGCAAAACGTCAAGTTGTTTGCCTTTATTGGCATGCCACTCACAACAACTCTGGAAACGACATTGCGGTCGCGGCTCGCAACGCTTGACGAAGACGACACGAAAGAAGTGGCGATCGACCCCGGGGCTTCGTCGGACCGCTGCAATCCCTTCTTGCCCGCGCGGCAATCCTCACAGCGATACTCTCGGGAGCCGTGTTCGCCTGCACGATCAACAACGTTTCCCGCGGAGCCTGCGACAACTCAAAGTGCAGCGCAGGTCACGAGTGTATCGCCAACAATGGCCGCGAAGACATCATCAAGGCGCTTCCCCAGAAGAACTCCTCGTCTGCGTTGCGACACAGCCGGATGTGGCTCGGGCGTAGCGGAAGAGGAAACGTTGCGGTCGCACAAGCAGTGCGGATCGGGTGCCTCAACGTTCGAGTCGCCGACTATGCAAGCGACTTCAAGCTCAACGACGCTTCGCGTGCGATCCACGCAAAGCCCAGAGCCACTCGGTCACCGCCTCCATCGGTGCAGCACTCGCAGACGATGGAAACTGGGGTGGCGAAAAGTGAACGCGGTAGCGAGCGAAAGGAACTGGCAGATAACCGCGGTGCGCGTTGCTCCCGATCGCGATCGATGGGGACGTTTCTACGTGAAACGCTACGATGCAACCTCCAGCGTTTTTGGCCAGATCCCACGCAGTCGGACGCGCTCGAAACCAGGGCCTGCCGTAGTCCGCGGCGATGAGAAGCCCTCCCGTGCGATGAAAGCCTTCCTCCAGCACGCGCAGTTTGGCCTCACGATCATCGGTGCGCTTCATCGTGAGCAGCGTCGCGCCCATGTCCGTACCCGCCTCTGCGATGAACTGGCCCGCGAACGTGTCATTGGTCACATAGGTCACGTCGGCAGTTGCGCCGCGTCGCTTCCGCGCGTCCGTTAAGTAGGGCATCAGCACGAGAGGCACGTTCAAGAATTCGTCGTGCCAGCCGACAAGCACCGTTGGTACGCCGTCCCAAAGGGTTGCGGGAAGTGAATCGCCGCCCTGCCCTATCGAGATGCGCGACGTGCGCGCGAGCGCCTCAGCATAGCCAACGAGACCTCGCGCGCAGAGTCGCCTCGCAACGGCGGGAAGTGTGGAAGGGACGGACACCCATGAGAGGATAGTCGCTCCAACGTTGCTTCGCGATGTCGGCGGCGGAACCTGAACCGGTGCGCACAAACGGTGTGCTGGCGAAGGCAGATACGAGTGCTAACACGACCTCTGTGGGCAGTTCGAACCTTCGTGTTCCATCGCCTTCGTGAAGAACGAAGTCACCGCAGGTGCGTTTGCTCCATCAGCAGTTGCCGGATTTGCCGAAGCGCGTGGGAGCTTATTGGTCGCGGCGCTGCGATCGAAGTGACTCCACCGCGAACACGAAGCGCGCTTGCCGAAGACTCACAACGTCAACATACTTGACGTGACGGATTCGGGACGTTGATGCTCGTTCCGCGTTAAAGATGCCGCCCCACGCGCGCTCACATGGTGCCATATCGAGCGCTTTCGAGTGACGCGCGTTCGCGAAACGCAAGAAATCCGGTGCAAATCGAGTTGTACCTTGCGCACCTCGGGTTAGCGACCCCGACCCATCCGTTGCTCGTTCGCGCCATGCCGATGTTCTAATACCGCCACGTCGCGCCGTGTTCGCGCGTTGGTGCATTTCGCAGTTGACCCTCAA
>JAHFDZ010000417.1 GCA_023248745.1 Myxococcales bacterium | reverse complement strand
CGTCGAAGCATCTGCATGGACTTGATAGTTTGCTTTCGATCGTCTCAATGCCCGGAGGCGTTCCGACGGCAACGTTTGCGATCGGCGTTTCGGGGGCAAAGAACGCGGCTATTTTTGCCGTCAAGATACTTGGCGTTCTTGATCCGCAATTGCGAGAGCGTGTTCGTGCCTATGCAGAAGAACAGCTCGAGAGCGCTACCGCACAAGATGCGCGTGTGCGTGCGTTGGGGCGCACTCCGTGACTCGTCGTGTGGGCATCTTAGGCGCTGGCCAATTGGGAGCGATGCTCGCGAGCGCGCTCGTCAAGCAAGGTGCGAGCGTGGTGCTTTACGATCGCGACGCGAATGCGCCAGCCGCGCAGCACTTTCGCGTGCTCACCGGCTCATGGTCCGATCCCCGCGCGCTCGCGGCCTTCGCTTCCGAATGTGACATCATCACCTACGAGCGCGAGCACGTTGATATTGACGCGCTGCGTGCGGCGAACATCGTGCCGGTGCCTTCGCTCCGCGTACTTGAAACAACGCAGAATCGCGCAAAGGAAAAAGCGTTTCTTTCTTCGTCACGGCTCCCACACGCCGCATTCTTAGTTGTTGAGGACCGATCGGAGTTGGTCGACGCGGCGATGAAGTTTGGCTTTCCATGTATCGCAAAAACGATCATTGGTGGTTACGATGGTAAGGGCCAGTGGATGCTCTCGAACAAGGAAGACGTCGCGCGAGTGCCTGACGTTGCGGTTGTTCTCGAAGACGTCGTGCCGATTGTACTCGAGGTGAGCTGCGTTGTTGCGCGAGCTGCCGATGCGGTGGCATTCCCCGTGTTTGAGAACGCCCATGCGTCGCACGTACTCGATACGACGGTGGTCCCTGCGCGAATTTCGAGCAAAGTCGCGGCGGCGGTTTCCCACCTCGCTTGCGAGGCTGCGAATTTACTGGACGTTCACGGCTTGCTGACAACCGAGTTCTTTCTCGCACGTGAGCCCGCGAGGCGTTCGCAATCGCAATCGATCGACGGCGTACATATTTATGTAAACGAATTTGCGCCGAGACCGCACAACTCGGGGCACGTCACTCGAGTGGCGTGTTCAAGTAGTCAATTTGATTTGCTATCGAGCGTGCTCATGAATGCTCCCCTTGAGGTGCCAACGCTTTCGGCGGGCGGGTTTGCGATGGCCAACATCCTCTCCGAGCATTGCGACGACGGCCTCGTTTCTAAAGCGGCGGCCTTAACGGTTGACCCGCAAGCGGAGGCGGGGATCGACGAAGTGATGATTTACGGAAAGTCAGGTCACTCGCCGCGAAGGAAACTTGGTCACCTGATAGCGCACGCGCCTGATGCCGAGAGTGCGATCGCGACGGCGATTCGGGCTCGATCTGCGCTTGCGCCAAATTACCGGTGACCAGGCGCGTGTGGTCATCCTGTTTCCGCTCTTGTCACAACTCCTGTCGCGCGCGCATCATGGGCCAAGATGTCGCCTTCTGATGACTCTCGAAAGATAGCGCTCGTTGCTGGGCAGAAGCTCGCTGAGCTTGGTGAAACGGCCGAGGCGGTCTCGCTTCTGTGTGCGTGGGCGGCGCAGGGAGATAATGATGACGAAGCGCTTCTCTTGCTGACGGAGGCACAGCGCCTCGATCCTCGGTCACTCCTCGCGCAGCAAGCGTTCGAAAGGCTATCGGGGGCGAACACCAATCACCGTGAACTCGCCGAAGCGATCGATCGCTTCTCGTTCGAAAAAGTAAAGAAGCTTGCCTCTCCCGCGAAGAAGTCCGAACGCCGCGGAATTCAAATCGGTTTCAACAACAACGTTCGTTACAAGGGTGTCGTCTATCACATTCAGACCGAAGATTCGGGACCGCCAAAGTCAAACATCGTGACGCATCTCTTTGCCGATGGTGGGCGCGTCATTCGATCGATCAAGCGTGAATACGGGAGCGAAACGGCGCGAGACGATCTCATCAGCTACCTCCGCAACTTGATGAAGCACCAGCAACTCGAGATGGCGCTCGCGCTGCGAAGCGGCGAACTCGATCCCGCGATTGCAGGTGAAGGTGCCGGAACGGTTGAAGTCCGAACTGGCGCGCCGAAGATCGACCTGCAAAGGGTCGCAACGCAAAAGAGCGAGAAGTTTGATGCCGCCGGGCAGCATAGCGAGGACGCCGCGCCCGAAACTGAACGCACCCAGCAAAGCCCGCAGACTGCACCGATTTGTATGCGCCTTCACATGGTGCGTTGCCTGTGGAACGGCCCGGCGAATTACGAGCCCAGCGGCCCCTCGGTGATCATTGGCCGTAATGGTCAAGTTACTTTATCGGGAGAACCTTTCTGTCACCCGAACGAGGCGCAGCTCGAGTGGCGTGACGATCGCGTGTGGTTGAACGATGAACCCGGCGGATCGGGCGTGTTCTTACGCGTGCGAAAGCCCGTGAAGCTTGCGTTCGGCGACGAATTTCTCGTTGGCGATCAGTTGCTCCGCGTGGACGCGGTGGCCGAACCTGATGACCAGCCTGGCCCTGGCCCAACGTTCTTCTGTGGTTCACCACGCAAGCGCGCGTTTTTCCGGCTCACGCAGCGCCTCGAAGGGGGGGGTGAAGGACGTGTTGCGCTGGCTCACTCGGCAACCATGACGATCGGTTCGAAGCAGGCCGACTTTGTGATCGACCATGACCGACTCGTGTCCGAGACGCACTGCACGCTGAGCGAAGAGGATGGTGGCGTGATGCTGCTCGACCTTGGTTCGCGCAGCGGTGTCTTTGTTCGCATCATGGGTTCGCAGGAGTTGCTGAGCGGCGATGAATTTGTCATCGGTCGCACGCGCCTTCAGCTCGAGGTGCTCAATAGCGTTGCGCTTTGAGCGGACTCGCTAAGCGTCAGTGCCTTGCTTGTAGACGTGGCCGGCTGCTTCCGTGCTGGAGCAGCCGATCGATGCTCCACGCAACGACGAGTCCGGTTGCGACCCCGAGGACGTCCCAGGCGAAGTCCTTCCACGACGGCGTTCCATAGCCGCCAGCGTCCCACACTTCCTTGCTGATCCCCGCGGCAATTCCGATCCCAGCTCCGATAAGCAGTGGCGCGTAGCGATTGTTGAAGTAACGCGTGGTTACCCCATAGGTCGTTCCACTGATCGCGGCGGACGCACCAAAGTGGATGCCCTTGTCTGCGCTGAACCACCGATCGGTGTCTTGCGCGTGGGCCTTTGCCGAACTTGCAATCATAACTGCGAACGTTACGAAAGCGAGGTGGCGCGCTGGCATCGGCGGGAAGTGTACCTCGGGACGTGTCAAAGCCGTCTCGATAACCATTGCGTGAATAGCCGCCGCAGGACCGTGCTAGTGCTCGAGCGCAATGTACACAAAGGGCAGGTTTCGGGGCCTCGGTGCACTGGTTGTGGCAAGTGTTTTCACGGCGTGTGCCGTGGGGACGGATACGGATCGCGATCCCTTACAGCCATCTGGGCAGGGCAAATCCGATGCGTCGACAAGCAAGACAGACAGCGGAGCCAAGAACGACAGTGGCTCTCCGTCCGATTCTCCAGACGGCTCTCCGTCCGACGCGTCGACGCAACCCGAGACTGGAAAGCCAGATTCGGCAGTGCCCGACAGCGGCAAGCCCGACAGCGGTACCGATGGCGGCACACCCGATTCTGGCGTCGATGCGGGCACCTGCACGACTGTAACGCCAAACAATTTGTGCGGGCTCGTTCCGCAATGTGGATGCGCGGCAAAGCAAACTTGTGACGTTACCAATTACACAAC
>JAHFDZ010000184.1 GCA_023248745.1 Myxococcales bacterium | reverse complement strand
ATACAGCGTATTTCCAACCGTCGTCCTCGTTGCAACCTTGCTGCGCCTTTCGCTCAACGTCGCAACAACTCGCCTCATCCTTCTTCACGGTGCGGAAGGTGGCGGTTCCGCAGGTCGCGTGATCGAGACGTTCGGACGTGTGGTCGTCGGGGGCGATGTGCTCGTCGGCCTCGTGGTGTTCTTGATCCTCGTGATCATCAACTTCGTGGTCATTACGAAAGGTGCTGGCCGCATCGCAGAAGTTGCAGCTCGTTTTACTTTGGACGCAATGCCCGGCAAGCAGATGGCGATTGACGCTGACCTGAACGGCGGGCTCATTACTCCGGACATCGCCAAAACTCGTCGTCGCGAAGTTGAGCGCGAAGCTGACTTCTTCGGCGCGATGGACGGTGCGAGCAAGTTCGTACACGGCGATGCGATCGCCGGCATCATCATTACGGTCGTCAATCTGGTTGGCGGTCTCATCCGTGGCATGTCGCAGGGGATGGACCTCTCCAAGGCAATGGAGACCTTCTCCATTCTGAGTGTTGGTGATGCGCTCGTCGCGCAAATTCCAGCGCTCCTCATCTCAACAGCGTCTGGTATATTTGTAACCAGAACGGCTACAGGAGAGCAGCTCGGCGACGCCATCGTCGGGCAGATGTTCGGCAACAGGCGCGCGGTTGGGCTAACGGCCTCCGTTCTTGTGCTCTTCTCGCTCATTCCCGGAATGCCGGCGATGCCCTTTCTGACGGTCGCGGGCCTTCTTGGATATGTTGTCTATAGCGGTCGCAACAACGAGCAGAAGGAAGCCGCGGCCGAAGCCGAAGCGCCACCTCCGCCTGCGGGTCGAAGTGAAGACGTTGAAGCGGCATTGCCTCTCGATGTTCTCGCGCTCGAGGTTGGCTACGACCTCATTCCGGCGGTTGACGCGGGTATGGGCGGAACGCTGCTTTCCCGCATCGGTGCGACGCGGCAACAATTTGCAACTGATCTTGGTGTGATCATGCCGCCGGTGCGCATCCGCGACAATCTGAGCCTCAAATCGGCGCAGTATCGTTACATGCTTCTCGGGACCGAGATTGCGGGAGGCGAGCTAAAGTCGGGCCGCCTCTTGGCGATGTCCTCTCCTGATCAACCTCTCGAGATCGACGGTGAGCAAACGACCGATCCAATTTTCGGTACGCCCGCACTTTGGATCACGCCGTCCGATCGCGAGTTAGCTGAAGCATTCGGCGCCACGTGCGTCGATCATGCGACGGTCCTCGCCACACATTTGGCGGAGGTCGTGCGCCAAAATGCTGACCAGTTGGTGGGTCGAGCAGAGCTGCAACAATTGCTTGATGTGTTCGCACGCAACACACCCAAGCTCGTTGAGGATTTGATTCCGGGCATCCTTCCGCTCGGCGATGTTCATAAAGTCATGCGCAACCTTTTGCGTGAGAACGTATCAATCCGCGATTTGCGGACGATTCTTGAGCTCTTGTGTGAGGCCGGCATCGCGACCAAGGACGCAGAGCAGCTCACCGAGATGGTGCGACAACGTATGTCAAGACAGTTGACCGCACAGTACAAGGACCCGGTCGAAGGCATTCTGCAACCGATGGTGCTCGATGGCGCTGCGGAAGAGATGTTCCGTCGTTCCCTCCGAGACATCGCGAGTGGCACAGGTGGTGCGCTCGATCCCGAGGAAGTGCGAAAGCTTGGCGTTTCGCTCGAAGGCGCGACGCAACGACAACGGAATTTTGGTCGCAACCCGTTCATCATCACGAGCCCCGAGCTGCGCAGGTATGTCCGAGCGTTCGTTGAGCGTCGTGTTCCGCAAGTGGCGGTGCTCTCGTTCCGCGAGATTGACAGCTCAGCGTCGATCAGGCCCGTCGAGACAATCTCTGCGCGGTAACCGAGTCACGTTGTGATCGCAGTGTCATCGCGCATTCGGTGAGTGTCGCCATCGGTGATGACACATCAACGCATACACCTGAAACGCTTGAGTTTAACTCGGCCCGCTGCGTGCATTGATCCCTGACATGCAGTTTGAGACCTTTCGCGGAAAAGACGTAGCGGATGCCCTTGCTCAAGTTCGCGCTGCCTATGGCGAGAACGCAATTGTTGGTTCCACGCGGTTTATCTCGAATGGAATGCACGGCGCATTCAGCCACCGCGTTGTTGAAGTCACGGCAGCGCCTGGCGACATGACGGTTGCTCGCCGCATTCCGGCAAGCTCATCGGTCAACCCGTCGACACGTCCCAGCGTCACGCGTTTGACGTCTTACAGCAAGGCACCTTCTGCGCAGGAGTCCGCACTCAGCGAAGAGATTCGCAATCTGCGCGCGCTCGTTGAGGAGATGGCCGCATCGTCGCGCAAGCCAAAAGACCGCGCGATCAACATTCTCGAGAGCCTCGGCATCGAAGGAACGTCGGCGATCGAAATCGCAAAGGGTGTCAGCAAGTCGTCGCGTGTTAGCAACGAGGCCCTTCGTCTCGCTCTCGCAGAGCGCGTTGCCAATACGGTAGAGGTTATTGACAGTCCTCTCGAGGCGCCTGGCCCGATGGTCATCTCGTGTATTGGGCCTGCAGGTGTTGGCAAGACCACGACGCTCGCAAAGCTTGCAGCGCGTGCATACTTTGAGCTTGGCCGTAGCGTCGCCATCATCACGCTCGACACGTTCCGCGTGGGCGCCGTTGAGCAAATGCGCCGCTTTGCCAACTTGCTCGGCGTTCCTTTCGAGGTCGCCCACGACGTGGAAACGTTCCGCGAATTTGTCAACGGCTGCACCGAGGACATCGTCTTCATTGACACCCCCAGCCGTTCACCTTCTGACACCGTCGCGCTCAAACGCTTGACCGATTGTCTCGCCGCCGTTGAAGGTCGCGAAGCACACATCTTCTTGACGGTTCCTGCGACGCTTCGTGCACGCG
This sequence comes from Myxococcales bacterium, assembly GCA_023248745.1. Classification (GTDB taxonomy): domain Bacteria; phylum Myxococcota_A; class Polyangia; order Polyangiales; family Polyangiaceae; genus JAHFDX01. The sequence continues at coordinate 9,651 of JAHFDZ010000184.1, read as the reverse complement.
ATCTCGATCGCGTGATCAAGAGCTATCGTGAGGTCAACCCCACCGCGCTGGTCGTCACAAAACTTGACGAGTCAGAAGCTGCGGGTGGCGCGGTCTGTGCATCGTTACGATCGCAGTTACCTTTTGCGTTCATCTGTGATGGCCCACGCGTCCCAGAAGATGTTCACGAAGTATCCGCCTCAGACATCGTCAACCGCGTGTTTGGCAACGGGTAAAAAAAGAAAATGCTCGAAGCGCAAGAAACCACCACCCCTGCAGTTCAAGAGCGTAGGCCGGCAACCGATCCAGCGGTTTACCAGCGCTACCTCCCGCTCGTGCGACGCATTGCGATGCGCACGGTGCGTCGCTTGCCTCCCGAGGTAAGTCTTGATGACGTGCTCGGCGCGGGCTGGATGGGACTCGCAGAAGCTCTGCGTCGTCGCACATCACAGATGAACGAGGAGCAGTTTGAGGCGTACGCTTCACACCGCATTCGCGGCGCGATCCTCGATCACCTTCGCTCACTCGATCCCCTCTCGCGCAAAATGCGCGGAGCCTCGCGTCAGATTGCTGCGGCAATCCGAACGCTCACCGGCCGTTTCGGTCGGGCACCCGCGGAAGAAGAAATTGCGGGCGAACTCGGACTCGACATCGACACCTATCGCGAGCTGCTTGGTCAAGTTGCTGAAGCAGATTGCGCAAGGCTCGAACTAACGGAACTCACCGGCGATCGTTCGTCGCCAGAGACTCATCCGGATTTCCTCGCGTCGCGTCGCGAAGCGGTTCAAATGGTGACCGAAGCGATCGATGGGCTCCCTGATAGGCTCAAGACCGTCCTGGGTCTTTACTATCAAGAAGATTGCAGTTTGCGCGAGATCGGCGAGATCTTGGGCGTCACTGAATCTCGCGTCTGCCAGATGCACAGCGAAGCGGTTCACCGCATTCGCGCCCGCATCGACGGCGAATTCGAACCTCGCTCACGGAGAATGAAATGAGCGGCGGCATTTGGACTGCGGCATCGGGCGCGACGAATCAGCTCATGGAGCTCGATACGGCTGCGAACAATCTCGCGAACGTGAACACAACTGCCTATCGTGGGCAGCATGCTGTGTTCAAGTCGATGCTCGCACAAGCAAAAGAAGGCTCCGAGTCACAAGGCTCGAAGGTCGAAATGATCGCGGTGAACACCACTTCAGGTGCGATCACGCAAACACGCAGTCCACTCGACGTTGCGATTCGCAACGACGGCTACTTCATGGTGCAGAGTTCGCAGGGTGAGCGCTACACCCGCGCCGGCAACTTTGAGCTCGGCAAAGACGGCAGCTTGCAAACCAAGGATGGCTTACCCGTACTCGACGAAGGACATTCGCCTATTCGCATCGCACGCGATGGAAGCGAAGTTCATATCAATCCAGACGGAAGCATTCTGCAGAAGAATCAGGTCGTCGGAAAAATCGGCACCGTGCGCTTCAACAATGCGTCAAGCGTGCTCGCGCACGATGGCGGCAATCTTCTTCGAGCGAGTGCCTCGCCCGAAACTTGCAAAACAGATCTCGAGGTTGGCGCTCTCGAAAGTTCCAACGTCTCGGCCGTGCGTGGCATGGTCAACGTTATCAGCGCTTCACGAGCCTTCGAAGCTTGTGAAAAAGCGATCGAAGCTTTCAAACAAGCAGACGCCCGCGCGGCGACTGCAATTATGGGCAAAGAGTAACAAAACCGGTCGGTAACGACGACCGGCGTTGAGATGTAAACCAGGAGAAAAGTCATGAAAATTGATACCACCCGATTCGGTACTGTCGATATTGACGAAAACGAGTTCATTAATTTCCCAACGGGCCTCATCGGTCTGCCGCAAGATCGCACGTACGTCTTGCTCAGCCGCCGAGAAGGTTCACCCATTGGGTGGTTGCAGTCGACGACGTCACCCTGGCTCGCGCTGCCGGTCATTTCGGCCGAAGCACTCGTCACCGAATACACCGAAGAGAGCTTGCTCCACATCATCAATCACGTACGCCGTGCAGGCACGCAAGACCCTTGCGCCGTCATGCTCGTGATGAATCCTGGTGCAGGTCCTGGAATGGCGACTGTCAACCGCGTGGCGCCCATCGTCGTCAACGCAGAGAGCCGTGTCGGCCTTCAAGTGCTCCTTGAGGACCAGACCGACATCAGCACTACCGAGCTGATGCAAATTCGTCGCGACGCTTCGACGCCAGCGGCAAACGAAACGCGCGCGCGACAAGATTCCGTGGTCGAAGCTTGCGCACCTTGAGCTAATTCGGGCGTCCGTCCCGCACCCGCATGAGGTGGGAAACCCGGAACGGTCGCGTGTCGTCAAAAATGTTGAAAGGTTCGTTACCTTTCAACGGCAGCTGGGCGGCTCAAGAGGAATCGCCCTTCTCCTCGATGCTTTTTGACACACGTCCAGTCGCGCGATTCGCGATCCGACCGACAACCCACTCGAGCGCAGTCCTGAGCGAAGTTCGGAAAGTTTCTTGAGCTTCGCTGCTACCAAAACAGAGCCCCGCGCTCTCCCCTACAGTCCAACCACCTTCTTGCGAGCGCTGAAAATGTGCTCGCAAATGATCTCAATACCAACACCATTCTTGCACTGCGCGAAGACAAGGGGACCCCCCTGCCTCATCGCCAGTGCGTCGCGTTCCATCACCCCAAGATCGGCACCAACGAGCGGCGCAAGATCCGTCTTGTTGATCACCAAAAGGTCACTTTGCGTAATGCCGGGGCCGCCTTTGCGCGGCACCTTGTCGCCACCGGCAACGTCAATCACATAGATCGTGAAGTCGACCAATTCGCGACTGTACTGCGCGGCAAGGTTGTCGCCACCGCTCTCGACGATTAGAAGTTCGGGCGCCTTGTCGCGCATAAGGTCTTCGAGCGCGAGCAGGTTGTGACTGATGTCTTCGCGAATCGCTGCATGAGGGCAGCCACCTGTTTCGACTGCGCGAATTTGATCATTGGGCAACGCGTGGTTGCGTTGAAGGAACTCTGCGTCTTCGCGCGTGAAGATGTCGTTGGTGACGACGCCCAAGCGATGCTGGTCACGAAGCCGTTCGCACAGCGCGAGTACGAGCGCTGTTTTTCCGCTGCCGACCGGTCCACCGATACCGACTGTGAACGCGCGCGTGCGATAGTTGCGAGCGTGAGGAGACTCGCGATCGGCAAAGAGTCCTGGGTGTGACCAGTGCTCGTGCGTGTGGTCGTGATCATGACCGTGCGTGCTCGCATGGTCGTGCGTGTGTCCGGCGGGTGCGTCGCGATGCATGTTCTAGCGTCGTAATCTGTGCCGATCGCACTGTCACGACTGAAACAGCCGCACGCCCAGACGACTGTGCTCGCTTTGCACCAGCTCAACAAGCGGAGCCACTTGGGCAGCCGTGAGGAGCGAGGCGCTGGCGACGTCGGCCCCCTGTAGTTGCGGGGTGAGCTCGTGATGCATTCGTTGTGCTTCAAAGGGTCCAAGCAGGCCGAGGCGCACACCTGCAGAGAGCACGTTGCGCAGCGCGGAGAAAAGAAATGCTTGCCTTGCGGAATCGCGCGAGAGACCCGCGGCTTGAGCGACGACGCCAAAGCTTGGCGCATAGTGACCGCGAGTGCTCTTGTTCCGAACGAGCGCAGACGCGTTGGCGATACCAGAAGCATCAAACACCCGCTCAGCCGCAAGTAGCAGCGCGCGTCCCTGCGTTTCAGACGCGTGCCTCGGCACGGTCGACCACAGAAAAGCGTCATAAGATGCGTCCGCTTCGGAGAACGAAGCGTCGTAGCACTGCGATAGAAAAGGAACGGAGCCGTAGGCCGTTTGCCAAATGCTCGCCGTGGCGAACGTCGCCAGATCGTTCCGATTCTTGACGAATCCGATTGTTGCTGCCGCTTCGAGGCCACCCGAGTGAACGAAGCCGCCCGACGGAAAGGCTGAGTCAACGAGTTGAAGGAGCGACCACACGGCGGGCCGATGCTAGCACTCGGACTGGCGTGTGCGCTGCTGTGCGCGATCTGCGCATCTCTCGATTCAATTCTGTGGTGCCACAACCGTTCTCCTCTCCTGCGCGGTTTTGCGCGGATGAAATGGGAGCCAGTTCGATGCGTGCACCTCTTTTGCTTGTCGCGGCAGTTCTTCCGCTCACGGTTGGATGCAGCTCTGAACCGACAAGGCAACCCGACCTTAGGGCGGAAAAGCAAGACATAAGCGTCGGCACGAACGTGACGAAAACAGCGCCAACGACATTTCAGCCCGTGACGCGTTCGTGTTCTGCGTTCGAATCCTCCATTCGAGGTGTAAGCGATCGCATCGAAACTCGTCCTGACTTGGTTGCAATGCGAGGCCGTTGGAGCAACCTGCCGCTCACGTCGCTCGACAAGGAAGCGATGAAGCGCGCTTATGTGCTGCCTTGCGAACCGACCCTCGATGTTTCGAACCCTCTGCGCAATCCCGACAACGTGCAGTTGGTCATGAGCATTCTTCCGGAAGCGAAGTGGAACGACGTCACATCGCTATTCGCGCAGAATGAAACGGGTCCGGTTGACCTTCCGTCATTCTCCTACGCCAACTTTCTTCGCTCGGTTGCTCGCATGCCTTACTTCTGCGGTGAGGCGGGTACCTTCCCATCCATCCAGGAGGCATGCCAACGCGAGATCGCATCGTTCTTCGCACACGGTGCGCAAGAGACCGGTGCTCACGATGCTTCGATGAGCATGCCCGAGTGGAAGCAAGGATTTGCTTTCATCCGTGAAGGCAATAGCTACGACAGTAACGTGGCCTACGATCCAGGAACGGTGGGTAGCCCGGCCAAGTGCGTCGCGCCGTTCTTGTGCCCGAAGACGTCGCACTACTACGGTCGCGGGATTAAGCAACTTACCCATTTTTACAACTACGCCGGTTTCTCAGCCGCGTTCCTTGGTGACCCGCAAGTGTTGCTCTTACAGCCGGATCGCGTGGCCCAAGAGGGATATCTCGCGCTCGCTTCCGGCGTCTGGTTTCACATGTCGCCAAAGCCACCGCAGCCATCGATCCACGATGTCCTTGTCGGGAACTACAAACCGCAGACCGCTCATGCCGGCGTCGACCCCGACGAATCTGGCGGCGTGACGAATCGCTTTGAAGCGACCGTCAGCATCATCAATGGCGCGTATGAATGCCAACCGCCGACCGGCTCATCGCTCGCCAAGCAATCGTCAAATCGCTTCAGTTACTACACGAGTATGCTCAAGTATCTTGACGCTCCGCTGAATCGTGTCGAACAGACCTACACCAAAGATACGGTTTGCAACATCGAGCGCGGAAACCCTTGGAGCGCGCCGCAAATTATCTTCAACCCGAGCTGGTACTACGACACTGCAGACGGCACGTGCAAAGCCCTCACGTATGAGCCACAGCTGGGGCTTGCGCTGGTTGTTGAAGGCGTGCAGACCGTATGCAAGACCATGTTTCCAAGTCGTAAGACGACAGCGCCAGGAAACACGGTGCCGACGTTCTGAGCGAGAGGCTCCCTCCTCGCTTCGCGCGTCGTACCTCGAAAGGGTCGTGCTACGAGTGAATCATGACCGATTCAGTCGCGGCCTCTGGGCCAGAGGCAAAGGGCCTGCCGTCGATCGACGTCAACGAACACGGTGGAAAAAAAGATGGCGTGAAGCAGACGATGAATCGTCGGCTCTTCATGCAGCTTCTCGTGTTTCGCGTCCCAAGGGGTGTTGATGCCGACGGTGTGGCCCAGGAGCTCGTGAAGCTTCTTTCAGAGCGTCGCATCCCGGGCGTTGTCTATGCCGACACCGTTGATCCCCGTAGCGTTGGACTCCTGACGTGGAGTGAAGACGCGGCGCACTTCGTTAGAGTCGTGCGCCCGCTTTTCAACGAAGGGTCGCTCGCGCACGTCGAGTTTCGCTCCGAGTTCGCAATGCTCGGACGAACCTACTCGACGGGCCATGAACCCGAACTTGAGTGGTCGCTCTTGCGACGTCCGATCGAAAACGTCACGAATGAAGCGTACCGGTGGCACGTTTGGTATCCGCTTCGCCGCAAAGGCATGTTCGCGAAGCTCGAGCCAATTGATCAATCGCACATCTTGCGCGAGCACGCTGCGCTAGGCATGGCGTACGGTCAGGCCGAACTCGCGACCGATGTGCGCCTTGCTTGCCATGGTATCGATGCTGGCGACAACGAGTTCGTGATCGGCCTCGTGGGTCGAGAGCTCCATCCGCTTTCGCACCTTGTGCAAGCGATGCGCAAGACACGGCAAACGAGTGAGTTCATCGAGAAGATGGGACCGTTCTTTGTCGGGTATGTGATGGGCAGCAGTTCCGTAACACCGTGAGCCGGCTTGCGATCTTGTATGTGATACGTTGTCTCGAATGCGCGCCGCTACGTTTGCTGGGCTCGGTTTTCTTCTCTTCGGCTGCCAACAAAAGACCAAGCGTTTTACGACCAACGTTGAGATTGTTCAAATCCAAGCGTTCGGCGCCGACCCCAAAGTTGCTCCAAGCATGATGGACTTCGAGCTGAAGTTCTCCGAGTGCCCAGGCGATCAACGCAAGATCATCCGAGGCGACAGAGCGTTCAGTCAATGTGGCCACAAGTTTAAGAAGGGCGACAAGGCAACCGTCGAAGTCGTTGCTACCTATCAAGCCGAGCGCGGCACCTATCGGAGCGACATCACGCGCATCGGAGATTGCGCGGTGAAGCTCGATACGTCAGACGCCGCAAACTACGAGTCGATCCAAACCTGCACCGAGCTCAAGGCCAGTGGCGCTGTCGTGGGTGTGCATTGCGATCGCACACGCAACAAAGAGCTTGTCGCGAAGTGTCCGTGGTTCGGGCGATAGCGCCTTAGCCCAACGATCCGAGCGCCATCACGACAACGCAGAGAGTCGGCACAAGGGTGCGCGCGATGCGAAAGACAAGATCCATCTTTTCTTCCTTCACAATGAACATCCACCACGTGGAAATCATCGCGAGCGCGAGCGATACATACACCGCGAGCATCAGTTTATCTGCGCGCGTAAGGTAGCTCGTTGCGGGCACCTCTTGCATGAGCGCAAAGTGGAAGAGGACCGCGCCAGCGAGCATCGGCGCGCCCGTATTAGAGCGCACTTCCATTTCATTCGGTGGGACCCACATACCCAAGATCGCGATGAGCACGATGACAAACGCAGGCACGAACACCTTGAACGCGGCGCTCGTTGCGAAGCGATCGAGCCCTATCGTGAAAATGTAACGACCGTAGTACAAATCGTCGTTCTCAAACCGATCGGGGTACGATTGGCTGATCGATCGCGCTTCGAGATAGCTAACTCGCCAACCAAGCGCGCGAAAGCCACGTGCGAGTTGAGTGCGTTCACGGTCAGCACTGAGTCGCATCTGATCGATGCCCTTTGCATCGTCTTCGACAACGATCTCGAGTTCCTGAGAATCGAACGGATACTTGCGGAGATCGGGCGGCGATTTGAACGTGCCCGCGAAGCGAAACAGCTTGAATGTCGGCTTGTCAGCGATGATTTCTCTCGACTCGACCTTGCCATTTGGGAACTGCAGGTTGAGTGTCGGAATCGGGTTGGGACTCGTGAGGCTCAAGAAGAAGTCGGCCGTAAACTTCCCAGTCTTGATTTCATATTCGTCAATGCTGTTGAGCAACATACCCACCTTGATGCGGACCGGCGGACCAGGATTTGGCATCGCAAACGGCGAGCGATAGATGGATGTGCCCTCGGGCTGCGTGAGCGCGCCGCTGTCTTGAACAATGGCGACGTCGATCGGCTCGGGTCGTCCGCCATCGGTTGCGATCGCGCTTGCGGGCGTCGCAACAGAAGCACTCGCGACAGGCAGGTCGGAGGACGGAGCACCAGACCTACCGGGTGCAGCAGCGAGAGCTTCTTGTACGGCTTCCTCTCGCCGAAGCACCGCGAAGATTGCGACGAGCAACACGAGCGCAAAGGCAACTGCGTTCATGATCAAAAAGCGTCGCCATCCTCGTCGCATGGATCGCAAGGTAGAGCAGGTGCTCCATCATCTCCATGCAATCTTGCGCTCACGCCCATAAAGTCAACGTAATTGACCGTAAACAAAATGATCAAAGCTGCACCACCCATTGGGCGATGCAGCTTGAGAAAGGCGCCGCCGCCTTTACTTCGAGAACAACTGTCCGGCGATGATGCCTGCGCCAGCGCGTGCGGTTACAACCCACTTTGCGGTGATAGGCATCGGAACGAGCGTCGCGGTGAGTGGCTTGATGCATTGGCCTCTGCCGCCAAGCGATGCTTGATTGCCGGTGCCCTTGTCGCGTCCGAGTTCAGGCGAAAGACCAGGAACCGGCGTGATGGCGATCATCACGATATCGACTTCTTGCACGCCCGCGCCGACGGCGAGGACCGTGTAGCACTTGCCCGGCTGCACTTGGAATTGCGACTCGAGTGACTGCCCTTGTTGGAACTGGCCCGCGATGATCGGTCCTTCCTTTTGCATGCCAGGCGCTTCGGTCTGTGAGTAAACAAAGAGCGGACCGGTTGCCACTGCCGCAAAGTTCGGATCGATTGGCGTCGCACTGCCGCTTCCGCCTGCTGGAGCGGGTGCACCAGGTGTTGTTGGGGCGCCAGGCACACCAGGCATGCCTGGGAACGGGAACGGAAGACCACTTGGCATCGGGAACGGAAGTCCGCCGGGTGCTCCTGGGGTTGCGGGTGTGGTGGGCGTGGCCGGTGGTGCACCCGGAGTCGTTGGATAGGGCTGCGTCGGCTGCGTTGGGTAGCTGGAGCCGGGTTGCACGCCTGGATAGCCAGGCTGTCCGGGGTACGCCGTAGCACCTGGGTAAGGTTGTTGCGGATAACCAGGCTGCCCAGGGTACGCCGTCGCGCCTGGGTATGCGGTCCCGCCCGGGTAAGTCGTGTTCTGCGCGGTTTCTGGCGGTGGATCTTGCTTGCAGGCGATGGCTGCGAAACCAAGCGCGAGCGCGAGCAGCGCCACTCCGCTGACCGTGCGACCACCAAGTTGTTGTGACGCGACTACAGAACGTTGACCGTGCATTGATTCTACTCCTGGGCGTTGTTGAGGCTTGAACCGAACTCTTGCGGTTAGACGTGGCTCGAGCATAACCGGTTTCACGGAGAGATAACGTTCCTCGTCGCCAGGGATTACAGTTTCGAGAGCAGGCCGAATGGCTGCACGCCACAAAGCGAGGTTTTTGTGGGCCACTGTGCGATTTTCATCCGTTGATTTGCCTGCGGAAGCGTACTGACGTTGCGGTCAGTCGACTTGCTTGACGTTGTCGGTTTTTCGCAGCGCTGGAAAAATTGCGCAGAAGAGCGCTGCGCAGAGCAACGTTCCACATGCCCCAACGACGGCGGCGCGGCGCGTGCCTAGCCAATGCGCCGTAAGACCCGATTCGAATTCACCGAGTTGATTCGATGCGCTGATGAACACCGTGTTGACCGCACTGACACGACCCCGCATCGCCGTTGGGGTCAGTGCTTGAACGACGAGACCGCGCACCACCATGCTCACCATGTCGGCCGCACCGGCAAAGGCAAGGGCTGCGATCGAGAGCACGAAGTTGTTCGAAAGTGCGAACACGAGAGTCGCAGCCCCAAAGCCGAATACCGATGCGAAGAAAAGTGGACCCATGTGGTGACGAATGGGGTAGCGCGCCAACACAAAGCCCATGAGCGCTGCGC
>JAHFDZ010000416.1 GCA_023248745.1 Myxococcales bacterium | reverse complement strand
GAAACGCCGGGCATCGATCAACAAATCGAGGATGAAGAGCGAAGGCAGATGGTGCACGAAGCCCTCAACTATCTTGACGATGCAATGCGTGCCGTCTTCGTCATGCATGAACTCGACGACCTAGCGATGAAGGACATCGCGTTAGCGCTCGACCTTCCACTCAACACCGCATATTCGCGCCTAAGGCTCGCTCGCGAGGACTTTCGCCACGCCGTCGAACGCATCGTCCGCCGACGTAGCAGGGCAGCTTTCGCCCCAGTAGCCAACCAGGAACGTGGACCTCGATGAGCGCACCGTCCTTCGACATGGAGGCTCTTCTCCTTGCTGCGCGCAAGAGTGAACCCGTCAAGCCCGGCGAGAAAGCCGATGTCCTCGCACGCCTTGAGCGATCGCTTGCGCTCCCCTTGTCGAACGAAATCGCGCGTCATGCATCCTCGTCAGGTTTATTTACGTTCGCGCGCCTCAAGTGGCTGGCCGCATTTGCTGGCACTTTCGCACTGGGGAGCGCAACCCACGCATTCCTTTCCCGGGCATCCGACGTGCCGATTGCCAAGCGCTATCCGACATATTTGTTGACGATGCCAAAGCTGCCGACGGTCACGTTCCCATCCCCACATAGACCACGGGCTGACCGCACACCTCCGACTGCAACCACGACCAAGAACGATCGCCTCGACGCTATGGGAGGACAGCTTGCACTTGAAATTACGCTTCTCGATACGGCACGCACTGCCCTCGGACGCGGCGATTTCGGAAACGCCGAAGCCGCGCTCTCGCGCCATCGCTCGCGTTTCCCAACGGGTCAGCTCAAGGAAGAACGCGATCGCATCGCAACTGCCATTGCTGCCGCAAGAAAGACTTCGGGAGAGGGGCGCGACGTTTTTGTGACGACGGATGAGGCTCGCCGCAAATGACAGAGTGAGCGGCTGAATCGTCACCGTCCTGGCTTCCTACGCACCGCGAGGTTCTCATGAAACGATATCTACTCATTTCTCTTGTCTCTGTTTGCGCGTGCGAGGCTTCGCAAGAGTTGCAAGGTGATGCGTCGTTGACGCAAACGATCGACGCAGGAATCGACACCGGCACGAGTGTCTCGTTGGATGCAAAAACAACCGACGCAAAAGCGCGCGATGTCAGCACGTGTTTGCCACAGGCGACCACTGGCGCAGCACGCGTACTGATCGATGGATCCGAAAACGCTTGGATGCACTCCGTCAACGACATCGCGTTCACAAGCAACAAAGTGTTCGTTCTCTCAACGCCATTTGCGTTTACCGCGGCTCCCTATGGAGGAGGAACGGTTGAACCCTACGCAATGAGCATGACGATTCCGAGTTTCTCAAACTTCGCAATTGGATCCGCCGGCTCGTCGGCTGGCGGATCGCTAACATCCCAGAATGTCGGAGGCGCGGAACTTCCAACTGGAGGTGGCCGCATTTTCGGACTCAGAGGCACGTCCACTTCGTTGCTTGACCGCCCCGGAGAGATCATCGTCGATGGCAACGACCTCGTCTTTTACACAAAGTCGCCAGCACAACTTGTACAAGCCGCGATGGGGGGAGGCGAAGAGCGCGTCATCGCGCAATACCCCGACAGCACACACACGTTTGTCACCGCCATTGCGCTCAACAAAAGTTACATTTATTTCACAACGATCGTTTCGACGCCGCCAAAGACCTCCGATGCGAAACTCAAACGCACCTTACGCGGCGGAGGTCCGATCGAAGAGGTCACAACGCTCACGGACAGTGGTGGCGCGCCCGACGGCATACTGTTCGATGGCGATATCGTCTACGTCACCGAAGGCGGAGGAAGCAACATCATCTGGACGCACAACCTGACAACGTCGCAGAGAGGCATGGGTTCACTCTCAAGTCGGAACGTCAGTCTACGATCCACCCGCGTGGCGTTCGATGGCCAAGCGTTCTATTGGGGCGAAAGCAATGGCACTGACAGCTGCAACGGGAAGATCGTTAAACGCACGAAGTCCTCGTTCTCCACAAACAGCAAATCGGGAGAGGACTTTGTCTTAACCAATCTTGATGCGATGGGGCAGCTGCGAGAACGAAGCGGCGTGATCTACGTTGGCACGAGCAATCAGCCATTTCGCACTCCCGCGACACCAGGCCAGCTCATCGAATGGAAACCATAGGCTTGCCGAAAAGCCATTCGGCTACGGCTTCTTTCGAATCTTCAGCAAATGCGATCGCTTCGGCGGTAGCTCAGGCTCAGGAGAGTCTGTAGGCTCCGTCACGAGATCGAAGAGCCCGTTGTCGAATGGTGTGCCTTCGGCCGCTTGTCGCAGAACGAGCCGTTCGCGCAGTCCTGCCTTCTTGTGCGCTCTCGCGCGATAATGACAGTACGGATTGTTGCCCGGGCGCCCGAAGAACGCATGCGCTGTAAAGGTACAACCCCCTAAGCACGTTTCGGCGAAGTCGCACGTGCGGCAAAATCCCCAAAGCGAGTCGATCGCCCGGTCACGCGCGAAGCTGAGCTGGGCCGTGTCATCCCAGATCGTCTTCAATGCCTTGTCGCGCAACTTGCCGCCAACATAGTGAGCCGTCTGAAGGGACGGGCACCCTTTGACAGCTCCGTCGGACTCGATGCCAAGTACGTATCGGCCAGCCTGGCATCCACTGAAATGATCGCGGCCGTCGATTGTAAGGGACCTAAGTATGGCTTCCTCGGGCCCGAAGAAGCCAAGGTTGTTACCCGGCACGAGCAAGATCCCATCCTCGAAAGCGCGCAGTTTCAACGCCGCGATGCGCGGAAGCAGATCGGGAAGATCGTAAGGTTGCAGAATCATCTCGGGTCGGTCTGCGGCGCGACCCAGTGGCGTCGTCAGTTGCACTTGCCACGCACGAATGCCTTGTGCCTTCAGGTGCTCGTAGAGGCCTTCAAGGTCATGCTGATTGAACCGGTTGAGATTGGTGTTCGACGAGATGCGGACGCCTGCGTCCCGAAAATAAGCAAGCGCGCACGTGGCCGACTCGAAGCTTCCCCGAGCAGCGCGCATCGCATCGTGCACGGGCTCCAGGCCATCGATACTCACTGACACCGTCGCAAGGCCTGCGGCCGCAAACTTGTGGGCGAGCTCTTTGGTAACGCCACGACCACCTGTCGTCATCGTCGGAAGAATGCCCGACTGAGCAAGCGCCTTGACGATATCGAAAACACCAGGATGCAAATATGCCTCGCCCCCTATGAGCACCACTTCGTCGGTACGCATCGCTGCAAGCTGTGAGACGACTTGGAGCGCCTCATCGGTGGTGAGCTCGTCATTGCGCGCATCGCCGGCGCGCGAGCCACAATGCGTGCACGGCTGATCACATTTGAGCGTGAGCTCCCAAACGACATACGCGGGCCGAAAATCGTGCGCGGCCAACGTAAGACGCCTCTTTGTTTGCATGACGAACACCCTAACGACAAGTGCGAGGTTGTCGAATCCCGCGCCGTCACATTTTCGCGATGCCCGGAGACGACCCGCGCGAGCCACGCAATGCGACGACCACACGCGTTTGCAGCATCCACGACTGCAATGTCACACGTCGATCGGACCGCCCATCTTGACTTTCCTGCATCGCCAACGATTTTCGCCTGGCACGCACGTTGCGTTGCTGCGTACCAAAGGTTCGCGCCCTCGCGGCGCAACGGGAGAAAACTCATGTCGACACTCTTCGATTGCGCTCAATGCAAAGGTTTCCTGACGCCAAAGCTCCGGACGTGCCCGCACTGCAACGAACCCGTTAGCCCCGCAGTTCTGGCGC
>JAHFDZ010000415.1 GCA_023248745.1 Myxococcales bacterium | reverse complement strand
CGCGCTCGTCGCCAATGGGTAACAAGAGCTCTTTGCGTCCTGGCTCGAGCTTGCGCCACGCCTCGTCATTGATGCGCTTGTCATGCGCCGCAATTTGAATCGCGACGTAGAGCAGCTTTCGACTGAGATGCAGCGTGGGACCGCCAGCACGGCGGACAAGCTCGTGCCAGACAGGGTTACTCCGCTTGCCGTCGAGCGCGGCGGCAGCGTCGTCGCTGAAAATATTGACGAGCACCCATCGCCCGAAATTGACGAGAGAATCTTCCATCGCGTCGCACGCCGTCGCGCCATGCATGAGCGCCTCGGCCAACAGCTTTTTTTCGCTGCGGCTTAGGGGAAGGACTTGAGGTTCTTGATGAGCGGCTATGGCTGGCACGCGTCCGCTTTACGACGAAGAAGTTGCGGTGCCAAGAGGCTGTTTGAAGTCAAAATGTAACCGAAGCGGTTCGTCGTTCCTGCGCCGGAACGGCGAACTGTAGCAGTTACATTTCGGTATTCGCAGGCGGATCGGGCGAAGGGGATGCTTAGGGCTGGCACTGGTCGGTCACATGCTGCGCTTGACGGTCGACGCTGCACTCACCAACCGCTCACCAAAACGGGCGAAGGTCGGTCAACCTGCGTTCCGTCGCCGAGCTGCCCATGCGAGTTATGTCCCCAACACTTGACGGACGCGCGAGCGTTGGTGCCGCTTGCGACGAAAGCACAGTTGTGCCGACCGCCTGACGCAAATGTGGTCACGTCTTTCAAGTCCACCGGAATGGTCGGCGTAGCGCTCAAATGGGTTTTTGACTGGCCTTTCTCTCCGGCATCGCCATTGCCCAGCTGACCGAAATCGTTCCATCCCCAGCAGTAGAGAAGAGACTCCCGCTGCGCACAGAAGTGGCCGAGCCCCGCCGAGAGGGCCGTCGCCGCAGAAAACTCTTTCACCTTCGTGGGCAAAACGACAGGGTCCACGGGATCGACGTTTCCATTACCCAACTCACCCACCGCATTCGATCCCCAACACTCGATCTGACCTGTGGTGAGCCTCGCGCATGTGGCGATCCACGAAGCCGCCAGCTCCATCGTTGTCGTGCTAAGGCCTATAGCAATGGCCTTCGTCGAAGGTAAGGTCCTCCCAACTTGGCCATACTTGCCAGCTCCCGCACATCGAACTTCTCCGTTCTCCTGCAAGACGCATGTGTGATCGAGCCCCGCTACGACTGAAACGGCGCGTGCCGTAAGGCCGTCAAGTGGCCAAGGCGTACCGCGCCAGTTGTTCGCGGTCCCGTCGCCAAGTTGACCAGACGAATTTGAGCCCCAGCACCAAACCGTCCCGTCTGATGTGATCGCACACGTATGCATGACGCCTGCAGAAATTCGCACCACGTTTTTGAGATCAACCGGCGTCGCAAGGAACCTGTTCTGCTGAGTCCCATCGCCGATCTGCCCTTGGCCGTTGTCTCCCCAGCAGGTCACCGTTCCCAACGTAGAGAGCGCGCAGTTGTGATCGGCCCCGGCTGCAAGACCCACGATGTTTGCGAGCATCTTTACGTCGACTGGTGGCAAACTCTGCGTCTTGGTTCCATCGCCGAGTTGGCCCGCGCCGTTGGATCCCCAACAACGTACGCCGTTGTTCTGCGTGATCGCACACGTAGAAAAGTCCCCGGCAGCGATCGGGCTCCCGCCGGGAGATTTCGCGACCAGCAACGGGGTGTCTCCGCTGTCGGCGATTTGATTTCCGGCATCCCATTGTCTGTCGTCAACGCCGAGGTCCTGCCTAGCGGAACATGCCGAGAGCCAAAGCGCAGCGACGGCGATTTTCGAAAGAAAAAGACAATTCATGGCTCAAGCTCCTTCGCGCATAGCGAGTTCCCTGCATCTTGAGATGGATGCAGGGTGGCAAACCCGTCACGGAATCGTTTGCAGCGCCGCCTCAATCGTCCTGCGAAAGAAACTCTTCGGATAGGTGCGCTGAAATTGCGCGGCTTGCTGTCGCGCTTCGGCACCATTGCCAGAACGAACAAGCGCAAGCACGCGGAGTGCTTCTCGCTCTTCGACCAACTTTCCTTTTGAAAACTCGCGTTGATGTTGGCGCAAAACGGCAAGTGTTCCAGAACCGTCGCCACGCGCGAGCGCGGCACGGGCGGTGTCGATGACGTTTCGCTCTGCCGCTAAGTCAGTGTCACGTCCGCCGCCGCCACCGTCGACCTCCGCGGCCCTAACCATAGCGCCTTCGACACCTTTTCGAGGTGGTGCTTCAGCGGACCGCACGGGTTCGGGAGGTGCCTCTCGCGGAGGAGAAAAAACGGAAGCGATGGCACTCGAAGAGGCAAGAGACGTCGAGGTGTCTCGGTAAATTGTAACTACATTTGCCTTATTGTCTCCGAGCAATGCGTGACCCGTTGCCCCAACGCCAATGCCCGCACCGAACAGTGTGAGCAGCCCAAGTTTTGCTGCGAAACTGGAGGCCGTTGCGGCAGTTGCCGCCTCCCCATGGGTTCCGAGGTGCGGTTTGCCATGGTCTTGCGCAAGGCTCGTTCCAGCGTCGACGGCGTGCGTGATCTTGGCCTGCACGCGCGCAAGCAAGTCGGCCGGCGGCGCAGGGACTTCTCGCTCCGCGCGCAGCAACGCGGCCAGCTCCGCTTCGAGGGGTTCCTCGGCGATCATGATCGCTCTCCGCTTCTCAACCGTCGGACTGCGTCGGAGAATTCGGCGCGTGCCAATCGCAGGCGCGAGTATGCCGTGTTGAGCGGAATCGCGAGCTGTTCAGCGATGACAGGAACAGGAGTCTCATCGATGTCGTGCATGACGAACACGGCGCGGCGCGATAGCTCGATTTTCTCTAGCGCTGCGAGTACAAGCTGGCGCTGCTGGCGTTGCCCGACCTCCTCCTCTGGGCTCGCACCAAGATCGATGGCCTCTTCGTTATCTTCGCAGGTCTCGCGACGATGGCGCGCTAGCTTTCGAAAGTCGGCTGCCTTCCGATACGCGATACCGAAGAGCCACGCGCGAACTGGGGTCGCTTCATCGTAACTCTCGATCCGGCGATGCGCGATCATGAAGACCTCGTGCATGACATCTTCCACTTCAAACGAACGCACGCCTAACCGTCGCAGCGTATGGAACACGTACGCGCCATGCTCCGCGTAGAGCACGTGAATACGTGCGCGATCGAGTTGCGCGACTTCGGACCCAGACACCCCAATGGGGAGATGGTGATCGAGGGCGAGTTCCGTCACAAAATCCTCGCAACAAATCCGAAACCTAACGTTCCGCTCAAACTCGGTGTCGACCAAACGGAAACATTGTTGACGTAAAGTGTTGTCGGCGTGACGGTTCCCAGGACGTCAATCCACGCCCGAAGAGTCCAGTCTGGACGAACCGTCCATTCAAAAGCTGCACGTCCGCCTACGGCAGCAAATACAGTGGTTGCGTGCTGAGGAGCAGAGATGCCCTCGCCAACTCCCGATAGCGCACCAACAAGTCCGTGCGCGCATGGCACAAAGAACTTCGTGTGTGCGCATGGCAAGAGCGAGCCCCCCAATAGTGAGGCGCTCGCATGCCCTGTGCCACGATCGCCGGTACCCGCTGGAAGATCTGCACGTCCCTCCATCCCGATCGACCACGAGCGCATTCGCAAACGTGCAAGCAATGTTCCTCCAACCGATAGAGAAGGTGCACCACCAACCGCACCATGAACGCCTCCGCCAAGTTGAAGCTGTGCAAGAGGGCCGGCCGCTGGTCTCGTCGCGTTTACGATCGCCTTCGGCTCGAGTGCTTTAGGCGCAAGAGGGTCAAGTGGCTTGCTC
>JAHFDZ010000183.1 GCA_023248745.1 Myxococcales bacterium | reverse complement strand
CCGAACGCAAGGCCGACGGCTGCACGGAGGTTGGAATTGGCGTTAATGTCGTAAAAGATTCGGCGTCCGTCCGAGGCTTCCAGGTACTCGATCCCGGCAACGTCGAGCTTCCCCGCGCGCACGATGCGCTTGCCGTCAGTGACTGCATCCTCTGGGACTTCCGGGTACGGGTGAAACTCAACGGGCATGGCTGGCTTCTTCTCGATGCGAACTTCACAAACAGCGACTCCGTCGTCGCCTGGATTGCACATTTCCGAAGGACACAAATTGAATGAGCCGTGCGAGATGACACGCATGGCATAGAGGAGCTCGCCACCGAGAAATTCCATCCGGACAATTCCTCGCGTTTCGTCCACCGGAAAATACTCCTGAAGGAGCAGTAAGTTGTCGGGAAGCCAAAGCTCTGGCTGCATTGCGAGCGTTCGCTCGAGCTCGTCGAACGAGTTGAGCAAAACCATGCGCGCGCCACTTCCGCCCTGCTCAGGCTTCAGGAGTGCCGGCCATCGCGTCCACTGGTTGCGGATCGCGCGGGTGTCGTTGAACACCATCGAAATCGGATGAGCGATGCCGAGCTTTTTCAGAAGGCTCCCCTGCGCGCTCTTGCTCAACTCGAGCGCGAACGCAGGTGATCCGTTGAGCACCTGCGCGCCCGCGATTTCGAGCGATCGCATAAGAGCGAGCGCTAACGGAACGGCCCGCGTGTTGCCGCGAACGTACGCACTCGGGCTCGCCTGATTGAAGTAAAGCCGCGCGGTCGGTACGAGGTCAACGTCGAAGATCCCGCTCTTTAGATCAAACGCCTCGAACGAGACACCCCTCTTCGCCAGTGCGGTGAACAGAGGCCGTTGCCATTCAGGGTGTTCGTAGAGGACGACGAGATCATGCGGCATCACGCTTCCAATTGCCCGCTCGTTTTCGATCGGTCAAGTCTTCGGAACCTCAGCGGACTTTCTTATGCAAAATCCTCCGGAGGGTGTCACAAATCGTTCGGTCGTGCCTATAGCAACACCCTAGCGTGCGCATGCTTGCGTCGGCGAAAGGCAGGAAAGGCCCTATCGATGAGCTATCGAACCGTGCTCTCCGTCATCCCAGCATTGGTCATCTCCATCGTTGGATGTGGCTCTTCGAGTGCTCCCTCGGGCGCGGCACCCACAACCTCTCCGACGGACACGAAGCCGCCCATCAGGGCCGCCGAGCTCGGTACCGGTGATCGCTCTCCCGACTCTGTCGCCCTCACTGAGGTCGCGGGTGAAGCCGCTGGCCTGAAAACACCACGCGACCTCGCGTTCAACCCGCTCCGACCCGATGAGCTTTGGGTACTGAATCTAGGCGACGAGAGCACGGTCATCATTCACGACGCCAGCACGGAAGGCCGAACGGCCGAGCGGCGAAAGGACGGATACGCCTTGCACTTCATGGCGAAGCCGTCTGCAATTGATTTCGGAGCCGCCGACACGACGATCGGTCTGCCTGGCACATTCGCGACGACAGGTGAGTCCCGAAACACCTATGACGACACGAAAGCAGCAAACGACTTCATGGGCCCGGCGCTCTGGTCGTCCGATCTGAGTATTTTCGCAAAAGAGAACCCCAACGGCCTCGGCTCCCATCTCGACATGCTCCACAACAGCCCGCTCGGAATGGGAATCGCGCATCAAGAAGCGAACATCTATTGGGTCTTCTCTGGCCTTTCGAATTCACTCGTCAAATACGACTTCAAGAGGGACAACGGCGTCGGCAACGATGATCACTCCGACGGCGAATCTTATCAGTACGCAACAGGACAGGTGAAGTACTCCCAGGGCGTTCCCAGTCACCTCTTCTTCCACGCTTCCGATGCGATGCTCTACGTCGCAGATACCGGAAATTCCCGCGTCGCGAGGCTCGATACGACCGCGGGAACGAAGGGCAAGACGCTCCCATCCAAGGAGCCCATGGCCGTGCACGTGCAGATGAACGGCACCTCGCTCGTCGATATTGTCTCCGCAGGTTCTGGTCTTCTTCAACAGCCGTCAGGCATCGAGATGCGCAACGAGTTCATCTACGTTTCCGACAACGCCACGAGCCGGATCACGGCGTTCACGCTCGCCGGGGAGCAAGTCAACTACCTCGATACCGGCCTTCCCTCTGGATCGCTCGCCGGGATGAACTTCGGACCGGACGGCAAACTCTACCTCGTCGACATGATCGGCCATCGCGTACTCCGCATCGACCCGAAGTAGAACGCTCACACGATTCACTCACACCCCACAATCCGAACCATAGGGTGCCGATCTACCCAAGCACGCATGGCCCCAAATGCACAAATGGTTGTGACCCAAATGTCAGCGAGAGGTACGCTCCGCTCGGTCGAACCGTTTCATCGTGCCCGCCCAGGAGACCTCATGGACATCAAGCTCGGCAGCGCCCTTGCCACTCTCGTCGCCACTTCGCTTACTGCATCGGCCTGCAGCAACGCCGCGCCGCAAGTCGCAAGCACCAGCGATCCCATTGTGAAATGTGAAGGTCTCAACTCCTGCAAGGGCACGACCGAATGTGCGAGCGCGTACGGCAAGAACGCTTGCCAGGGCAAGAATGCTTGTCAGGGACAGGGCTTCGTCAGCGTTCCGAAGTCGACCTGCACTGCAAAGGGCGGCGGAGAATACGGCACCCGATCCGCCACGAGCAAGGACGCCGGAACGGTCGCTCCACCGGTCGATACCTCGGTGCAATGCGAAGGGCTCAACGAGTGCAAGGGTCAAAGCGAATGTGGGTCGGCCACTCGCGGTTGCTTCGGGTCGAATGACTGCAAGGGCAAGGGATGGATTACGATTCCCACCGCAGAAGAGTGCACCGCCAAGGGCGGCAAAATCGTCCTCTGGTGATTCGTTGAAGTTCGGATTCGGTGCGCGAGCGTGTCACTACGAGGACATCCTAAGTCGTGGCGCTCAGGCTCCTTGCGTTGAAGTTATTACCGAGAATTTTCTCGATCGCGGTGGACGCCCTCGCGCTGTTCTCGATCGGTTACGTCAAGAAACTGAACTATTGGTGCACGGGGTTGGTCTCTCTCTTGGAGGCACGGATCCCCTTTCGAACCCATATCTCGCGCAACTCAAGGCACTCGTTCATTGGGCAAAGCCTGAGGTCGTGTCCGACCACATTTGCTTTGCCTCCGTGGATGGATCGTACGGCCATGACCTCTGGCCAATGCCGCACTGTGAAGAGTCGATCTCGCACCTCGCGTCGCGCATCGCGCAGGTTCAAGAAACCATCGGACGTCGGCTCGCAGTCGAAAATGTATCGAGCTATGTTTCATTTCAATCAAGCACCATGACCGAGTGGGAGTTCGTTGGCGAACTTGTCCGCCGCGCCGATTGCGACCTTCTACTCGACGTCAACAATGTTTACGTTAGTGCGCACAACCATGGATTTTCCGCGGCTGAATATTTGTCAGCGATTCCCTACGAACGGGTGGTCCAGATTCATCTTGCAGGACACACTCGAGAGAACGGCTACCTGCTCGACAACCACGGCGCGATGGTCTCCGAAGCGGTCCTCGATCTCTTTCGCGCCGTCGCGATGAAGTGCCCAGAAGCGCGTGTCATTGTCGAGTGGGACGAAAAGGTGCCTCCATTCGAGAAGCTTCTCGAGGAAGTTCATCGCGTGGAGCAGAGCACCCAGGTCGAGTCGCCATGAGACTGAAACAACTTCAGCGTGTCTTTTGGGAAACCGTGCGAACGGAACCAGGACCTGAGGAACAGGACCTCGTCTTTGCATCTTCACCGTCGATGAACGCCCGCGATTGCGCTTCTATCTATAGACGCATGTACTGGTATCGACAGATCGACGCATTGTTCGATGTGTTCCCGACCACAGCAGAAGTCCTCGGTAGCCAACGCTTCACGGAACTTTGTACCACGTACATTGCGCAGAATCCCTCCGAACACCCCGCTCTCGAGCAGCTTGGCCGTCACCTGCCCCAGTTTCTTGCGGCGAAGGATCGCCTGGCCTCCGGGTGTGCAGCTGTCGAATGGGCGCAATTGAAGGCATTGACAGCGCCCGACAATCCACGCGGCTTAACGGTCAACGACCTTTACGAAAGTGAAACCACGCACGCGCGCGCCGCGGCTGCCATGCACATTGTTGAAGTCGAACGTGACATCGCACAACGGTTCATCGCGATCGATGACGCCAGCGAGCCGGCAGTGATGTTGCGGGTGGCCAGAGCGGGGTTCACGGTGCGCATCGCACGGGTGCCAGCCTTCGCGACGAGTGCATACACCCGGCTGACGAAAGGTGACCTGTTTGCGGCCGTCTGTGCAGAGCTGGCATCTACCCCCGAGGGCACGGCGCGGGCATCCTCCGAAATAGGTGACTGGATTCGTTACGAATGGGTCACAGTTCTCCAAGGGTAGTTTAGAGAGGGCGTCGAAACTTGAAGTTGCTCGGTCACACTTTCGAGCCTCGCTGCTACAACGAGCGTCAAATTGTGCAGTCCAAAGCCCACGCAAGTCGACGAACACGGAGAAACACGCCAGTGAATCCAATCGCACGCACGCTTAGCCCCTGGCTTTCCGGCCCGATCGTCGCCCTCAGCATCGGCGCTTGTAGCGGCAACACGCCCGCAGGACCGTCAACTGCAGCAACGACAGACGCCAGTGCCTCTCAGGATTCAGCGGTGCTAAACACGCCTGGGTACCCGCCAGGTCCCTACGGCAGCACCGTCGGCAACGTTCTCGGAGACATGGAGTTCGCGGGCCGCTATCGAACCGAATCGAGCGGGCTCTCGACTGAGGCACCTTACGAAACGATCAAGCTCTCGGATGTCCGCACCAAAACGACAACCGTCAAGTACGCGCTCATCCACATGTCGGCCTACTGGTGCAGCATGTGCAAAGCGGCCCTCGGCAAACTCGTGCCGGCGTATCCTGCGCTTGCGTCGAAGGCACTATTCGTCGACATCATGGTCGAAGGCGCCACGCCCAGCGATAATTCGACGTCTGCCGAACTCGACAGTTGGACAAAGAATCTGAAGATTCCGTACACCGTTTTGCGCGATCCGGACGGCGTTTCATTCCGTGCGAAGAATGGTATCGCAGGCCGCACAACCATCCTCATCGTCGAGCTGGCAACGATGAGCATCCTTCATCGATCCAATGACGACGTTCCCGGAGCATTGGCCAAACTCAAGTCACTTGAATGAGAATTGGCATATTGAGAGAATGGACGATTCTAAGTCTTGCGCTCGGTGTGGCGAGTTGCAGCGGTGCTCCAACACCCGCGCCTGATGCGGCTGCCACTTCTGCACCCGATTTCAGTGAAGGCTCGACGTTTCCCGACCTCGCGCTTGTCGGCTACACCGATCGCGACAAAGATGGAACGCTCTCGGCCAAAGAGCACGGCGCCCTGAGAATCAATGACGTCGTTGCCGCAAACCCTACTCTCGAACTCATGCTCGTTCACGCGGCCTTTGGGTGGTGCAAATACTGCTGGGCAGAGACGCCCGATCAACTGAAGTGGACCAAGGGCTACGGGGGTCGATTTCTCTCCGTGCAAGTCCTCGTCGAAGATCGCAATGGTGATGCAGCCACCGTAACGTTTGTCGACGAATGGATTGCCGCGCACAAGAGTTCGATGACGACAGCTCTGGAGCCCAACGCAACGCTGTTGAAACGTTTTGGACGCTCGGCGACGTATATGTTGGTCGATCCAAAGACGATGAAGATTCTCACCGTCGGCGCCGGACCTCCGACGTTCTCCTTTGTGCGTGGAAAAATTACTGAGCGCCTTGGCCCACTTCCGTGAAGTTGCGTGAACTAGCCTGATAAACAGATCAAACGCAGGTACAATAATGCACGACTCGAATCCCGTTGCTTTCGCGTTGATGGCGTCACTCTTCGCTTGCGGCGCAACTACCGTTCAAGTTTCTGACGCTGGCCTGGAGGACGCGAAGGGAACTTCTCCGACTTACGACGCGAAAGGTTGCGCCGTGCCGCTCAATGGCATCCAACCTGGTCAAGTTTGTGTACGATCGCTCCAAGCCAAGGTTCTTGACGAAAACGGCAAGCCTCTTTCTAATTTGATTACGACCGCATGTGGGGACGGCTGCACGTTTGGCAAGACAAACGCTGAAGGCGTTTCGCGCATGGAGGTACACCGGTACATGTCAAAGGCTGCACTCATGTTGCACGGCCATTCCACGTACGCGAGCTACTATGTCATTTTGCGATCGGAAGGTGACGTCGATCGCGGAACGATGGTCCTTCCCGCCATGCCGGCCGAAGGCGTCACAATTCCCGAAGACGGAATTGCGACCACGCTCACGTCCGGCGATGTGAGCCTGACGCTTCCAAGCGGCGTAAGCGTGATGATCGACAAGATGGAACTCGGGGAAGTCGACGCGCAGAAACTTCGCACAAAGTTCGTCAGCCTTGACAAGGCTCCGCCTTTTGTCGACCCGACTTTGAACATCGTTGCTCTCTACGCGTTTACTCCGTTCGGAACTGAGTTCGCTCCAGGCGTTGGCGTCACCGTGGCGAACAAGACGAACCTTGGGCCCGGCATCGCGGTCGAGTTTTTCGTCCAAGGCACGGACCTCGACGACAAGTACGGCCCGTTCGGTCAGTTTACGAAACTCGCCGAAGGCCACGTGAGCTCTGATGGCAAAACGATTGCTACAGACTTAGGGCAGTCCATTCCTCAGCTTACCTGGCTCGGTATTCGGCCAAAGCCATAACCCGGCTATCAAATATAACTGTCATTGTCGGTTATCGGAGCAACATGAACACGATTCGTCCCATCCGATTTGCGGCGTCATTTCTCGTACTCGCATCCTGCGGCTCGACGTCGTCGCCGGCACAGAAAGCGGACGCCAGTGCCGAGGACATTGCACAAGACGCGAACCCTTACGGCAAGGCTTACCCATCAAAGGGCTTCGGCACGAGCGCACACAGTGGTTCGCTCGCCGGAGGCGTGTTTCAAAATTTTCGATTCTACGGGCACCCCAACGGTGACGCCTCAAAGGGCATGCAGCCACTTTCGATGGCCAAGTTCTTCGATCCCGAGATGCGCGCCTATAAGATCGTCGTGCTCACTGCGACGGCCCCCTGGTGCACATACTGCAAAAAAGAGACGACCGAAATCATCGCGGCCCGCAACACTTTTAGCGACAGGAAGATCGGCGTCATCCAGGTGGTCGTCGAGAGTCAATCCTCAGGGATTGGCGCCACGCAAGTCGACTTTGACAACTGGGTCCGGGTACTCGATCACAATTTTGATGTTGCCCTTGATGAGAGCAAGCGCAACTTGGGCGCGTTCGTCCAAGCGGGCGGCCTTCCTTACGCGCTCGTGCTCGACGCGCGTACGATGGAAATTCTCTACTCAGGCGTCGGGGCACCGGCAAACGTCGAGACGGCGTTTGATCGATACGTCTCTTGGGTCGATAGCAATCCGCCCACTGCGTACTGACTTGTTTCAGCGACATGCTGCCGAACGTGCTCGTCCGCAACGTCATTCTCGGTGCCCTAGGCTTGTGCGCGTGCGCGGGAACGAAACCGTCAGCCCCTGTTGCTATGCCCGTTGTGAACATCGAAGCACCACCTGCTGCGGCCACGCGCACCGACGCAAGCGATAGTCGGAGCGGAACGCTTGACGCCTCGGTGATTCAAGCGGTCGTCGACTCTCATCGTTACGAAATGATCCGGTGCTACGAGCGAGGTGAGCGGCTCTCGACATCGCTCAATCATCAAGTCAAAGTACGGTTCGTCATCGCTCGTTCCGGCAAGGTCTCGCGCGTCTCCGAGGAAGCCCCAGATGAAGGGACCGCCGTCACCGAAAGAAAAGTGGTCGACTGCGTCCTCGATCAATTCCGCAAAATGATATTTTCCGCGACCACAAGTGGTCCGGTGACCGTTGTGTACCCCTTCGAACTCTCACCTTAGGGGCGCACATGAAACAGCGCATGGCATTTGCGGAATCCCCGCGCAAACCGACAAATTGTGGAGCTGAGGGGGATCGAACCCCTGACCTCTTCCATGCCATGGAAGCGCTCTCCCAGCTGAGCTACAGCCCCGTGCGCAAAAAGCGCGTTCGAATTTGGGACCTTGTAATTAGCGCAGTAAACAGCGCTTGTCTCTGACAAAAAGCGCGCGCTATTCAGCGCCACTTCGCCCTCCGTCGCGCGGACATGATTCAAAGATCCCGCCCGAGTTACGCCTCTCGAATCCCAAGCCGCTTCATCATCTTGAGAAGCCCGTAGCGCGACACCCCGAGCCGCTTTGCCGCCTGCGACTGGTTGCCGTGGGTTTCACGAAGCGCATCGGAAATTGCATCGACTTCGAGGGCATCCACACGCGATCGCAGGGCGCCACCATTGGTCAATTTTGTTACCTTTGCGCGACTCACCTCTGACGACAAGTCGCTAGCCTCGATGCGCCCTTCCGCCATCACCATCGCGCGGCGCAACTCGTTCTCAAGCTGACGCACGTTCCCCGGCCACTCGGCCTGATTGAGCACGCGCATCGCATCGGGCGCGATCGCGATCGTGCGCCCAACGCCATATTTGGCCACAAAGTGATCCGCGAGAAGCACGATGTCTTCACGACGCTCTCTCAGAGGAGGCACGCGCACGGCCACAACGTTGAGACGGTACCAAAGATCTTCACGAAACGTTCCCGCCGAAACCATCTTCTCGAGATCACGATGCGTCGCACAAACCAATCGAACATCAACTTTCTTTACCTTCGTCGCCCCAAGCGGACGAAGCTCACCGTCTTGAAGCACACGCAGCAATTTGGCCTGCAACGAAGGCGACATCTCACCAATCTCGTCGAGAAAAAGCGTACCCCCATGAGCAACTTCGAAGAGCCCCGTGCGCGCGGTCGTCGCTCCTGTAAAGGCGCCCCGCTCGTATCCAAACAGCGTCGCCTCAAGCAACGGCTCTGGCAACGCCGCGCAGTTCTCCGCGACGAACATTTTCTTTCGGCGCGGACTGCTCACATGAACCGCACGCGCGACGAGCTCTTTCCCTGTCCCAGACTCGCCGAGCACGAGCACCGGCAAATCGCTTGGGGCGACGCGCAAGACAAGACGCTTCATCGCAACGATCGCCGGACTCGCACCGATCATACCGTCAAGTTCCGGAACCAGTGCACTCTGCGCCTCTCGAAGCTCACGCTCGCGTCTTCCCAGCGCGCGATCGACACGCTTCTTCTGGATCTCAGATTTTCGCAATGCACGGCGCAATCGCAATCGATCGCGCACGTTCGCCACCGCAACCGCGGCCTGCCCGGCAAGCAAGTTCACCCACGCAAGTTCGACACTCGAGAACGCGTCGGGGCGGTTTCGGTCGTCCAGATAGACGACGCCCAGCCGCCTCCCTCGCGCAATCAGCGGCACAGCGATGGCACGCCTCAAGAGAGCTGCGTGCATCGAACGATGCGCCGAGCCCCGATCGCTGAAGCCGTCCACTGCAACGACTGGTGCTCCCTTCTCAAGCGCGCGCAGCACCAGCGAATGCGATGCTTCATGCGCCTCGCCCTTCAATTCACCACTATCAAGGTTACGAATAACGCGAGGAGACACCTCACCTGACCGTCGCTTGAGAAACAAAATGCCGCGCTCTGCGCCTGTCCAAAGGAGCATCGAATCGAGAACCTGCTCGACAAGAGGCTTCAACCGGCTCGCTTGCGAGACGAGCTGCATAATGGTTGCAAGGGCAGCGAGCTGAGCGGGGTCGAAATTTGATGGTAAACTTTCTTGCTTAAATGCAGAACGCGCTCGTGCGCCGGCTCGCAGCTGCTCAGGAGCACGCTCGAGAACCGATGCCACCAGCCGCTGCCTCGTCGAGGCAAAGCGACCCGCAACGTCAGTCGCCCCAACGGCGCCCGCTACCGTCTCTGCCGCGAAGAGTGCATCAATCTTGATTCGCACCGGAACGGCGAGATCGATCCGGGCCGCCATTTGCTCAAGCACCGGCCTCGGGTCAGGCGCACTGGGTACCCAAGCTTCGAGCTCCGCGCACCAATAGTCCCACTTCACAGAAGTCGACACCTCGCCACGCCGGACGTCGTCCACATTCGAACCTTCGCCAAAGATTCGCCTCGCATACGCGGCCGCGATCAACAAATCATCGGCAACATCGGATCGCTTGAGATCGTCAAGGCACTTGCGAATTTCGGCCTCGTCCATTTGTGCAACGCCGAGCACCGATCGTTCGAGCACCGCGTACGAGAACGCTCTTGCGTCGCGCCCCGAAACAGCAAGGTCCATCGCGCGACCGAGCGCAACATCGGCGGCTTGGGTCGCACCCAACAACAAAAGCGCGCTGCCCTCGGCAAGGCACGCTCGAGCACCATCGGCAGGTCGACCCAGGTACTCCCACAAGAGAGCGGATCGTTCGGCTGCCTTTAGCGCCACGCGCGTATCGCCCGCATCGACAGCCGCTGCCGCAAGACCGGTGAGGTAGGTCGCCTCATCGATGATGGCGCCCGCCCGCGCCGCGTGATCAACCGCTCGCTCAAAAGCGATCATCGCCCGATACGATTCTCCGCGCGCGTGCTCAACCATCGCACGCACGCCGTCGAGACGGGCGCGCTCGATCGTCGTGGGAGAATGGTCAATGCCCTTTCCTACCCATTCGAGAGCCGACTCCAGCTCTCCACGGCTGTACTCGAGCAGCGCACGCACTTCGCACTCTGCGCAGGAGCCAGGCACAAGAAGTAAGCCCGAAGCGGCGTCCACATCACCTTCTTGCCACTTCACCCGCGCAATCGTGGCGCGCGCGACAGAAGCCGCGCGAAGATCGCTTGTCCATCGCAGCGAGTCGGCAATGAGCAGCGCGTTCGCCGCGTTGCCCGCGCGTCGCTCTGCTTCGGCGCGATTGGCCAAATCCATCGGCGATGAACCCTTGCCGTAGAGCGCAGCCGCTCGCGCATACTGGCCTCTCGCTGATAGCGCCTCGGCGGCCAATTCAGTCAATGAATTTGACGAATCTGCCTGTGCCTCAATGTCGTCAATGAGCTTGTCTGATGCCAACCCCGTTGCGAGCAATGCCCCGCGACGCGCATCGTCAAGTTCGGCAATCGGGAGCGCAAGTTCGTCTCCCAAATCGGATAAGAGCGCTGCCGTGAGTGTGCCGCGATCCGCAAGTGTGAGAAGACGCTCTGCAAGTTGCGCATCGGTCTTCCCATCCACAACATCGATCCACCGCGCAGCACCAGCACCCAAAAGGCGCAATAGCCACGCACGTCGACGCGTTGCATCGAGAGCACAGAGCACGTTGGTCGACGTTCTCTGTGTTGCGCCAGCAGAGAGCCATTCGCGAACGGGTTCTTGCAAAGACTCATCGAGCGAATACGCTTCCGTCAACTCGGTTGACCGCGTAGCGAGATAAGTGGCACGAACCCGCCATCGCTCTTTGGCAGCTTGATTCACAGGCTCTCTCTTCAGCCATGCGCGCGCCGATTGTGCGATCCAGCTTGCAGTAGGGCGTGCGCCTGCTGCGCCGGCGAGCATCATGCGGGCCCACCCACGCGGGCCTGTTCCCTCCCAGGCGCTCGCCTGTTCGGCTGGATTTTGCAACGCGCAAAGTGACGAATCGAGCACCTCCGCGAGCACGAGTCCGAGCGCATATACGTCGTCGGCGGGCGAAGCGCGCATACTCGCGCCCGGCGCACTGTAGCGAATGGTTGCACCACGCGCGGGTGCGTCGCTCTGGGAGGCTAGGCTAAAGTCAAGTAACATGACAATCGCGCCCGTGCTCGGATCGCGGTCTCTGCGCCAAATGAGATTTTCAGGCTTCACGTCACCGTGAACTAGCCCCAAGTCATGAAGCTCAGCGAGCGCGCTGCCCACCGCAAATGCAACTTCGGCCGCACGATTTTCGGCGGCACCGCGACCAACCTCATCGACCTCGAGCGCGCTGAGTGACGTGCCGGAAACCCACTCGCTCACCAAACACGCGCGGCCCAGACACACGTCGGGCCCTTGCTCAACCTGCCCAGACGACCAAACTTGCGCGCCCCATTGACGAGGGCATCCGAGCAGCAAGCGTCCTTCCGACGCAACCAACCCATCTGCCTCGGGGGACTTCGCAATCTTGAGCGCTGCGGTCCTTCCGTCACAGTGCGCGCGCCAAACAACCGCGACAGCTCCCTGACCGGCGAGACCATCGAGCGTCCAATCCAACCCTGAGACCCTGACGACCGCTCTCATGAAGCAGACGCAACGGTATCACGCGCGATCGAGGGTTGGTCATACGCAACTCACCCGACAACAACCGCAGCTCCTATTTCAGAACTTGATCCCATTCTCTGCGCGGTGCTTCCACCATCGCCAACCGAAGAATGCCGCAGGGACAGCCGCAACGACGCCGACCGGCCAAGCGATCGCAACGCCGAGCGCTACAGAGGTTGCCGTGGCTGCGCCGGCCACAATGCCCTTGGTGCGTGATTCATCGAGCACTTCGCGTCGCGTCTTGGACATGCCCTAAAGGTGCAGCGACGAAGCCAAACGCGCAAGGCTCACTCGAGCGAAAGACCGCGGCCAACCGATCGAACGTACTTTGCAAGAAGATCGATGTCCCGCACGCTCATCTCGCCATCGAATCGTGGCATGTGGCCCTTCGACAGGGGGTCAAGAGCGAGCGAACGATACGTCAATTCACTTGACGGATTGGCAATCTGTGCGCGTATCCAAGCTTGCGT
>JAHFDZ010000182.1 GCA_023248745.1 Myxococcales bacterium | reverse complement strand
GCCGCTCACCCTCTTTGTTGGGCCACTCGTACTTGTCGATGCAGAAGCGCTTGGGGATCTTCTCGCCCACGCATTTGGTGGGCGGCTCGAACTCGAGACAGATCGTCTTGTCGTTCCACCTTGCGTACCAACTCTTTCCGCCTTTGCATTTCTGCTCGACCTTCGTGCAGTAGTCGCCATCGATCAGCAACATGTTCGCGGGGCAAGTGCCGTTTGACGCGGCTTCGGTCACTTTTGGCACGGCACCCGCTTCGGTGGCGCCATCGAGCGCGGCCGCGTCAGCAGCCAACGCCGTCGGCGCTGAGGGGTTCGGAACCACACTTACCGAGGAGCTCGGAGCAATCGGCGCCCCATCGGGGTGGCTCGACGTACTGTTCGACGTACATGCCGCAATCGAGAAACCCGCAAACAGCACCAAAATTGCAAAAATCCGTTTCACGGGGCTCGCTTACGCGACAAACGTGACCGCGACAACCTCACGCTCATATGCTCCTTTGTTGATTCGATGCGCGCACGTTGGGGGATACCTATTGTGACTGCCGGAGTGCTCCTAAGCAGCGTTCCGAAAACGCGCGCCGCACTCAAGCCAACGGTCACGTTGACCGAAGCACAGGTCAAGTCCGCCACGCCGCAATGCCCCGCCGATCAAGTTCTCGTTGAAGGCGACTACTGCCCTGAGGTGGCCCAGTTGTGCAAGCGATGGCGGGATCCTCATGCTGTTGTGAAGCTTCAATGCGAAGAATTCTCACCGTCAAGCCGCTGCCTCGGCAAAGTGATTCGCCAAAAATTCTGCATCGACCGCTACGAATGGCCGAACAAGAAAGGCGCGACGCCTTGGGTCGCGGTCGACTGGTACCAGGCGCAAGACCACTGCTACGAAGCCGGCAAGCGGCTGTGCATCGATCGCGAATGGGCTCTCGCTTGCGAAGGGCAAGAGCGTTTGCCTTATCCTTATGGGCACTCGCGCAACAACGACGCTTGCAACATGGACAACGTCTGGCGAACGGTCGACTTCGAAGCGTACGCGGACCCCAAGCGCCGCATGGCAGAGATAAAGAAACTTGACCAACGCGAATCAAGCGGCGCAAGACCTTCGTGCCTCACACCGTTTGGCGCGTACGATATGGCAGGCAACGTCGATGAATGGGTCATCAACGAAAGAGGCAAGCCCTTCAAGAGCGGACTAAAGGGCGGCTACTGGGGCCCTGTGCGCGCACGCTGCAGACCCATGACGGTCGTTCACGAAGAGATCTTCCACTTTTACCAAGTGGGGTTTCGGTGCTGCGGTGACGTGCCCGGCGTAACGCGCGGGCCCAAGCTGAAGGGCGTTACGGTGAGGCACTCGGCAGGGCCCGAACCTTCACGCGAGTCCTCACACTCTCCGAAAGGTAACGGTCGGTAGACACAATCGTTCGCTCGTATTGCGTGAGCGTCGAAGGCTGTCGATCGCTCGAAGTGGGACGCATCGCATCGATCGCAAATGGCGGTACGCGCTTCGACACGTGACCATGCATTGCGACTGCCGCGCCGGGTAGCGCGATTTGCACGACAGCAGTTTTTGGCGGCGCCACACGCTTTGACATCGCCGCGAGAAGTTCGTCAAGATTTTCCGGCTGCGCGTTGTCTGCACCAAGTGCGTAACCAGGCACGATTTCGATATCGACATCGCGGCCCGCGAGCTCCGTCGGAATTTTCGCCTCGAAAACACGCACAGTTTCTGGACCGTATAGCGGTTGTAGACGAACACGCACGCGTGCAGTGCCACCGGGTTCAACGACCGCGTCAACAAGTTCAACACCCTTGACAATATCAACGTCTGCGCTGCGCGTGACGCTGAGCACAGCGTCGATGCGCTCGACGTGGACTTCTTCCCAAGGGTTGTTGAGGGCTGCGCCCAGCAGTCGAACGAGCTGTGAACGGAAAGACCAGTAGGGCGCTTGGGCGTATTGGTTGCCTTGACTGATGCCAATGTCTTCGAGAGTCACCTTGCTGTGACCTCGAACATAGACGTCGTACTTGAGCGACCACGTCATGTCGCGCCGTTCGCCAATCGTTGATTCGATGGCCGCTGCAATCACCGCAGCCGACAGCCCGCCAGTCATCAATTTGTCTTCGGCGAGCTCAACGTTCCATTCATTTTTTGGCGATTCATTGATCCCTGCGATGCGAATTTTCATTGGAATCGTCGGAGCCGTTTTGCTCTCGTCGACGACAACCGCACTTTGCCGATCTTGCACCAGCGCACCCAGTGGCCTTGCGGCCTCGCCAATCTTGGATGAGTGACTCGCGCTCGCGTAAATCCAATGAACGCGTCCGATGCACGCCGGGAGCGCGACGTCGCCGCCTCCCATCATCGGATGCCCGAAGCCAGCCGCGCGATGCCCCTCAGCAAACGTCGTCGTGCCAAGCCCCATAAACGAGACATCGCCACGCGCGAGTTGAACGCCGAGCGCGCCGCCATTTTCGTAGTGAAGAGGAACGTCACCTGCAATCACAGCGCTCGAGCCTCCCCCTCCGCCTTGCTCTGGCGACAAACCGAGCGGCTCGAAAATCTGACGCGCCGATTCAAATGCGTGCGGCGTGAGACCGGAGATGCTGATTGGCGTCGCGACGCGCGTGGCCTGCCCACGCCCTGCTTGTCCTGAAAGCGCTAAACGTGACTTCAGTTGATCAATGTGCGCCCGCAAATCGTAACCGCCGACGTCACCTTCGAACGAGGTTATGGTCTTAGCGGGACGCTTTCGATCGGGCGCTGCTCGGGCTTTAGCAAGGGGCTCGAGTGGAAAGAAGCCTGGCCCCGTTTGCCGACGAAGCTCGTGAAGCATTGGAGCTATCGGTGTGATGCCCGCGACGGGCTCTACCGGAAACGAACTCCAGCTGTAGGCGTATGCGCCTGCAACGCGCCCGTCGAGGAAGATGGGGCTTCCGCTCATGCCTTGCACATTTTTGGTGATGTCGAGCCGCGGATGCGGCGTCTTGACCAAGATGAGCGACTGGCTCGGAAGGAAATTGTTGAGCACGCCGATCACTTCGACATCAAAGCGCTCAGGCTTGGTTCCCTTAAAGACGGTGAGGCCATAGCCCTTCATGCCGTCTTTGATCTCATCGGTCCCGATGAATTGGCCCTTCGCCTGCGTCTCCGCAATCGGAAAGGCGGTTGACAGTCCGACGAGAACGCCCAAGCTGCAAGGAAGCAGAATGCTGTACCGCACCAACCGAGCATAAACGGCTTTTGCACCCCCGCGAAATGTGAGTGATCATCGTCGCACTCACATGAACGCAGCTTGGTGGATGCTCGGCGCGCTCGCCGTATTGGCAATCGGCTACCGCTATTACTCGGGTTTTATCGCCGCCAAGGTGCTCGTGCTCGACGCCGAGCGGGTGACACCTGCGCACGCACTCAACGACGGTCACAACTTTCATCCGACCAATCGGTGGGTGCTCTTCGGTCATCACTTTGCCGCCATTACGGGCGCAGGCCCACTGATCGGTCCGGTGCTGGCGGCCCAGTTTGGCTTCTATCCTGGTTTTTTCTGGATCCTCTTCGGCGTTGTTTTCGCCGGCGCGGTGCACGACTTCGTGATCCTCGTATCGAGCGTCCGCCGCGGTGGTCGATCACTCGCTGAGATTGCGCGCGAAGAACTCGGTCCGACGCTTGGGCTCGTGACGTCGATCGCCATCTTGTTCATCGTCATCATCGCACTTGCGGGCCTAGGCAATGTGGTCGTCGGCGCGCTCGCCGAGAGTCCCTGGGGCGTGTTTACCGTCGGCTGCTCTATTCCCATCGCGCTTGCGATGGGAAGCTACATCTACGGCGTTCGGAAGGGATCCATCCGTGGCATTCGCGAGGCAACAGCGGTCGGGGTGGTACTTCTCTTTCTCGCGCTAATCTATGGAAAGCACGTCGCCGAAGCCCCAATCGGCGCTTACCTCCGCCTCTCGAAAACAACGCTGACGCTCGCGATGGCAGCATACGGATTCTTCGCGAGCGTCCTTCCGGTGTGGCTTCTGCTTTGCCCGCGCGACTACCTCTCGAGCTACCTCAAGCTGGGCACGATCGCACTTCTGGTTGTCGGCGTTCTCATCGTCGCGCCCAAGATCCAAATGCCGCCCGTCACACCGTTTATTCACGGCGGTGGACCGATCATCAAGGGGCCTCTCTTTCCATTCATCTTCATTACGATCGCGTGCGGCGCCATCAGCGGCTTTCACGCACTCGTGTCTACAGGCACGACGCCAAAGATGATAGACAAGGAAGTTGACTGTCGTCCTATCGGCTACGGATCCATGCTCTTTGAAGGCCTCGTCGGCATCACCGCCTTGATTGCCGCGTGCGTCATGCCGCCCGAAGACTACGTCGCCATCAACACCGATCCCGAAGTCGCAATCGTTGCCAGCGCTAACGGAACAGGCCTCGCACACTCGCTCGCTGAGCTTCAAAGCGCGGGCGCATTCCTAACGAAAAAAGATCGATCGCTACTCAAGCTCGAAGCGGGAGCGCCGATCGAAAGTCTCGCTGGAAAAAAGGTATCTGCATCGCGCGCGCTCGCGTTGTCGAACGGACTCTTGCACGCACTCGGTTATCACGCCGATCCGAATGAGCAACAGGCCACCTCACTCGAAGACGGCGACTTCGCACGCCTTGGTCTTCACGTAAAAGACTTGCCCACTCTCTCAAAAAGCGCAGGCGAGGTGGTTGCCGCTCGAACAGGAGGCGGCGTATCGCTCGCGGTCGGCATGGCGCGCGTCTTCTCTGGCCTGCCGGGCATGAGCACCCTTCTCGCGTACTGGTACCACTTCGCAATCATGTTCGAAGCGCTGTTCATCCTAACGACCATCGACACAGGAACGCGCATCGGGCGGTTTCTGATGCAAGAATTCATGGGCCGCTTCTCGCCCAAGCTTGCGGAGTCGAAAAGCCGCGTTGGCGGCATTGTCGCGACACTCCTCATCGTGATGGGTTGGACGTACTTCATCCTCACCGGCAATATCTCCACAATCTGGCCAATGTTCGGGATCGCGAATCAACTTCTCGCGTGCACGGCCCTTTGTGTCGCAACGACTATCTTGCTACGCGAAGCGAAGAAAATGTCATATGCGTTGATCACTTTTGTGCCGCTGCTGTTCATCGGCACCACCACGCTCACCGCGGGCATTCGCAGCATCGCCGACATTTACATACCCATGACCCGAGACGCTGCGAAGCAAACGACGGGGTTCGTCAACTTACTTGTCACGTCGACTCTCATCGTCTGTGTGCTCGCGATCCTTATCGGAAGCGCGCTGCGCTGGAATAACATTTGGCGGGTGCGCGCCAAGGCGGTCTCTCTTTGATTCTGTTGCGCATACTCGCCGCGTTTGCCCTCATCAGTTGGCTCGTATGCCACGTCGGACTCATCATCGGACTTTTGCGCAAGAGGCGATGGCTGCACAGCGCGCTCTCAATTGTGCTTCCTGCCTTTGCGGTCCACTGGGGATGGAGCATGCGAAGGCGGGCCATCGGATGGCTCATTTCACTCAGCGCATATGCGGCTGCACTCACCGTGTTGCGACTGACCGATTAAGCTGACGAAGCCTGCCGCGAATTTGGCGCGCGATGGCAGTTGAAGGAAGGCCGGCCAACTTCACAACACGTCGTGGAGGATCTTCTCAATGCGACAATTTGCAGTAATCGGGTTCGTGAGCGTCAGCGGGCTCGTGTCCGCAGCGGGCTGCGGCAGTACAATCGATGCCACGTCCGCAGAAGAAAGCATCGTCAACGGCAGTACAGACACAACCCATCTCGGCGTCGTCAAGTTACTGAACGCTAGAGGTGAGTATCGATGCACCGGTACCGTCGTTAAGCGCGACGGTGCAAAGCAGCTCGCTTGGATCGTCACATCGGCGACTTGCGCAGGCGCCGTATCAAAAGTTGATCTGGTCACAACCGCCGGCGCAACTTCGCGCACCGATATCATCCGCACACACATTCATTCGAATCCAAGCGACACGGGACAAGATGTAGCGGTCCTTGTTGCGAATGGGGCGCCCACGACGACGGCAATCGTTCTGCTACCGACAAGTACCGATGATGACATCGGCGCACTTCGTTCGATCACGTTGGTCGGATTTGGTGTGTCTGTTCGCGGAGACGCCACAACCGATGAGGTTCGTCGTTTTGCGAACAAAACGGTGCTGACCGCTGGCTCGAAAACCTTCAATTGGACGCAGGCGCCTGGTACGGGAGCCGCGTGTGATGGAGACCTGGGCGGTGCAGTGATCCGCAACTCAAAGTTGGTGGGGGTGATCACGGGCGGCGCCGGATGCGCTGGTTTGGGTCAGCAAGGCTTAGCGCAACGGTTGAAGTTCACGCGCGCCTTCATCGACGACAAGCTCAACGATACGATCACGTTCACGTGCGGCGAGTGTCGCGCGAGCGAATCGCGAGTCAATCCCGCCTACAGCCGCGCGCTCGATTCGACGGCCATCGCATGCAACAACGACAGAGATTGCATGCTCTACACGCGATGCTCAGACGTCACATGCGCCACAGTGGCTCCCGCCGAGCGCAATCGATGCGTGGACCAGTGCACCCAAGGGTTCCGCTACGATCTAGAGTTCGAGAACTATCAGAACGCGCGATGCGCACAACACTGCCAGGTCGAGTGCACAAACGAAACGCTCTGCCTCATCGACTGAGCGGACACAGTTTGCGCCCGCATCAACCCGAGCACGTGCAGCCGCACTCTCGGGTTTCGACACGTCAAGTCACGCGCAAGCCCCGCGACAAATGGAGGCACCGTCCAACACTCCCACGCGAAACGGCATCAGCTCCGCGATGAATGGGTGGTTACGTCCGACACTCCCACGCGAAACGCAATCACCGACACAAACTCACGCACCCTTTGGCGCGTCAGCAGCGGTCTTGTCGTATCCGGCAACGTGCACAGGAAACGCAGGCGTGCCGATGCGGCGTAGCGCGCGCTTGTTGCGCTTGCCGGCGGTAGTCTTCTTGCGCTTGCGGATTCGTTCGTTTTGTTGAGTCGATGAGACCATGGATCGTCCTCTTTTTCGGGAGGCGGAGAGATACGTTCAGATCGCGGGAATGTCAACGCGCTTCACTTTCGAGCAGGGCTCGTCGCTCCCTCGAGAAGCGCGGCAGCGCCTTAGATGAGGTATGAAGACCCCGTAATGGGACCTTACGCGCCGCCGCCACGCTATCCGCCGCCGCCACCGGTCTATCCGTCGGCATTTCGTGCGTCTCCACCTCAAGATCCACGGGCGCAGCATGCAAGGTCGCTCGGGGTTTGGTCACTCACGCTCGCGCTCACAACGATCATCACATGCTGCGTGCCGTTGCCTTTCTTTTCAGGCTGGCTGGAAGCCACTGTGCAAAGCTGAGTTCCTGTTTGAGAGCAGTCCAAGCATCCGCGAGAGTCGCAATCGAACCGCGCAAGGAACGCTTGATGCAGACTTTCGCGCTCGCTTCAAAGACGCCGCACGAACCAAGCTGAGCGCGATGACGGGAGACGCGATCGCACTCGATTGGTAATGGTCAATATTCAGAACTATTCATAAAATTGACTAAATCACAGAAAACTCACTCGAGCTCTGTGCTCGTGGGCTCTGGCGTTGGCGTGTGGTTTGCGGAGTGTCGGGCGTTGGAGATCGACTCATAGAGGGCGCGCCGCATCCGATTCAAGCTCCCCAGCGGTCGGTGCGTTGAAAGCGCACGCCACGGGTTGAACGCCATGTTTTCACAGAACTTGTTCTGCTTCTCGGTATCGAACACTTGCTTAGGGAATGTGACGCGCCCCACCTTCACGAACGGCGATTTTGCGGTGTCCCACGCCTTGCGAAAATCCTCGATTGGCGTGTCGTTTTCGTTGACGAAGAACTGTACGAAAAAGTCGTAGCACGCGCCTTTTTTCGAGTTCATTCGCTCGACCAGCGCGGCGCGAAGCGCGTCTTTGTTGGTCTTGATGTTGAGGGTGAGCTTTTGACCGTCGCATGGACGCACCGAATACTTCACCGCATTTTTGTCGAGCTTATAGGGCGATGCACTCCAGTATTGTGCGGCGGCTGGGTCCACCACAAGACCACCGTGAAGCGTACCTTTTGCGGCCAGGACGGGGAGCGCAAGGTCCTTTAGGGCAAACTGAATGGGCGACTCTTTGCCGTCGAGCACCTTCAGGCTCTCCACATATTCACGCGCGTCCTTGGTGGGGATGATCGGGCTCGAGAAGAAAATGAAGTCCTGATTGTTCTTCGGACCCGCACCTGGCCACAGATGCGCGCCCGTCACACCGATGAACTTCAAGGCAATGCCCTGAACGTCCGGTTCGCCATCGCCATGCGCAGCGCCGCTGCTGTTCGAAAAGCGGGCCCAGACCGGATATCCTGTTTCGGTTGCAAACGTTCCGAAACGCGTCTTCTTCGGTCGGCTGCTATCGGGCGTGTACGTGCCATGGATGCACCCGTGTGACTTTGCGTGAAACGCACGCATGCGGAGCGCACCGTTGTGGTTTTTCTCAACCATGTCGCGCATCAACTTGATGCTCTCTTTGGTGAGCGCTTCTTCGTCGGGCTGTGCGAGCTCGCGAAAGACCTCCCCGTCTACGTGAGGATCAGCGGCGTGAGCAAGCGATGTGAGCAACGCGCTGGCCGCAATGGGCAATGACAAAATCCGTACGTTCATGAAATCCCCCTGGTGTTTCTTCGAGCGACACCAATTATGCGGGAGAGCGCACTCGATTCGCAACGTACAAACCGCTCACGCGCAGCGACGAATGTCAGATCGGAAGGCGCAAGTACGAGCGACCCGCACGTGTCCCCTGATAGTCAACATACGGAACTATTTGATCTCGGACGCCAATTGGCGCGCCAGACAACTCTGAACCGATGCGCATTGGACCGCAGCGTGGTCATGTCCAGCAACTTCGCGGTCACGCGATAGCCGACTCGGCCGCTCACCCGCCTCGTACGGTCACGCTCGTCGAGAAGGTTGGTTGCGAAAATGGTGCTATGCGTGCGCGACTTAGTGCGCTGCGGATGCAGCCTTCTTTGCCGCCGCCGCCGCTTACCGAAACGCCTTGGGCTGCGCCACCCGAACCGAATGTGATCGTCGCGTGCGCAACGGGATCGTCGGCTGTGAGGCACGCGCGAGCTGCGCCAAGCACGGTGCCGACCGCACCGCGCACAGCACCTTGCGAAGGCTTGGTTGGCAAACCTGTCGTGTCGGGCCCTGCAGCGACTGCCCCCGCCGTCTCGGACTTCGCTGAACCTCCCGCCGCGAGACGAATCTGCTCGGCGAGCGACGCTGGATCACCCGGATTCGCTGGTACGGGGGGCGTTACGCTTGCCACTGGAGGCTCTGTCTTCGCTTCTTCAGGCTTTTTCTCTTCGACCTTTTCTTCCGTCTTCTTGTCTGCGCTCCCAAGAGGCGCGACTTTCGCGCTCGCCGTCGTTGCGGGCTTCGTTGGAGAGACTGGGTCCGTTGCGAGATCGGGTGTAGCGACCTTCTGGAGCTTTGCCGCCTCTTCCAACTCAGGTGCGCCACCTTGCTGCGCACTCTGGCCATTCTTCGACGTATTCGAAGCGACCTTTTGATCGACCGCGGGCTTCTTCAGGGCCACGAAGGTGACCGCAGCTGCAACCGCAACCGCCGCGACAAAGATCGGAACCACAGGAGCCTTCTTGCGCTCGGCGCGCGGAACAGGAACGCTCTCGACGGGTGCAGGCGGCGCCGCCGCGGGAGGCTGACTCACGCGAGGTGCGCGCTCAACCGGAGGCAACGCGCTCGACGGAACGACCGACTCAGGGGCGCTGGCAAGCGCAGCTGACGCACTCATCGGCGCGGGGACGCTCGCCGGTACACCTGAGGGCGCACTTGAAGGCGCACTGATGACAGCCGGCGGAATCGACACCGTCGACGCAGGCACGCTCGGAGGAGGCGGCGGCGCAGCAGCGGCTGCTGCAAGTGCTGCAAAGTCAAT
This sequence comes from Myxococcales bacterium, assembly GCA_023248745.1. Lineage (GTDB taxonomy): Bacteria > Myxococcota_A > Polyangia > Polyangiales > Polyangiaceae > JAHFDX01. The sequence goes on along the minus strand of JAHFDZ010000182.1, from coordinate 2,721 downwards.
CACGCCATCGTCGTCGGCAGACGCATCGACTGGCGCCGAGGTTCCGGCGAGTTTCGCGAGGTCCTTGAAAGTGTTTCGATCGTTTTCGCGGTCGCTCATGATGTACTCTTTCACCGGCTCGTGTGCGTGCATGTACCCAGACGCGTGCATAGTTGTAACGTGCAGCGCGCCATCTTCAAGCTGAGGCGGAGCGCCAAAAACCCCAAGAGGCTCGGGCGAAACCGACTCAATCAACGATTCGACGCGCTTGATGCGCCGCTCAGTATCTTGTTCACTATACCCAGAATAATTGAGCTCGAGTGTAAGGAGCTCATCGATTGTGCGCAAACGTTTCATCACGGACCCCGTTCGGCATCGGAAACGGAGAAGCCCCGCTCTTCGAGCATGAGCCTCAGCTTTCGACGCGCCTCATGAACGCGCCAAGCAATCGTGCCTTCGGGCACACCTAAGATTTGCGATGCAGCATCATGGGTAACGCCATCGACGCAGACCAACAAGAGCGTCACGCGCAACGTTTCGCTCAGTGCCTCGAGGCCACTGTGAAGCGCATTAACGAGTTGGCGTTGCTCGAGATCGGCTGAGCTGTCGGCCGCCGGTGAGGCCAAATCGCCAGACAATCGAGGATCGTCAACGTCGTCGTGCGGAGCTTTTCGTGAACGCAATGCGTTGAGCGAAAGGTTGAGTGCAATACGGTAGAGCCAAGTGAAGGGCTCACTGCGCCCATCGAAACTCGACAGCGCCCGAAATGCCCGAACGAACGTTTCTTGCGCGATCTCCTCGGCCTCGGCGTCGTGACGAACGAGCTGTTTCACCAATCGAAAGACGCGCGGCTCGTGCCTCCGCATCCACGCACCAAAAGCGGCACGATCACCCGTTTGCGCCAGCGCAAAGAGCTCCCGGTCGGAGAGCTCGTCAAACGACACGCGCAGCGATCTCGGCCGGCTCACCGGGGCTTCTTCGACTGTTCCTGCTTCGGCTATCACGTCTGGACACACCCACCTAGCCCCGGAGTCTATCGCGCCCACGCTGGTTGGACAGCCGCGCATGACAATTCCTTGGGTGCTAAGGTCACATTCTCATGAGCGCAGCGAGCTCGACAAACGACGACCTGGCACGAGTCCTCGCCGGCGAAAGCGGCGGTCAAAAATGGCTCAAGCGCGCGCTCATTGGCGCAACCATCCTTGCGCTTTGCGGTGGTGGCGTTGCGTGGCGCACGGCCAATCGCCCACCCTTGCCGGCGCGGTATGTCACTACAGAAGTAACCAAGGGCGACGTCATCGAAACGGTGCAAGCCACCGGGACCGTGCAACCCATTTTGCAGGTCAACGTCGGTGCCCAAGTCAACGGCCGGGTTACCAAGGTTCCAGTCGACTTCAACTCAATCGTCAAGAAAGGCGACGTTCTCGCAGAGATCGATCCCACCATTTATGGCGCGCAAGTCAGCGCAACGCAGGCCAATATTTCCGCACAAAAGGCGCAGCTCGAAAGCGCTAAGGCGAGCGCCGAAGCAAGCCGCCTCAACTTCGAGCGCGTTCAAAAACTCTTCGAACAGAACCTGGCCAGCAAGGGCGAGCTCGATGCCGCGCGCGGGAGCTACGAAGTCTCAAAAGCCAGCTCAAACGCAGCAAGCGCAAGCATCGGAGCCACACAAGCGCAGCTAACGCAGTCGCTCACCAATGTCGCGTTCACCAAGATTTACTCCCCTGTCGATGGCATCGTTATCACGCGAGGGGTCGACCCAGGAGCAACCGTCGTCGCGAGTTTTCAGTCGCCAACGTTGTTTGTGATCGCGCAAGATCTTCGCAAGATGCGCGTGCTTGCCGATGTCGACGAAGCTGACGTCGGCAAAATTCGAGAGAAGATGCAAGCCGATGCCATCGTCGACGCATTTCCCGGCGAGACGTTTCGCGGAATCGTAACTCAGGTTCGCTTCAGCCCAAACAATGTGCAGGGCGTTGTTACCTATTCAGCCGTCGTCGAAGTCGACAACCCCGACGAGAAGCTGCGACCTGGCATGACATCGACGATCACGATTCGCACGCGCGAGGCCAAAGCAACGTTGCGCGTTCCCAACGGCGCGCTTCGATTCAAGCCAACACCACCGAAAGACGACAGCGCCAAGAGCAGCGCAAGCGGTAGCCCAGGCGCGATCGAGCAGGCGCTGCCGAAGGGCAAAGGCCGCGTCTTCGTCGTCACGGACTCAACGCTCGGAAGTGAGAAAGCAGAGCCAAAGGTCGTCGGCATCGGCATCACAGACGGATTGTTCACTCAGTTGACCGATGAGACTTTTGGCCCAGCAACCAAATTGGTCACCGACGAAAACGACGAGACGCCCGAGCAAAAGAAGCAACGCGGACGAAAGATGTTCTGACATGTCAAACGCGCCAAACGTGACGGACGCGCCCGTTTTGCTAGAGCTCATCAACGTCGCGAAAGACTACGAGTCGGACGCCGGCGTTGTGCACGCAATGCGGGACGTAAACCTGTCGATTCATCGTGGCGAGTTCGTCGCTATCGTCGGCACCAGCGGTTCTGGCAAGAGCACGATGATGAACATCTTGGGCTGCCTCGATCGGCCCACACACGGCAGCTATCGCATTGCAGGTCTCGATGTCGGCGCGCAGACGCAGGACGCACGCGCCATCGTACGCAACCTGATGGTCGGCTTCATTTTTCAAGGGTTCAACCTACTCAGCAGAACCACTGCAATCGAAAATGTGG
>JAHFDZ010000181.1 GCA_023248745.1 Myxococcales bacterium | reverse complement strand
CAAGCCGGACACGTAACCGTCTTCGGGGAAGAGCACTTCGCCGCGTTCGCGACCGAGGTGCATTCCGCTCGCAGGCACGAGAAACGCGTTGCCGACTTGCTCGCGACCGATGACGAGCACAAGGCGTCCGATTGCATCGCCGCGTGGAGAACCAAAGCGTTCGACGCCGTCGCTTGTGGGGGCCTCGGAGCCCAGGGCTTCGAACCGCACAATTTCTTGGCCGATGCGGAACGTCGAACCGTCGACAAGTTCGACGGGGATGTCGCGCTCGAGTTTGCGATAAACGCCGTTGAGCGATTTTTCGTCACGGATTACGGCGCGACCATTGGGCTGAATTTGCAAGGTTGCGTGGTGTGGCGAAAGGTAACTGTCACCCGAAAAAATAGCGCCCGTGTCGCGGCCGATCGAAGTCTCGGCGCTGCTTACTTGGAACGTACCGGCATCGCTTCCGTCCGCGCGCAGGGCCGTAAGCGAGACAGTGGCCAGTGCTGGCCCCATGTCCTGAGGCGCAGCAATCGAAGTCTTCGCGGCGGGCTGCCGAGGCGCCGAAACGCCCTGCAATCGATAGCCGCAAGCACCGCAGAAAAGGTTGGAAGGCGTGTTTTCGTGCGCGCACTGCGGGCAGGACACGCTTCCGCTTTGTGATGGCGATACGGACTGACCCTTCGCCGGCATCGTCGTGGGCGGTTCGCTCTTGGTGATGATGGCGGCCGGCGTTTGCGCCACGAATTGCGGAGGCGGATCCGTCGCTGCAGTTTCAAATCCACGCGGCGGTTGGCTCACGGCCTTGATGCCGTGCGGCGGCGTTTGTGTTGAAAATGGCTTGGGGGAAACGTCGCGCGGCAACTCTGACCCGCAACCAAGGCAGAATTTGTAGTGGTCCTGGTTCTCTTTTGCGCACTTCTGGCAAGTAATCACCGCATCGCCTCCGGCAAGGGTACGAAGGTATCGGTGGACGCTCATAGGAGCAATGCCAAGCTCCTAATTGTCGGCCCCCGGGCGTCCCCTCGGCGAGCAGCCCCTGCAGATCCGGCACGTTTACGGGTATGGCCACGTTTACGGGATAGAAAATACGAACCAAGCAATGGTATCCCGGTGGGCCGCCCACCGAGGTGGTGGGTCCGATCTTTCACGAGGAACGCCATGCCTGTTGCACAATTCCCTGACATCAATGTTCCTGGAACTGGCCAGCTCTACGCTCGCTTTCGCACGTCGCTTGGCGTGATGATTGTGCGCCTCGAGGAAGAGCGCGCGCCAAAAACCGTCAAGAACTTTGTCGGTCTCGCGACCGGCTCGCAGCCGTACGTCGATCCCCGTACCCGCGAAGAAAAGAAGGGCGTGCCCTATTACGACGGTACGATCTTTCACCGCGTAATTCCCGACTTCATGATTCAAGCGGGCGATCCACTCGGCGCCGGAACGGGCGGTCCGGGTTACAAATTCGAAGACGAGTTTCATCCCGAACTGCGACACGTCGGTACCGGCATTCTCTCGATGGCCAATGCTGGTCCGGGCACCAACGGTTCGCAATTTTTCATCACCGAAGGGCCGACGCCTCATCTCGACAAGCGCCACTCGGTCTTCGGACAAGTTGTAACTGGTGCCGATCTCATTGGAAAAATCGCTCGCGTTCCTCGCGGGCGTTCAGACAAGCCGAGCACGGACGTGTTGATCGAAGCTGTCGAAGTGTTCCGCAGCGAGACCGTGCCCGCGAACTAATTACTTCGAAGACTCGTTTCGACGAAGCCCGCGTTGTGCACCCTTCAAGGTTGCTTCCGCGGGCTTTCTCGTAAGCTCCGCTTGAGGTCGCATCTCAGAAATGTAACGATCGACGCTCACTTTTCGCGCGCGTCTGAGCGCGGCAAGTACGCGAGACCGTGTTGGCGCCGGGATCCCGCGCGCGCGGCCAATTGAGGCGATGGCCATGTCAAGATCGTGCAGTTCGCCGAGGCGCTTCTGAAACGTAGCCGCAGGCTTCGCGAGTGCAGCGAGATCGATGGGCAGCGCGCCTTGCATCATTTCGACTGCGTATCGAAGGCCCTTGTACGCGATGCGCAATTCATGAAGGCCCGCCGTGTCAGTGGCAGGCGTGTCTCTTAGACCCTCTACCTTTTTTTGAGCGCGAAGGACCTCCTTGCGCGCGAACGTCGACAAGTCGTCGTCGTGCTTTGGCTTGACCGGTAGTCGAACGAGCGCGGCAAGCATCTCGCGGCTCTCTTCGAGGGCACCGGAGTGCAGCAGTTGAACGGCGCGTCGTCGCAGGAGTCTCTCTCTCGCGAGTCGTGAAGTCTTCCAAGACGCGAACGCTGCGTCGCGCACGTTCAGCTTCGCGAGCGTTTCGTGCAACACTTCTTCGTCACGCAGCAAACCCGTGGAACGATGCAAACGCGTGAAGCCTGCGCGCACGGCGTCGGCGTAGAAACGTCCGTAAGGCGCGCGCCCAAGCTTCAGCAGCACACGCAGTCTGCGGATTGTAACGCGTAAGTCGTGAATCGCTTCGTCGTCGGGCTTTGGGGCGTGCACGCGCGGCAGCACGAGGGTGAGCTCGCCGTCGAGGCTCTGAAGTTGCGACCGAAAAAACTCACTAATGTTCATGAGCGGAGCAGAACGAGGACTTCGGGTTTGTAGCCGAGCAAGTTGTAAGCCGCACGTCTTGCGGCTTGACGAAGGACGTCTGAGAGCGCTCCAGGGCTTCGAAGCTCCTTGGGAAGGTCTCGGACCGCCTCGTCGGCGCTGCGCGAAATTGCGTCACGCACTTCGAGCGCAAGATCGTCAACCGCAATGCCGCGAAGGTTGATGTCGATCGGTCCTTGCAAGATTCCGTCGTCATTGATGCGTGCGATCATGACGATCAAGCCCTCACGCGCGAGTTGCTCGCGTTCGCGAAGCACGGCGTCGGGTACTTCGTGCGTGGCGAGAAAGTAACGCTTGCCGGCTACAAATGCGCTTCGCGTCTTCTGAATCGTGATGGCCGCAGTGTCGTCATTGAGCACCGTCGCCATGTCACCATTTTCGAGGACAGTCGTGTTCGGAACACCAATGTTTTGCGCGACTTCAGCGTGCCTTTGCAAGTGATGAAGCGTGCCGTGAAGCGGAATAAATGCACGAGGCCTTACGAGCTCGAGCATGCGTTGTTGCTCAGGACGACTGGCGTGACCGCTCACGTGCACACCCCGATCGGTGAGCCAGGTGTGGACTGCGATTTGGCGGCGCAAAAATTGGTTAAAGAGGTTGAACACTTCGGGTTCGTTGCCCGGAATGATCCGAGCCGACATGACGATGGCGTCGCTCTCGTCGAGCTTGAGAAGCGGATAGTCACCCTTCGCAAGACGCGCGAGCGCGGCATTGGCTTCGGCTTGTGTGCCGCTCGCAACGGCGAGGACGCGGTTTTTGTCGACGGAGCTCGCTTGATCGTTCGGCAGCACGAGAGAGCCTGGCCACTTGAGATAGCCCGTATCGTGCCCCACGCGCGCGTGCTTTTGCAAGCTGCGGCCAAAAAGAAACAGGTTGCGATCGGTTTTGAGCGCAATGTCGCCGAGCATCTTGAGTCGGTGCACGTTCGACGCAAATTGCGCGACAACAACCGCGCCTTTGGTCTTCCTCACGATCGATTCCAACGCAAGACCCACGCCTGCTTCGCTTCCAACGGGTACAAGCGTGTCTACGTTGGTCGAGTCGCTCATGAGCAGCGCGACGCCTTCATCACCGAGTTCTGAAATGCGGGCTTCGTCAAAGTGCTCTTCGTCCGGCGGCGACTCGTCGAACTTGAAATCGCCAGTGTGAATGACGATGCCGATTTTGGTTCGAATCGCGAGCGCTGTTGCGTCGGCGATCGAGTGCGTGACGCGTATGGGCTCGACCTCAAACGGCCCCACCTTGATTCGGTCGCGCGGCACGACGGTGTGCAGTCGGGCGTATTGGAGAACCTCGTGCTCTTCCGCCCGTTGCCTGACGAGGCCAAGGGTGTACGCCGTGCCCCAAATCGGAACGTCGAACGTGCGCAAAAAGTAGGGCAGCCCGCCGATGTGGTCTTCGTGGCCGTGCGTGAGAAACACCCCGACGACGTTGAAGGCCCGAAGTGCCTCAAATTTCGGGCAAATGATGTCGACGCCGAGGCCGCGACTGTCGAAAGAGATGCCACAATCGATAACGATCGCGTCGTTGTCTTGCACGATCGCGAGGCAATTCATGCCGATTTCGCCGAGGCCGCCAAGCGGCAAAATGCGGATCTCTGTCACCCCTCATCGCTACAGTTGGTCTGGCGCACGTTCAAGTACGCTTCGGTCTATTCGGGGCCTGTCACAGGGGCACGTTGACGTTGTGCAGAATGGCGCAGACCACGTTTGAATCAAGGACGCACTTTCCTCTTTCGCGGTTCAGTCGTATCTGGGGACAAGCAAGATGGGCACTCTCGACGACAAGCGGTTCCTTTTCGTCACCGGTAAGGGTGGCGTCGGAAAATCTACCGTTTGCGCAGCCCAAGCCATGGCGCTTGCGAGCCACGGCAAGCGTGTTCTCGTGGTGATGTGCAACGCCAAAGAGCGCCTCTCGGCCATGCTTGGATCGCAGCCTGTCGGTGCTGACGTCGTGTCGGTTGCGCCAAATGTGTGGGCCGTCAACATCGATCCGGATCAGGCGCTTGACGAATTTGCGGTGATCGTCCTGAAAAGTCGAACGATCGCAAAGACAATCGACAGCAAGTATGTGCGAGGCTTCTTGCGCGCAGTGCCTGGCATGCACGAATGGTCCATGCTCGGCAAAGCATGGTGGCACACCACCGAAGAATTGTCCGTTGGCGGTTACAAATACGATTGCGTCATTTTCGACGCGCCTGCCACGGGTCACGGACTCGACATGCTGCGCGTCCCGCAAGTGATCAGTGAGGTCGCGCCGCCCGGTCTTTTGAGGCGCTTCGCCGACGATGCGCTTGCACTCTTTCGCGACACGAAACGCAGCGCAGTTGTACTCGTGACGCTGCCCGAAGAGATGCCGACCCAAGAGACGATCGAGCTCGCGAATGCACTCACGGACGAGCTCAAAATGCCCATTGGGCGCGTTATTATCAACTGCGTGCTTCCGCCGCTCTTCACGAAAGATGAGCGCGAAGTGCTCGCTGCACTCGACGTGAGCGAAAGCGATGGCCCAGGTGAGGTCGCGATCGAGTCGAGCCGTATGCGCGCGATGCGCGAGCGCGTGCAGAGCGAGAGCTTGGCGCGATTGTCAAGTAAGTTGCCTGTTGCGCCGTCGTACCTGCCGTTACTTTTCGAGGACGCTTGTCAGCCTGCCGCGATTGGTGAGCTGTCAAAACGACTCTACTGAGCGAGGCGCAATCGAGTCGAGTCGGGCCCGCACGGGCGCTTGGGTGGGACGGACGTTACCACCACTTACCTTCACGCCGCCGCGATGGGCCTTGTTCGTTCGTGAAGTAATTTGACGATTTCGTCGGTCGAAGGCTTGCGGCCATCGAGCGGGACATAATGCGACGCGAGCTTCTCGTAGCGGCGTCCCATTAAGAGAAACCACACCTGAAAAAAGTCGATGCCTTCGAAAACGATCGCGCCTGCCTCTGCATAGAGCGCGAGGTTCGCCTCAAAGTCAGCCGGCATCTCGGTCCAGTGTCGGTTGCCCTTGATGTGATGGCCGATGTGATAGCCGTCGTTGAAGCAGCGGCGGTTGTAACGTGTGTTGATGCACGTGATGCTGTTGACGTAGCAATTTGCGGGCCTTGCAGCATCGATGAACGCATGCTGTCCCCAGTTGCCGCACATCATCAGTGAACGAATTGCAATGACGGGGACGACCAGGACCACGAAGGTAGCCGGCGCATTGACGAACATGAGCGCAACAACCAGCGCGTAGAACGAAAGCTCGCCCACGATGAAGCGACGCGCAATCTTGCTGCGGCGCTTGCGAAAGAGGTACGCGTTCAGCTCAAAGATGCCGAGGAACAGGAACCGAAACAGGTAGCGACAAAAGTGCCAAAAGTTGTCGCGCTCAAAGCGCATCGTTGAGCTGAGATCCTCGGGCAGATTATTTTCGGGGTGATGCATCCCAATGTGGTGCGCGAAGTAGCTGCCGGGTGTTTCGCCAAAAATCGGGCCGAGCACCCACGGAATGTAGTGGTTGAGAGCGCGAAACTTCGATTTGAAGAGAACGCGATGACTCGTGTTGTGGAGCATCAAAATGTAACGATCCACGAACACAAAGAAGTTGATCGCGATGTAGCCAAGCCCGAGGAGCCAGTGGAATTTCACAAAGAGCAACACGGCGAGCGGAACCATGACAAGCGTCGCTTCGACCATCAATTTGACGAACGGAACGTCTCGCTCATCAAGGATCAGACGACACGCCAGTCGATGAAAGGCGCCAGGCGAAGTTACTTTTTCGAACTGAGGGTCGCTCAGTGATATCGATACGGCCGCACTCATCGCGTTTCGACGTGTAGAGCGACCCAGAGGGTGGTGCAAGCGTCGCCTTCGCACCCATTACGCAAAGAGACCGCGTCGTTTATTACGCGGTCCGTTGCATTTCGCGCTTCGTGAGGTGATCCTTCGTGTGTGAAGCACACCTATGAGTATCCGCGCCCGGCCGTTACCGTCGATTCGGTTCTGTTTACGCTACGGGCAAACGATCTGGCTGTGCTCCTCATTCGGCGTAGAAAGGCGCCGCACAAAGGGAAGTTCGCGCTGCCAGGTGGCTTCGTTGATGCGAACGAAGGGCTCGCCGCAGCCGCGCTTCGTGAGCTCGCCGAGGAAACCGACGTGACCGATGTCACGCTCGAACAGCTTGGCGCCTACGGTGATCCGGGTCGCGACCCGCGCGGTCACACGGTGAGCGTTGCGTACTTCACGTTCGTGGTCGCTGAAGCGCATCCCGTGAAGGCGGGCGACGATGCGAGTGAGGCCGTATGGGTCCATTGGGCCGATATCGAAGGTGGCAATGCCGAACTCGCGTTTGATCACGCGACGATTGTGCACGACGCACGCGTTCGACTGCAGCAACGCCTGGACGATCCGCGCCGCCACGCAGGGTTCGAACTGGTTCCATCTCGTTTCACCCTGAGTGAGTTGCAGCGCGTGTACGAAGCCGTGTTTGGTCGCACGCTCGACAAGCGTAACTTTCGGTCGCGCTTGTTGGCCCTCGATCTCGTCGAGACGGTGATGGCTGCGCAAAGGACTGGCCGGCATCGGCCTGCTCAATTGTATCGATGGAAGAACTCCCGAAAGCGCTGAGGCGTAAAGAGCCATCAGTTCAACGGAAAACCATCGGTTTCCCGCCCTTCGAAGTCTCCGCTACAGTAAGGCCCCACATGCTCCCTGAAAAAAAGCAGGTTCTCATCGTCGACGACGAGCCCAACCTCCGTCGCATCCTATCGGCTCAACTGTCCCGCGACGGCTACGAAGTCCACGACGCAGAGGACGGCGCGCAGGGTTTGCAATTCCTTCGCGAGCATCACATCGATCTCGTCATCACCGATCTCAAAATGCCCAAGGTCGATGGCATGGCGCTCCTCAAACAAGCGCTTCAAGACGATCCCGACAGACCCATCATCATGATCACCGCGCACGGTACCGTCGACACTGCGGTCGAAGCTTTGAAGAGCGGTGCATTCGACTACCTCACCAAGCCCTTCGACAAGGACGAGGTGCGGCAGGTCGTCGCCAAAGCGCTCAAGTCGGTTGACTTTTCCCGCACCGACGCCACGCGCCCCGAGCCAGGACAAGGATTCAAGTACGGTATCATTGGCACTTCGGCCGGCATCGTCGAACTCTATTCGATGATCGAGCGCGTCGCCGCTACGCCCACGACCGTCCTTGTCACGGGCGAGAGCGGTACGGGCAAAGAACTCGTGGCGCGAGCTCTTCATGAGAACTCGACGCGCGCCGACAAACCGTTCATCAAGGTCAATTGCGCGGCGATTCCGCGTGAGCTCATCGAGAGCGAACTCTTCGGCTACGAACGCGGCGCATTCACGGGCGCGGTTTCGTCAAAGCCTGGCCGCTTCGAGCTCGCCAACGGAGGCACGCTCTTTCTCGACGAGATTGGTGAAATCCCGGTCGAGATGCAGGTCAAATTGCTTCGCGCCTTGCAGGAAAGCGAGTTCGAACGTGTGGGTGGCATCAAGACGATTCGTGTCGACGTTCGCCTTGTCGCTGCAACCAATCGCGAGCTCAAAAAGCAAATCACACAAGGCGCGTTTCGCGAAGACCTCTACTACCGCCTCAACGTCGTGCCGATTCGTTTGCCCGCATTGCGCGAACGCCGCGACGACATCGCGCTGCTTGTCTCTCACTTCATCGAGAAGTTCAATCAACGGCTGAAGAAGCAAGTCAAGGGCGTTGACGATGAGGCGACCGACATCCTGTCGACCTACCCGTGGCCCGGCAACATCCGCGAGCTCGAAAACGTCATCGAGCGAGCAGTTCTCTTCTGCGACCAGAACCTCATCTGTCCAGAAGATTTACCATCAGAAGTTCGAGGGACGGTTCCCGTGTTCGGCGGACAGATGCCAGATACGTTCGACGTTGAAGTCGCGCCCGATGGGGGTCTCAAAGAGCACGTCAAAGTTGCAACGAGCAAACTTGAGCGCAATCTCGTTAGCCGTGCGCTCACGCAAACCAACGGAAATGTAACTCACGCTGCGCGATTGCTCAAAATCTCGCGCAAGGGGCTACAGCTCAAGATGAAGGAACTCGGGCTCAGAGACCCGAGTGGGGATTGAGAGAGCTGCTCGCTCAGTACACGGGAAGGGACTTGAACCCCCACGCCTTACGGCGGCGGAACCTAAATCCGCTGCGTCTGCCAATTTCGCCACCCGTGCGTAAGGCTCAGTCTAGCCGCAGCGGGTGAAGTCGGCCAGTGTCTCGGGTAAGGACCGCGCGCAATGCGATTCAAAGTCATCGCCGTTGGCCGCATCAAGGAGAGCGGTATACGTGCGGCCGTCGACGACTACGCAAAGCGACTCGGGCACTATGCACAGGTTGCCGAGGTCGAGGTGAAAGACGGAACGCCGATCCAAGTTTCACAGGCGATTTTCAAGGCGGTCGGGCCACGCGATCACATCATAGCGCTGACGATCGACGGAACGATGCGGTCGAGCGAAGAGCTCGCGGCGAGGATCGACGTGCTTGCCAATCGTGCGGTCGACGTTGCATTTCTAATCGGTGGCGCCGATGGCTTGCCGGCCGACATTGCGAGCAAGGCAGCAGAGACGTTGTCGTTTTCGCGTATGACGTTTCCGCATCGCATTGCGCGGCTCATGTTGATGGAGCAGCTGTATCGCGCGATGACGATTCGCAAGGGCGAGCCTTATCACCACGGTTAGGCGCCACGGTTAGCGAGACTAAAGGACTCGCCCTCTATTCGAGCGTGCTTGCGAAGTAACCAAGCGCTGTTTCGGTCTTCCCTGGATTCGCGATTTCGCGCACGCCGCGTTCGTCAAGGAACTTGCGCAAATCGACCAGCGTATCCCGTGCCGATGCAGCGGCAGTTCTCACTGAAAGTGTGACGACACTCGCGCCGTTCGGAAGCATCCATTCTTCGAGCGTGACCGTGCCGTCAATGTCCTTGACGTTTGGCTTCCATACGCGACCCTGAATCGGCCCGAAGACCGAGAGACCGTTGATGTAGACGTTCGGCAAAATGCGCCTTGCGAGCGCGAGTTGCGACTTTGAAAAAAGTTGAGTGACTTCTCCTCGCCCGGCAGCCACTTCGTCGATTTGCTCTCCGTCGATGTCACGCCGAAGCGAGCACAAGTTCGTCGTGCTGATGCCCTCTTGAGCACAGCGCATATGAGATGCCGAGTTCTCGATCGCTTTTCCGGACCGCGAAAGGACCGTTGAATCTGCTGCACCGTCGCCCAGCTTGCGAGTTCGGAGCAGGACACCTTTGTTGAAAAGCTCGAGCTCGGGCGTGTCGTAGAAATAGATCTCACGTTGCTCGCTTTCTCCGAGCGATTCGGTTCGGCTGAGCGTGCGCAAGTCTTCACTCGCGATGAGGACCTCGAGCTCAGCACGATGCGTGACAGCACTTTGCTGCATGTCGCTTTCAGCGTGCATGGCGGCATTGAGCTGACCCGCCTGAGAACACGCCGCAAAGCCGAAGCCATAAGTCGTCGCAAACGCAAGAACGGCTACCGCGCGCATCACTCTTTGGTGTGTCACATTGTGGGTGACAATCAAGCCGAACCGCTGAAGCGAGCTGATTTGCGGGTCAATGGTAGGGTGCCAACCGTTTTTTCATGATCGAAACGGCTTCCGTACTCTTGTCGATTAGCACGAAGTTGCGCCCCTCAAGTGCAGCAGCCTCACCGGTTGTGCCGCTTCCGGCGAAGCAATCGAGCACGGTTTCGCCAGGCCGTGAGTGCACCCGCACGATGCGCCGGACGATCGTGAGTGGCTTTTGCGTCGCGTATCCGGTCCGCTCCTTGCCGTTGGTGGGCACGATGGTGTTCCACCACACATCGGTTGGTGTCTTGCCCCGTGCTGCCTTCTCCGGGCCGACGAGGCTTGGCGCCATATAGGGGATGCGATCGATCGATTCGTAATTGAAGGTGTACTGTTTTGGATTGCGCGCGTACCAAAGAATGCTGTCGTGCTTTGCCGACCATCGTGACCGGCTTCGACCGCCGTAGTCGTATGCCCAAATGATCTCGTTCATGAACGAAGAACGCCCGAGCATTCGATCGAGCGCGACCTTCACGTAGTGCACCTCGCGAAAGTCGAGGTGTACAAAAAGCGATCCCGTTTTGCTCAAGCAGCGTACCGCCGCCTCAAGGCGCGGCATGAGGAACGCGAGGTAGTCGTCAAACTGGTCCGCGTACGACGAACTCGAAACTGGCGTCGTTACGTATTTGGCGCCCCCGAACCCCTTTCGTGTTCCGGCTCCTTCGTCGCGCGTGGTCTTGATGCGCTTGCGTTCTTGTGTGCGACCCGTGTTGAAAGGAGGATCGACGTAGACAAGGTCGACGCACGCTTCTGGAAGCGTTGGCAAAACCGTGAGTGCATCGCCAAGAATAATTTGTCCCACAGAAGGCCTCGATGGTCCACGGTCGATCGAGAACGAGAACTGCTCGAGAAACGTTTATCCTCATTTCCAATGACGCAGCCCAAAAAGCGAAAAGGCAGAGCCCTTCTTATTGCAAGCGTGGGCGTTGCAGTGACAACGTTTGGATGCAAGGAGGCCCACGTTGGCAACTTGCGCCCGATCGAAGTCTACCTTCCGGACGGTGGACCAGCGCCAGTCGTCGTTGTTGATGCCGGCTCCCAAACCGGAGGTCCGGTCATCGATGCGAGCGCAGTCGCCGCACCCGTCGATGCCGCCGTCAGTCCGATCGGAACGGCAACGGCGCCTCCTACCCTTACGCCGCACGTTGGCAATCTGCGGCCATTCGAGATGCGCAAACCGACGAAAAAGTAACATGAAAAGTAACGAATCGGTCGGTGAGCTCTTTGAGTTGTGCATGCTTGGCGGAAGCGTGGAACGTCGCTTTCGTCGCATGCGTCCCGAAATCGAACGACTGCCGTGGGGGACACTCAATCCCGCTGCGCACTCACCCGAACTTGTGATCGAGGCACGCAAGTCCTGGACGCACGCGGCGTATCAAGAGCACCGCACCGGTGCCGCCTGCGCCGAGACACTTCGCGCACTCATCGCAGCGCGGGCGCCCGTCGACCTCATCGGCGTCGCAACGCGATTTCCGCTCGACGAAATGGTGCACGTCGAGATGTGCGCGCGCCTTGCCGAGGAGCTTGGTGGAGGCACGCACGTGGAGCATGATCCGCGCGATCTCATTCCTGTTCCGAGTCTTGATTTGCCGCCCTTGCTTCGCGCCACCGAATGTGTAGTGCAGTACTTTTGCGTGGGCGAAGCACTGTCGATTCCACTGCTTCGCGGCACGTGGAGAGCCGCAAAGCATCCGCTCATCAAGGGCGTCTTGGGGCGCATAGTGCGTGACGAAGCCCTTCACGGAACGTTCGGGTTTACATTTCTCGGTTGGGTGAACGACGAGCTCGGTGATGCCGATCGCAAGCACTTGGCGCTTTCTGCAGCCCGTGTTGTCCAGTCGATTCGCGCATCGTGGGACAACATTCCGGACGTAAGCGGATACGAGTCCGCCGAGCTGCATGCACTCGGTTGGATGGATTCGCACGACTACCTTGCGTTGGCCAAACGGTCGCTTGAGAAGCGCGTCATCAAGCCGCTCGCAAAGTTTGGCATTTTCGTCAACGAAGTTGCCAACTAGAAATTTTGGCGTCAGCTTCCAAGGCAGCCGAGCAAAATGTCGACCTTTGCGTTTGTGTCGGCTTGAACGGTTGTGCACGTTGACGGACACAACGTGAGCGCCGAAGGCGATAGATTGTTATCGTAGTAAAAGCCGCCGGCACTCGTGCAGCTTGCGGCATTCGTGACCTTGCCAAACGTTTGCGGGTTGCCAGTCCCTCCGGCGCGGTATTCGACCTTCACTTGGCTTGGGTCGATAATGCCGCCATCGGCGATCGGCATTCCGTACGTGCACGCAACGGCGCTCTTCTGAATCTGCTTCATCGCTTCGGCGAGCGCGTTGCCATTTCCGTCGCCAGCATTCCAGTGCCTGCACGTGGTTCCTGTCGTGCCGCATGCGTCGGTGAGCGTGCCAACGACGTCGTTGTGTAGCGGTGCAGCGCCGCCGACCGCAAGCGATTCGAGCGAGGTGAAGCTCGCGCCCGTCA
>JAHFDZ010000414.1 GCA_023248745.1 Myxococcales bacterium | reverse complement strand
TTCGACTGCGTGCTTGTCGTTTTGCTCGATGCCCAGGCCTTTCCAGAACGACCATCCGAGCGAATTGCATGCCTCGGAATGACGGTATATGCACGCATCGTCAAAGAACTTGACGGCCTTGTGCATGTCTTTGGGAACTCCTCGACCTGCGGCGTACATTTCCCCCAACTGATTGCAACCATGAGAGCCTTCACCATCTTTGCGAATGGTGTCGCAGGAAACTTCGAAGAGATGTCTTGCTCGGGCGCGGTCTTTGGGCAGTTCGCTTTCCTCGAGAAGGGAGCCAAGCGCCACGCAGCCAGCCATCGAGCCGTGCTCGCAAGTTTCACTGAGGAGTTTCGTTGCCGCAGGAATATCCTTCGACA
Organism: Myxococcales bacterium; assembly: GCA_023248745.1. Classification (GTDB taxonomy): domain Bacteria; phylum Myxococcota_A; class Polyangia; order Polyangiales; family Polyangiaceae; genus JAHFDX01. Next base: position 3,459 of record JAHFDZ010000414.1, on the reverse strand, counting down.
CGCCAAGGCCCTTGGCGAGCATTTGCCCCTTCCCCGCGCAACCTTCGCCACCCGAACAGCTGCAGGCGCGATCGTAGAGTTCATACGCGCGTTGATCATCATTTTTTTCGACGCCGAGCCCCGCCGAAAATTGAAACGCGAGTCGCGCGCAACCATAGGCATCACCAAGGTGACATCCTTCATCGAAAGCCTGGGTGGCCTTGCGCATATCATGGCCAAGATCCCTGCTGAATTTGTAGAGCTCTCCGACGGCCGTGCATGCTTCTGCAATTCCCGCACTGCAGGCGGATTGAAATAAGGACACGATTTCCGTAACGCCAGACGCTGGCAACCCCACACCGAGATACTGAGCTCGCGCGGCGTTGTAGCAGCTAAGTGGATCGCGGGCTTTGCACCCCTGTCGGGCGAGCTCGACGCCTTTGGCCGGATCAGACGGATGGCCTTTGCCAACCAAATAGGAAACGGCGAGCGTGGAACACTGGCTCGATCCGGCGCGGCAACTCTCCGATTTCCCACCGCCGAGATTGCTCTCTGTGCCATCGATCAAGAAGCAGTGCGCTGCGGCGTCGCACACGCGATTGCGTCCGCTGCAAGCCTGTCGCTTTTCGACAGATTGCGCGGTCTCGGCGTGAAGGACGGGGCTCTTTGCGCACCCCGATGAGCCAACAAAGAGCGCACCAAAAAGAACAACGAAGGGTGTCGCGATGCTCATGGGCTCCAATAGGAGCCAAGAGCGGCGGCCTTGTCGCAAAAATTCTGAGAGGCTTTGAAAGGCGATCGAGCAGGCCAACATAGCGTTCGAATCAACAGCCAGTATCGAATTTGTTTCGAGTGGACACCGCGCGGACCGACCAAGGTAGAGATCGTCGACTATCACTGAGGCCCCTCATGCACCAAGCGAAGCACCCCATTGCGATTCACCCCGGAGAAATCCTTCGCGAAGAATTCATGAAGCCGCTCGACATGCGCCAGACAGATCTCGCGGCGAGTCTTCGCATTCCGCTCCAGCGGCTCAATCTCATCCTCAACGGCAAACGAGGCATCACGCCCGATACGGCCTATCGACTCGCGCGCTACTTCGGTACGTCGGTCGAATTGTGGATGGGCATGCAACAAGACTGGGACATTCGTTCGGCTCGCGACGCTGGGATTGCGAAAGCAATCGCGAAGATCGTTCCCTTGCGACGGACGGGCTAGCGCAGTCGATTCGCAAGTGATCGGGCGGGGGATCGACTTGAGTCGTAAAGCGTCGAGTCGTGGCACGCGCAAGTTGGACAAGCCAACGCACGGCAACCGGTTTTCAAGTCGCCACATTTGGTGTGACCGTCAACGACCGCGCAACCGCTCGAGATCCTTGCAGGCGTGACGTCGATTTCTTTCGCACGCCTTCCTGTACCAAGTGGTGGCGTCATCGCGTTCGCCGGCTTCCTCATGCAGGTGCCCTTTGGCAGAACAACCTTGCGCGAAGCCTGACGCACACGCAGCAACAAAGAGCTCCGACGCTTTGGCGAGGTCTTTGCCCACGACTTGGCCACGCGCATATCGCGCACCAAGATTCACGCATCCACGCTGACTGCCGAACGTACAAGCAATCTCGAAGAGTTCGACTGCGTGCTTGTCGTTTTGCTCGATGCCCAGGCCTTTCCAGAACGACCATCCGAGCGAATTGCATGCCTCGGAATGACGGTATATGCACGCATCGTCAAAGAACTTGACGGCCTTGCGCATGTCTTTGGGAACTCCTCGACCAGTGGCATAAATTTCCCCCAACTGATTACAACCGATCGCGCCTTCACCATCTCTGCGAATGTTGTCGCAGGAAGCTTCGAAGAGATGCCGTGCTCGGGCGCGGTCTTTGAGTTTCACGAAGCTAAATAGTCAACTTTCATGTCTATCAAAGTTGTTGACCATAAACGCTTGCGCCTCCTGCAACCTGAAACCTGTGCCGGTCTCCACGCAATCGGAGTAAAAGAGCACATCGCCATGACTTCGAAGAACACGATTTGCCTCTGGTTTGACAAGGACGCCGAACAAGCTGCGCGCTTCTATGCCGCGACTTTCCCAAACAGCAAGGTGCTCGCCGTTCACAAGGCGCCTAGCGACTTTCCGGGTGGTGGTAAGGAAGGCCAAGTGCTGACCGTCGAGTTCGTCGTTATGGGAATTCCGTGTCTCGGTCTGAACGGCGGCACACAGTTTAAACAAAGCGAGGCGTTCTCGTTCCAAATTGCGACCGACAATCAGGAAGAGACGGATCGTTACTGGAATGCGATCGTCGACAATGGCGGGCAGGAAAGCGCCTGCGGTTGGTGCAAAGATCGATGGGGCCTCTCTTGGCAAATCACACCCCGAACGCTCACTGAGGCCATGGCTGCCGGCGGCGCGGAGGCAAAGCGCGCTTTTTCGGCGATGATGACCATGAGGAAGATAGATGTCGCGACTATCGATGCAGCCAGGCGCGGTTAGTCGAATTGGTCGCGGGCGTTTCACTCATTGTGCGCGCTCAGTTGATCGTGAGACCAGTCGCAAACATGTTGACGAGATTGATATCGAGCCCAGTTACGGCGTCGTTGTTGATCGTAATGCCGAGAGCATATTTGGTGATGTCATAGGTTGTTTGCGCGGGCAGCATCGAAACGTCGAAGTAATCGTAGACAATTCGGATCTGCACCGAGTTGAGAGTGAACGTTCCACTCGGAAAGCTCGACGCAGGGATTTCGCCGGCCGACGGCGTGCCGGACGCTCCGTGGGTTAGAGGGACGTCAACCGTGAAGGGCACGTTTGCGCTGGTTTTTCCGATGAAGCGGGCCCCATTCGAACTCGTGTAGAACGAATTGAAATTTGCGGGGACGGTGAGAGGCGCGCCTGCAGGAGAGTATGTGTAAAGCACATGATCGGCGAGTCCGCCGACTGCCAAACGAAACGTGGAAGGGCCGAGGTAGGTGTCGGTTCCGGAACTCGTTGACGTGATCGTAATGGCCGCGCTTGCAGCTCCGGTAACCGTCGTCATGAGAAGTGCGAGGATTGCTGTCTTCATTTCTGTGTTCCTTTTGCGTGGAAGGTTGCGAGGGACTGCTTTGCCGATGAATGCACGCGCCTTGTTCACGCGTCGCTACCCAGTTGGCTTCGCTCGAAATGTCCGCTCGCATGGTCATGACGACGTCGTTGCGGTCAGGTCGCTCTATTTCGGGACCAAGTAACTACGAGTAGCCGGTCGTCATCGACCACGACGTGAGAATCGTGTGATTTTGCAGGACCCGCCAGGAAGGTGGAAGCCAACTTTGGCCAAAGCGTCAATCAACCCGACGGCTGAGCCGCATGGGCAAACCACCCTTCGGTGACAGGGTTACGTTCGCCAACATCACCGGCGTTTCCTTGAGCACCGTTTCAAACTCGTAGCGTTGAGCAAGCGTCGCTAAGACAAGAACGGCCTCCATCATGGCGAAGTTATTTCCGATGCAC
>JAHFDZ010000180.1 GCA_023248745.1 Myxococcales bacterium | reverse complement strand
ACCTATGATGTCAATTCTGCGTTAGTCTCCGCAGGCATTCCGCATGCCGATTCTTCGATGGTACCCACCGCAGGGCTCGCCTCGCGTCTTCGTGCTTTACAAGCCCGTGTCGACGATTGGTCACGCCCTCGGCAACGATGTTGCCGTACCGGCTTCCGGTATGGCGGACACACACGCACAAATTGTATTCGATGGTCGCGACTTCAATCTTGAAGAAGTCGATCGGGTGGGTGAGATCCTCATCAACGGCAAGAAAAAGCGACGCACACGTCTTATTCACGGCGATCGCCTCACGCTCGGCACGAGCGACTTTGCGTTCAGCATGTTCGACGAGCCTGCCAGCCGCGCCCGCGGCGAAGGCCCTGCTCCCTCGTCGTCAACACCGGTAAACAGCGAGACGCAAGCGCACGCCACGAGTCAGCAATTGGCGGGGCTGCGCAAATTACACGAGTTCAGCAACAAATTGATGACGATGCGCAATCTCGACGAGCTGCTCGAGACCATGCTCGATTCCGTGATTGAAGTCACCGGCGGCGAGAAGGGCATGATCCTCCTTCTCGAAGACCGCGGCGAGGGCGGCATGCCCACCGGTAAGCCTAGCGTGCGCGCTGTTCGTCATGTGCAACGCGATCAAATTCCCGACCTCAGCGTTTCCGACAGCATCGTTCGCAAGGTTCTCGACACGGGACGACCTCTCATCGTGAGCGACGCCCTCAGCGACGCACAATTTTCGTCGAGCGAGAGCGTTATCGCGTTTCGAGTCTCGAGCGTCATCTGTGCGCCTCTCGTTGCGCAGGGCCACGTCATTGGCGTGCTCTACTGCGGCAACGATCGCATCAAGGGTTTGTTCGATCGATCGCAACTCGACGTGCTTTCCATCTTTGCGATGCAAGCGAGCTTGATTCTCGAAAACGCGCTCTTGCTCGACGCACTTCGCGCTGACAAAGAGAAGCTCACCAAAGAGCTCAAAGGCAAGCGTTTCGGGGAGATCATCGGCGCCTGTCCTTCGATGACCGACGTCTTTCGCAAGCTTCAAAAGGTTGCAACGACCGACATCAGTGTGCTCATCACTGGCGAGACCGGCACAGGGAAAGAACTCATCGCACGCGAACTTCATCAACGCTCGAATCGCGCGTCAGGTCCCTTCATTGTCATCAACTGCGGCGCCATTCCGGAAAACCTGATCGAGAGCGAACTTTTTGGTCACGTGAAGGGCGCGTTCACGGGCGCCATTGCATCGCGTCCAGGCAAGTTTCAAGCGGCTGACAAGGGCACGCTCTTTCTCGACGAAATCGGTGAGCTCCCACTCAACCTTCAAGTGAAACTTCTGCGCGCGCTGCAGGAACGCATCATATTTCGGGTGGGTGATTCGAAACCCGAAAAGGTCGATATCCGCGTGGTCGCTGCCACCAATCGCGTGCTCGAAGAAGAAATTCGAGCGGGGCGATTTCGTGAAGACCTCTACTATCGCCTCAACGTCGTCAACCTCTGGCTTCCTCCGCTTCGTGAACGTGGCGACGACGTGCTCATCATCGCCAAAGCGCTGCTTGCAAAGTTCGCCGAAGAAATTGGCGCCAAGGCGACTGGTTTCTCGCCACAAGCGCTCGTTGCCATCAAGAAGAACCACTGGCCCGGCAACATTCGGCAGCTCGAAAACCGACTCAAGAAGGCGCTCGTGCTTTGTGACAAAGCGTTACTCGGGCCCGAAGATCTCGATCTTGGCAAAGACAGCGAAGTTCCGATCGTCCCTCTCGAGAAGGCGAAAGAAGAGTTCCAACGTCGTTATATTTTAGAGGTACTCGAGCGCAATCAAGGCAATCGGACGCAAACCGCGCGAGACCTCGGTGTCGATCCGCGCACCATCTTCCGGTACCTCGAGCGCGAAACCCATCCGCCGCCGCCCGGAACGAACACGGGCGGCGATCGCTAGAAAAGCGATGCTTGCCATGCACACGCTGCTCGATCCCTGCCCTAACAAGACCCGCTCCGATCTCGAATGGGATCGGCTTCTCTTTGCGCTCGCCCAACGCTGCGAGAGCCCCGCAGCTAAAGACCTCGCGAAAAGCCTCCCCTTCGCAACCACGCGACAAGGCGCTCTCGACGTTCTGGCAGAGCACGAAGAGGCAAAGCAACTTCTCGATCACGGCGCTCCCCTACCGATAGTCCAGTTACCTGACGTTCGTGAGGCGCTCGCTCGCCTCGGCGTTGGAGGTGTGTTGGGTCCCACAGAGCTTCGTGATGTCGCGCGCATGACGGGCGCGGGTCGTGCGCTTCGCCGCTTTCTTTCTGCCAATCGCGAACGCGCGCCACGACTCGCATCAACGCTTACGACCGATCCGACACTCGACGCGCTCGCCGAAGAGATTCACCAATGCTTCGACACGGATGGCACACTCGCCGATCATGCATCGCCTCGCTTGCGTGAACTCCGCAGCGAATATCAGGCGTCTCGTCAGCGCATTCTGAACCGCATGAATGAACTCATGTCGCGCTACGATTCGATCCTACAAGATCGATTCGTCACCGAACGCGAGGGCCGTTATGTGGTTCCAGTTCGCGCCGACGCACACGAACGATTCCCGGGCATCGTGCACACGACAAGCGCAAGTGGCGCGACACTCTTCGTTGAGCCGCGCGCCGTGATTCCTCTCGGCAATCGTCTCAAGGTGCTCGAGTCCGATGTGACGCGAGAAGAGTTCGCCATCTACGCGCGTTTATCGAGCCTCGTCGCAGACTCGTTGCCGAGCGTCGTTGCCTGTGCAGAGGCGCTTGCCCTCGCGGATGTTCGTGGCGCGGTCGCACGATTCGCCGTGGAGCTTGCGCTACGCTTTCCCGACATCGTCGATGAGCCGAAACTCGAACTGGATCGCGCACGACATCCTCTTCTCGTTCTCGATTTGCCGGAAGTGATTCCAAGCGACCTCACGGTCCGACCTGCAAACGCCCTCGTCGTAAGCGGCCCGAACGCTGGCGGCAAAACGGTAGCGCTCAAAACTCTTGGGCTCGCCGCACTCATGCTGCGCGCAGGCCTCCCAATTGCGTGCGGCGACGGCAGCCGCGCGGGCATCTTCGAGATTGTACTCACAGACGTCGGCGACGATCAAAGCCTCCAGAAGAATCTTTCGACGTTCAGCGCACATGTAACCAACATTGTTACGATTATCGAGCGGGCGATGCCGGGCGCGCTCGTACTCTTCGACGAACTTGCCGGAGGCACCGATCCCCGTGAAGGCGAGGCTCTCGCGGCTGGCATTCTTGACTCGCTTTGTGCCCGAGGCGCCACCGTTGCAATCACGACGCACTACGAAGGCCTCAAGGTCCTCGCAACCGCTGACGCTCGATTCCGCAATGCGTCGGTCGGATTCAATATCGCGACCCTCGAGCCAACATTCGCCGTCGCGATGGATCTACCCGGCAGCTCGAGTGCACTCGCTGTTGCGCGTCGCTACGGAATGCCCAGCACTGTCCTTGAACGTGCTGACAAGTTTCTTGACCGTAGCGAGCAAGACTTTGAAACTGTTGTTCAAAAATTGCACGCAGAACGCGCGGCGCTCGAGTTGGCGCGCGCGGCGGCGGAAGCAAAGACAAGTGACCTCGAAGAGGCGAGAGCTCGTCTCGAAGATGAGCGTGAAGCCCTCCGCCATAAGCAGGCCGCCGCCTTCGATCGTGCAACCGAAGAGCTGCTCGAACGCGTCAAGCGCGCGCGTGAAGAACTACGCGCAGCCACAGCCAAGATGCGTCAGAAAAAGATCACTGAGAGTGACATTCGTCAAGCCCAACACGCTATCGATCGGGTCGCGAGCGAAGTCGCGATCGGTGGCGATCTCGAGCGTAGGCCGACCCAAATGCGTGAGAGTGCTGCGGTCGTCGATGTCGCAGAACTCAAGAAAGGCAAGCGTGTTTACGTTCCGCGTTTGCGCGCCGAAGCCGAAGTGCTCGAAGTGCAAGGGCGAGAGGTTCGCATTGCCGCGGGATCGCTGAAACTCACCGTCAACATCTCCGATCTGCGCGAATCTCAAGAAGCCCAAAGACCACGAGCGCCTACAAATGTTCGTTCGGGAGACACAAAGCTCGAGGTGGCCGTTCAAACGCGCGAAAATACGTGTGACCTCAGAGGCCTACGCGCCGACGACGCTCTATCGATGGCCACGTCGTTTCTCGACCGCAGCATCACCGACAGTCGCAAGGTTGCGTATCTGCTGCATGGCCACGGCACCGGCGCACTAAAAGAGGTACTTCGCAAGGAACTTTCCGCAAGCCAGTACGTATGGACGTTTCGCCCAGGAGAGCGCCACGAAGGAGGCGATGGCGTCACTGTCGTATGGCTTCGGTGAACGAAAACCGCCGCAGCAAATAGCCCAAGCGGCCCTTCCACCACCACAATGCTTGCAGTGCGACAGAGCCTGCCTTTACACGCTTATCGATCCTTTTCTAAAGTCGCTCTTCGCGATCTTTACGTTTACACACGCGGGCTTGTTGGCCGCAAAAGCGGCGTCAAGCGCGGGGCCGAGCTCTTCAACGCGTTCGACCCAATACCCAACACCGCCACACGCCTCAACGACCTTCTCGTAGCGCGTGTAGTCGAGGCCCGTCGCAATCGCGCGCTCTTGCCCGTACATCTCGACTTGGCCGCGGCGAATTTGCGTCCACCCCGCATCGTTGCCAATGACAGCAATCACGGGGATGTTCTGTCGCGCCATCGCTTCGAACTCGAGCGGATGGAGGCCAAAGCTGCCGTCGCCATAAACGAGGACGACCTTGCCTTCGGGCCTGCACAACTTCGCTGCCATGGCGTAACCAGGCCCCACACCAAGCGTTCCGAGCGGCCCGGGATCCATCCACAATTGTGGCCACTCGAGCTTGAGCACATACGCGGCAGTCGCCACGAAATCGCCACCGTCACCGATGACAATGTCGTTTGGTCCCAAGCGCTTCCCAACCTCTGCACATACGCGAAGTGGATTCGGTGGTGACTCGTTTGAATCGATCTCGGCAAGCATCTTGCCGCGACGCTTCGTCTCTTCGGCACGCACTGAGGACAGCCACGCGCTCGCCTCTTTTGTCGCTGCCGCGGCAATGAGCTGCTCCAGCACCAGACCACTGTCTCCGTGGATCGGAATATCAACACGACGATTCCGACCCAGCTCCGCACCATCGAGATCGACTTGGACGATCTTGACCGACTCTGACCACAGGGGAGTCCTTCCATACTCAACGCGAAAGTCGAATGGAGTACCGAACATGAACACAACGTCGGCTTGCGTAAGAGCAAACTTGCGCGAACGCGACATGAGTCCCGCGTGCTCAAAAGGCAAAGCACCACGTGCCATTCCGTTCAAATAGAATGGGACGGCGAACGCATCGGCCGCGCGTCGCACGGCTTCGCGATCAGGCGACCAGCGAATTTGCGATCCGACAATGAACACCGGACGCTCTGCAGATTTCAATAGTTCAGCTGCTTTACGAATTGCGCGTGGGTCACCACCTGGACGTGGAGGTTCGGCCATCGACGCAGTTGCCGGCAAGTCGTTCTCCTCGTGCATGTTCAGAAGCAAGTCGAGTGGCATTTCGAGGAAGACCGGCCCGGGTACATTGCTTTGCGCAACTCGAAACGCGCTATCGAGATACTCGGCGATGCGGCGTGTCTCCGGTACTTGCACGCTCCACTTTGTGATGGGTCGCATCAGAGTTACGCAATCCATGTCTTGCAGCGAGCCCATGTCGCACAATAGCTTTGGTCCTGCCCCGCCAATGACGACCATCGGAATGCCCGCGCGTTGGGCGTTGGCGACAGCCGTCACGACGTCAGTAATGCCGGGACCGGCGGTTACTGCACAAACACCTGGCTTGCCCGTCACCCGCGCATAGCCATCCGCGGCATGCCCTGCGGTCTGCTCGTGACGCGTATCGACGACGCGAATGCCTTCGTCGATGCAACCGTCGTAGATGGCCTGTATATGTCCGCCACAAAGTGTGAAAATGTGACTAACGCCGTGACGTTTCAGCGCCTGCGCGACTAAGCGACCACCGTGAACATATGCCATGACTGCTTCCTCCCAGGAGAGCAGAGGGTAAACCAAGTACCCTGCCCGCTTACACCGAAGAAAAAGATGCCCTTACTCGCCTCATTCAAAGCACTTCTATTCTTAGCGTTCGCCCTCACACCGCTCACCTCGCAAGCTGCGGCCTATCCGCTCGAAGCCGAGTACGAGGTGCCCGCAGCCAAAGAAGTCGGCACAACCGCGGGCCAATTGCGAATCCGCGGAATGGCGGGCGGCGGACTCATCGCGTCGATTCGCGAGAGGAGCACTGCGTCGGTCGCACTCGAAGGTGTGATCGAAAAAATGTTCGCTCCGTGGATCGGATTGCGGGCCTCAGGTTTTATCTCGGTTCCATTCGATGGGCAGCTTCAACTCATCTCCGCGCGGCTTGGCCCGAGTGTGCACTTTTTGCCGTACCGAGCCGTCGATGTCGGACTCTTCTTTGACGGAGGGTTTGCGACGCTCGATCTTTTCACGGACATCCGCACGGCAATGGCGATGCTCGGCTCGGGCACAACGCTCGACGTTTATGTAACATCATCTGTTGCAATTCATTTCGAAGGCCTCTTGCAAGGCGGCATCGCAAGCCGCAACGGCGACGCGCGCGTCATCCTCATGCCTTCACTCCTCACGGGTCTTGGGTTCGTGTTCTAGATGAAAAAACGCATACTTATCATCGGTGCAGGGCCATCCGGGCTTGCCGCGGCGGCAAACATTCTCGAGATGGCGGCCAACGAGGTCGAAGTCACGATCGTCCACATGGGCCACCACGTGGGCGGCAAGGCCGCCTCGTATGTCAATGCGGCAGGAGAACACATCGAGCACGGCTGGCACATGGTGCTCGGCTTTTACACGCGCATGCGCGGCTTGCTCGCACGCGCGGGAATTTCGTTCGACCGTGCCTTTTCGTCTATGCGGGGACAGAGCCACGTCTACGAAACGTGGTCCAAGCGGTTGCACACGATCGACGCAAGCGGCAGCAAGGTGGCGTTCGCTGCTCGCTTCAGTCAATACGACGGACTGCCCTTCGGCGATCGCGCCAACTATTCGCGCGTGATGGCCGACGCGTTTCTCTTCGCCACGAGCGGCGCCAATCTGCTCGAGCACGACGACATCTGTTTCGATGCATGGGCCCAAGAGCGCGGCCTTCGCGAACACGTCACGCGCTACGCAATCTTTCGGGTGCTGCGCGAGGGGTACTTCAACTTCCCCGAACGCATCAGCGCCTACCACGCACTTCAAACGCTGCGCCTCATGAGCGACACGCAGAAGGCAGAGGCCTTTGTCTGCAGGGGCGAGTGGAGCGAAACGGTGTGGAAGCCCGTCGCCGCGTATGTCGAACGTCTCGGCGCCAAGATCATCCCGTACACGATGGTGACCGACTTCATCTACGAGGGTCGAAGAATCACGGGGCTTCGCGTGTCGCGCCCCGATCCTGAAGGCCACCACCACGGCGCAAGCTCATGGCCCAAAGGCGGCATTCCGCGCGAAGCCAATTCCGATCATGCATTGAGCACTTTTGATTCCGTGATCTCGACGATTCCAGTTGGTGTGCTCTGCACACTCAATCAAACCGATCAAGCGTGGTGGCAATCTCCGTTTTTCGCCCGCATCAAGAACCTGCGCTCAGCGACGACTCTTGCGATGCGCATCATCACCAAAGAGCCTGTCCGGCAACTCATGGGTCCCGTCTTCGGCATGCGTGCGCCGCTCGGAATTGCGACTGACATGACGGGGCACCTGACCGAGAAGCACGGCCCCGGCAGTGTGATCGATTTCTGTGGCCAAGAAGCCGGATTCGAAAGCTGGAGTGATGACGCGATCGTCGACTTCACGCTCGAGAACTACGCACGCACGCTCGGAATGAAGCCGATTGCACGCGCAGACCTGTCGTGGCTCGAGTTTCATCGCAACGCCAGCAATCACGAGCAACTGCTCTTGTGCGAACCTGGCGTGAACGTGTTTCGACCGGGCGCGAAAACGCCATTTCACAACTTATTTTTTGCAGGCGATTGGACTCGCAACGACGTCGACGTTGTTTGCATGGAAGGTGCGATCGCGTCTGCAGACTCTGCAAGCCGCGCAGCGCTGGCGTACCTGAGCCAAATATGAAATCTGATGATCCATTTGCACCAGACGCCGATCCAGACATGGTCACCTTTGGCAGGCGCCTTGTTTTGTCTTTGCCTGTGCTCGGCGCAGCAGCCGCGAGCGTCGGTGGGTGCGCTGCACCTCGTGCTCTCGCTTGCGCGCCGCGATCCATCACCGGCCTCGAAGGGCACTGCACGCACCGGTTCTGTCGGCACCATAAAGGGTGACGAAATCTTCGTGTCCAACGAAGAAACACTTGTCGGTGGAGTCGCTGCTAATTTTGCCGCAGCTTTGCGGAACGTTGAATGTTCGAAACGGTTTGGTCCCTATCGCGTCACGTCAACCTTGCGCTCCCCAGAAACCAGCTCCTTACGCAACGTCTCAACCTTGCCAACAACGTCGCGCGGCAAGTCGCTCGCGTGTGGCCCTTCGCGAACGAAGTCAATCGCACCGTCGCGTACGCCGAAGAGGCGCATCCCACTCTCGAACTGCCCTGCTTTCAAGCGGCGAACAAGCTCGAAGAGGGCAACGTCAACACGCTTGACCATGCTTGTGACAACCACACCGGGCATTTCGTCGTGTTGGTCGGAATCGACACCGATGGCGAGTGCTTTACCCTCGCGCGCGCCTTCGAAGACGCCACGCCCGGTCGCACCAGACGCGTGATAAATAATGTCAACTCCCTTACCTATTTGGCTAAGGGCGATCGCTTTCCCTTTCGCCGGATCTTTGAACGCTTCGGGCGATGCACCGGCGTAAGCAGAAAGCACGTCGCATGACGCACAAATGCTCGCGACACCTGATTTGTAACCCGTCTCAAACCTTTCAATCAGGGGCATCTGCATGCCGCCAACAAAACCGACTTTGTGCGTCTTGCTCAAGAGGCCCGCGACCGCGCCGACCAAGAATGAACCTTCTTCCTCTTTGAATCCGATACCAACCACATTCTGTGGAATCGCGCGCCCCATAGGCGCGTAGTCGACGCACGCAAAGCGGACCGTTGGGTAGTCACGTGCTACTGCGTTGACATCGCTCGAAAAGATGAATCCAACACCGACAACGAGATCGAGTCCTTGTGCCGCAAAGAGCCGAAGCGCGCTTTCGCGATCTTCGCTGCTCGCGGGTTCTAAGTACTGCGCATCGATCCCGAGCTCGCGCTGCGAACGCGTAAGACCTGCATAAGCAGCATCATTGAAACTCTTGTCACCACGACCACCGATGTCAAAGACGAGACCGACGCGCAACGCGCCTGGCGCAACGGTGAGCCGCTCACGCCGCGCCGGAGCGAAGCTCGTCGCCATGGCCGCAAGCAAAAGCGCGAGAAGAACGCGGCGCATCCTTACGTCGTGCGCGCCGCCAAGAAGGCGCGCGCCGCTTCAAGTCCGCGACCATCGCCGCGTGAATCGGGCTCGATGAAGATTTTGCGCATGTGTGGAAGTGCCGCACGAACGCGCTCTTCGATGCGGTTGATTGTGTCTTCCACTTCGCCGAGTTGATCGCGTTCACCGAACGCAACCTTCATCGCAACGATCACGACATCGGGCCCCACGTGAAATGTAAGCAACTGAGTTACGCGCCGGACACCGTTTGTCGCTTCGGTGAGCTCAAGCACTGCCGCCTGATCTTCGATGCTCGCGCCCTTCCCAATCAGCAGCCCGTGCGTGACCGTCGCGAGCACGATGGCTACGACGCAAAGGAGAGCGCCAATGAGAATGCTGCCACCCGGATCGAAGTAACGAATGCCGGTCAAGTGCGTCAGAAACACTGCAACAAACGCGATGGACAACCCGACCAGCGCGCTCGCATCTTCTGCAAGCACGAGAGGAATCGTCGGGTCGCGCGCGTCGAGAATGAACTCGGCCCACGGCCGACCATTCGCAAGTTTCTTAAACTCTCCGTACGCAACGCGAAAGCTCATCATCTCAAAAATCGTCGAGACCCCAAGCACCGCGTAGCTCCAGAACGGCGAGCCCACTTCGCTCGGATGCATCACATGTGTGACGCCCTCGAAAATCGCGAAGGTACCGCCAACGGCAAAGAGCAACAGCGCAACGACAAACGGCCAAAAGTACTTTTCGGCCGATCGGCCAAACGGATACCGTATGTCAGCCGCGCGTGCCGCAAGCCGCATCCCGAGCAGAAGGAGGGCTTGGTTGCCCGTGTCGGCGACCGAGTGAAGCGCCTCTGCGAGTGTGGCGGTTGAATGGGACAAATACGCGGCCGCGAACTTGCACGCGCAAATCGCAAGGTTGCCAATGAGGGCCGCAATCACAACCTTTTTGCTATCGGCTCCCGACATGTCTAACCGACCACTTTGATGGGCGACTCCGACCACGAGCGCGTGACGGACGTCAGCGAAAATCAGTGAGCTTCTACGATAACAACTTTTGTGCGGCCGCGAGCGGCTTGAAAGTGTGCGCTGACAAGAGCCCGAAAACGTTCAACCGTGAGCCATCGCCGAAGTCCGTCACGCGCATCCTCAAACGTCGCACCAAACTCGTGACTGCCGTTCGAACGAAACGCTTGCCGCAATTCGCCGTCATCAAAAGTACGAATCGGCGCAATCATGCGATCGACATAGTAAACGGCACGCGCCCGACGCGAAAACCAGGTCGTCAACTGCGATGACGATATGCCTGATTGCACCGCCAATTGATTCAACGCGGACGCACCACCCACTCGACGCTCTTGTTCGGCTCGCAGATCGGCAACCAGCCGCTTCTCGTCCGCCTGGCCAAGAAGACGTTCGTGCGGCGAGAGACTGAGAAGCGTCTCTCCAATCTCAAACTCGAGCGCCAGACGCATATGACGCTCGGAAGGCGCGCGAATGCCTTCACCTTGCGCTTCAAGGGACGCAGCAAAGGCTAGCCATCGCTCGGTGATCCACTTGGGGTGCGCGATGCCACCCGTTTCAGCCGAGAAAAATCGTACGGCGACTCGATCGGCCACGGTGCGTTTCGCAGGATCGGCCGGCGTGTCAGCACGAGCGCCAGACGCCACCAAACAGAGGACGAGCGCGAACGCCAGCGACGCCAGACGCGAAGTCGCCGCACCATCGCGCATCGATAGACTCAAGTTATGCTTCGTCGCGGGATTGGTCGGCGCGCGCGATGCGATCCGACATGTGCTCGTGGTGATGCGCGAAGCCACGCGCCGCACGACGGGCCTTTAGAAACTCTGCGAAGGCCACCACCATATCGAGATCTTTGGGCCCGAGCTGTTCTGCAAGATCGTGCAGCGCAGGTCTGAGCATCTCGGGCGTGCGCAACCTTCGACCACTTGAGGACTTTGGCACGTCATCGGCGCCTCCGGCAGCAGCCGCGGCAGCCCCAGTCACGGACGGCGCAGACTCTGCAGGCTCGCGCATGGCGCCGCTAAGCGGTTCACTGTCGGGTAGTTGGCCTGATGGAGAGTCGATCCACGTTGGGCGTGGAACGGCGACGATTGCGTGCGCGGCAAGCCATGCCTCCATGAACGTCCGCAATCGTTCGCTTCGGAATGCGAACCAACGTTCGCGGTCCACTGCGTAATGAACGAGAACATCCTTGAAGCGGCGAAACGCACCCTTACCGTCGATCGCTTGCATCAGCTTCGTGCGAAGCTCAATGTCCTCAACGATAGGGATAAAACGCTCCATCCACCGGTACTGCTCGCGCGAGCTCACGGGATCGATGCGCAGATAATTTGCGTCTGCCGCAATGCGGACGTGCATTTGCGGATCGGCAATGCCGTCGACAACACGCAACACTTCGCCAGAAACGGTGTGCAAATAACTGTGGACTTCGGGTGCGTTATTTTCAAAAGCGTCTTCGAGGGCTTCCCAGTCGACGGGGACCTGGCGATCTCCGTTACTTCCACCTTCGTGTGTTCGATCTGTCATCTTTAGCCTCCGCAGGAAGCAAGCGAGCTCTCTTGATTAAGAGGAGCAACCACTAGTCCAAACTTTGCTGCGCTTGTGTTGCAAACTAACCACAGCAGTACGAATACCAAGAGTGACACGCTTATTCGGGATCGGAAAGGAGCATCCCTCTCGAACGCTCAATTGCTTGCCGCCATCCTGCAACCTTCGTCTGCCGATCGGCCTCACTGACCGCGGATTCAAACCGCCGATCGAGCTGAACGACCCGACTCGCCTCTTGCAGTCCGAACAGGCCAGCCCCCACGCCCGCAAGCAAAGCAGCCCCGCGCGCAGTGGACTCGAGATCCACCGGACGCTCCACCGTCGCGCCAATCAAGTCGGCCTGCAGTTGCATCAGCAAATTGTTTTGCGCCGCCCCGCCGTCCACGCGCAGTCGCGAAAGTGCAACGTCAGCGTCACGGCGCATAGCGTCAACCAGGTCGTATACTTGAAAGGCGATGCCCTCGAGGGTCGCACGCGCAAGGTGTGCGCGCGTCGTACCTCGTGTGATGCCGCAAATAAGGCCCCGGGCGTCTTGGTCCCAATGCGGCGCACCGAGGCCAGCCAGAGCTGGGACGAAGTGCACGCCATCCGTGGTGGGCACAGACGCCGCTAGCGCTTCGATCTCCCCCGCCGACGCAACTAAGCCAAGACCATCGCGCAGCCATTGGACCGCGGCTCCTGCAATGAACGCACTACCCTCGAGCGCGTACGTCGTCGTTCCCGCAATGCGCCACGCCACCGTCGTCA
>JAHFDZ010000413.1 GCA_023248745.1 Myxococcales bacterium | reverse complement strand
TCATCGTGTTCAGAATTTCGGCGGTCGTAGGATCGCTCTCGCGAATGGTCGTCTTGCTCGACTCGAACTGAATCGTGCCAGGAATATTGATTTGATCGCCGCTCATCTGCGCCTTGCCTGCCATAACGATTTGGCGGCGGCGGAACGCGAGCTTCTTGGGCGGTGGCGGTGGCTCTGGTGCCGCGGTGGTTGCTGCGGGTGGCGGTGCTGGTGGCGGGGTCTGAGGCGCGCCGTTACCGACCTGTAGCTCTGCGTTACAGCCCATAAGAACAAGTGCGGCCAACACCGAAGATGCCGAACCGATACGAAGTGCTTTCATCGAATCCTCCCGTGTACTTGAAACGCGTGAAAGGCCCACACCCTGCCGCGATTGCGCGAACGCTACGGCATTGCCGCGTCATTGTCATCGCTTGCCGTATACGAATGCGTGACGGCCCGATAACCTGCGCCAATGGCTGACGCGCGTGCCGCCACGATTCGCGCTGCATTCGAAAGCGCAAAGTTTACCTTGCGCGCCGCCTTTGACGAAGGGCAAACCGGGCTCGACTTGGGTCGCCTGCGCGCGCGACAGCTCGATCACATTCTTGACGGTTTGTACCGAGACGTTGAATCGACATTTCTCCCCGCGGTGCGCGCCGGTGTGTGCCTTGCTGGCGTTGGTAGCTTCGGACGCTCTGCGGTTGCGTTTCACAGTGACGCCGACGTTCGGCTCCTCGTTCAGTCACGGTCAAAAGCGAAAGAAGCGCAGGAGAAATTTTCCGAAGCGCTCTTCTACCCGCTTTGGGACGCGGGTCTGCCGATCGGGCACCAGGTTGTCGATCCGAATCAGATCGTGCTTCTTGCGCAAGACGATCTTGCGACGGCCACATCTTTGCTTGATTTGCGGCCAATATCGGGGGCGCTCGACGTGTGCACAACCCTTCGCGATCGGGCATCGAGCGGACTTTTCTCAGAGGGTGAACTCGGCAAGTTTGTTGATCGTCTTGAGGATGAGGGCAGCAAGCGCCATGCGAAATTTGGCGGGTCGATGTACCTGCTTGAGCCCGACGTTAAGTTTGGTGCGGGTGGGTTGCGCGACCTTGACGGCGTGCGCTGGGCGGTGCGAGCACGTTTTGGCGTATCGAATGAAGGTGGAGTGCACGGCACCTGGGCCGAACTTGTTCGGCTTGGTGCGCTTGTTGCGCGAGAGGCGCACGAGCTCGGGAGCTCCGAAGAATTTCTTTGGCGTGTGCGAAACCACCTTCATGCGCGCGCGGGAAGGCGAAACGATCGGCTTTCGTTCGAGGATCAAGAGCACGTGGCGACGACGCTTGGCTACGAAGGCGATCGCCACGAAGCCGCCGAACGCTTCATGCAAGACTACTACTTACACGCGCGCGTAATCTCTCGCGCAAGAGAGCGCCTTTTTGAGCGCGTACGCCCTCCACGGCGGAGGGGAAAGCCGATTGAAGCAGACCTGGGTGACGGCGTTCGCATGTTTGACGGGCAGGTCACTGTCGAGGCAACAAGCGCCCTGGCGGACGATCCAGCGCTTTCATTTCGCATGTATGACGCATGTGTTCGCCACGGGGTTCCGGTGCTCCCGTTCGCGCGTGAGGCAATTGCGCGCCAATCGGCTTTGCCAGAGTGGTGTGAGCGGCTTCGCGCAAGTCCTCAAGCTGCGCGCATTTTCATCGAACTCATTTGTCGCGTTCCAGATGCCAAGACAAAGAGTGGTTCGATTGTCAAAGAGCTCCATGATGTGGGGCTCTTGCTCGCGATGATTCCAGAATTTTTGCCGGTGACAGGGCGCGTGCACCACGACGTGTACCATGTGTACACAGTCGACGTTCACAGCGTGGCCGCGCTCGATTATCTGCGCGCGCTTTGTCGTGGTGAGCTTGCGGCCGAGCATCCTCTTGCGAGCCGTCTCGCCGCCGAGATCGCGCACCCAAGATCGCTTTTTCTTGCGACCCTGCTCCACGACGTTGGCAAGGGATTTCCCGATGCCAATGGCTCGCGAAAGAACCACTCCAGAGTTGGTGCCGACCTCGCGGCCGAGATCCTGCCAAGACTCGGCGTTTCAGGAGGCGAAGTCGATGAAGCAAGGATGCTCATCGATAGTCATTTATCGATGTATCACACGGCAACTCGTCGCGATCTCGACGATCCAAACACGATCGGTGAGTTTTGCAACTTAGTGGGTGACGAAGAAGGGTTACGAAACCTTTACTTGCTGACCGTCGCGGACATCACGACGACTTCGCCCCTCGCGATGACATCGTGGAAGGCCCGAATGCTCGACGACCTCTATGTGCAATGCAACGGTCGCTTTCTCGGAAGCGGGTCGTTTGTGCACGATGGCCTCGTCGGGAGAGTGAAGCGAGCGTGTCGTCCGCTGTGGCCCGAGGGTGAGGAGGCGCTTGATCGGTTCATCGATTCGATGCCCGAGCGATATCTCGCGAGCAACGCGCCCGAAGAAGTGGCGCAGCACGCAAGGGCTGCACAGACACGCAAAGGATCAGTTTCCGTTGCGATGGTCTCCGCATCAAAGGCGCAAGATTTTGTGCAGCTGTGCGTTGTCGCCGATGACGTCTCTGGGCTCCTCGCCAACATTGCAGGCGCACTCACTGCGAATCGACTCGAGGTCTTGGCGGCGCAGGTTTATTCGCGCGATGCTGGTGCGGTACGCGAGGCCGTCGACTTATTTTGGGTGCGCGATCGCGCGGAAGGAGCTGAGGGAGTTGCGAGGGTATTCCCGCGCCTCGCTCGTGACCTCGAAGGCATTTGTCGGGGTGACGCAAACCCCTCTGCGCTCATTGCGTCGAGGATTGGGCAGAGTTCTCCTTGGCGCGAACGCCCGAGCCCGCATATCGAAACCGACGTGGTTGTCGATGGCCGCGCTTCTCAACGACACACGGTAATCGAGGTCGTCGCAAAGGATCGCGTCGGGTTACTTTTCGATGTTGCTCGCGGCCTGTCTGGGCTCGGGCTCAACATCGAACTCTCAAAGATCAATACAGAAGGTACAAAGGCCGTCGACATCTTTTACGTGCTTGAACGAGACGGAAGTCGAGTTGAGCCGGGGGCACGATATCGCGAAATTCGCGACGCACTTCTCGGGGTGCTTGCAGTTCCGACGGGGCAGCCCTCCTCAGTGGTGTGAGCTATCAGGTGAAAAAATGAACTATCGAGTGTTACATTTGTTAGGCGTTTCGCTGCTTGCGTCGTGTGGTGGACCGGAGCAGACGCGCGAGCCGGTGAATCTCAATCTTCTCGCACCGACGGCAACGTCTGCAAAACCCACGGGTCAGGATGACTATCGCCGCGGCGAGCAAGCGCTGTTGTCTGGCGATTTTGCGGGTGCAAAAGCTGCGTTTGAAGCGGTACTCGTCAAGGATCCGGAGCGCTCAGAAGCGCACTCGTACCTTGCCGCCGCACTCGAGCAGTTGGGGGACAAGGCGTCCGCTGAGGCGCACTACAAAACCGCATTGGCCAAGAAGCCTGACCTATTGCACGCGCTCTCGAATTTGTCGGCACTCTACCTTGAAGCGAGTCGCTTTCAGGACTGCGCTACGGTGCTCGATAAACCCGAAGTCCTCAAGGTTGGTGCACCCGAGATTTACTTTAATCTCGGTCTGGCGCGCGCAGGGCTCAAAGACACAAAAGGCGCCGAGGCCGCGTTTCGCGTCGCCATTCAACGCGCACCCTCCCAGGTGTCCTATCGCGTTGCGCTCGCGCAAGCGTTGGGTGAGGGCGGCCGCGCTCCCGAGGCAATTGCGGAGCTTCGCACTGCGCGAGATCAGGCCAAGGGCGATTTCGGTGCGCTTCGTGTCATCGGCGCGACGTTTCGCG
>JAHFDZ010000179.1 GCA_023248745.1 Myxococcales bacterium | reverse complement strand
CTTCTCAATGGGTGCATCAATGACGTGCCGTCTTCGCGCATCGTGCTCGGCAGCGTGAACGCGCCTGATTGGCGCAAGGTCGCGACGAAGGCCTGTTACGAGCCGGTCAAGAAGCTGTTGCGACAGGCGCTTAGGCGCTTCCCGCGCGCGGTGGTGGTCTATTCCGGCTACTACCCTTTCTACACGCAGACGCAGCTCGGCACGCACATTCTGCGCGCAGTCGAAGACGAGTTGCTTTGCGCCGACGAACCCAACGCGTCGGATTGTCGCGAAAAGAACGATGCCGAAGTGGCGCCTGGCGTTGTGCGTTCGAAGGAGTGGCATGAGGGATCCAACGCGGCAATCAGCAAGGCGATTGACGAGATTCAAGTCGAGTTTCCAAAGCGCAAGATTGGCTTTGCGACGATCGCGCTTGATGTCGATGATGGCTACGGCAGCGCTGACAGCAAGCTGTGGCACGTCATCGAGCGCGACGACGCACACGATCAACGCTTAGACGACTGCAAGGACACCAAACGCGAAGCGAAGAAGGGTTCAAAGAAACGCTTCGGGATCTATTGCCATCGGGCGGCCGTGCTTCATCCGAATCGTGCGGGAGCCAAGCTTTACACGAAGGCGATTCGCAAGGAGCTCGAGGAGCTCATGCCTGAACCCGAAACGCTAGACACCGATAAGTAACGAACGTTTTCGCTGCTCGCGCCACTGTGGCATGGTCTTTCGGTGGCAACGAAAACGACCCCGGCGCAGCGACTCGGTTATCGACGCATCGTACAGCTACTTGTCTATCTCGTCATCGTGCCAACGGTGCTGATTCTCTTTGTGGGAATCATCCTGATTTTGGTCGGTGAAAGTTACAACTTGTTGCTCGGCATTTCGACGCTCAGTTTGGTCGCGCTCATGTTTGTCGGCATGGTGCTCGTCCTCGTGTTCGTCAACCGCGAGGCCAACCTCAGTGAGCTGCAAGCAGACTTCGTTTCGAAAGTAAGCCACGAGCTGCGGACGCCACTGACTTCGATCCGGTTGTTCGTTGAGACAATGGAGCGCGCGCCTGACGACGAAGGCGTTCGTGCAAAGTGCCTCGCCGCGCTCAATCGTGATACCGCGCGGCTCACGGGCCTTATCGAGCGGCTTCTTGATTGGGGGCGCATGGAGGCGGGCCGTAAGCAGTTCGATCTCAAGGATGAGAAGCCGGAGGACATCGCGAAGGATGCGCTCGCGATGTTTTCGCCCTTGCCGCACCGTGCAGATTTTGAGGTCGCGAGCGAGATCGAAAGCGATCTGCCAAACATCAGCGTCGACCGTCATGCGATCATCGATGCGTTGCTCAATTTGCTTAACAATGCCGTCAAGTACGGAGGCCATCCACCTCAGGTTAAGTTGCGCGTGCTTCGGTTTGGAAAGGGCGTGGCGTTTGAGGTGCACGACAATGGCTCCGGCGTTCCTGCGCGTGAAAAGGAACGCATTTTCGAAAAATTCTACCGCATCGACGATCGGCTTTCTCGTGAGAGAGAGGGCAGCGGCCTTGGCCTCGCAATCGTCAAGCACATTGCCCGTGCGCATGGCGCGCGCATCTCCGTCCTGGGCGCACAAGCGGGCGGGAGCATTTTCCGACTTGAGGTATCGCCACGACGAATGCCGCGTCTTCCAGTCGTTGCTGGGGCGACGTTGGGTGTGTAACCCGTTGCGCGCGATTTTGTGGGTGTTCGGCTCGCGAAAGCGCGCTACCCCATGAAGAGCATGCGGTCATCTCGCTCAGCCATCCGCACCGCCGACGGCGTTCCAAGGCTTGTGCTCGTGGTTGAAGACGACCCGAGCATTTCCATGGGGCTACAGATCAACCTTGAAGCCGAGGGATATCGCGTCGCCACAGCAGACGATGGAGAGCTCGGTCTCCATGCCGCGCAAACCATGTCACCCGACTTGATCATTTTAGACATCATGCTGCCGAAGTTGAACGGTCTCGAGATCGTGCAGGCGCTTAGGCGCGACGGTTTTCAGATGCCGATCATCATCTTGAGCGCGCGCACGGGAGAAATCGACAAGGTTACCGGACTCGAACTTGGCGCCGAAGATTACGTCGCGAAGCCATTCAGTCTCGCAGAGCTTTTGGCACGTGTGCGAGCTGCCCTCCGGCGCGCCAACGGTGGTGGCTATGAACGCGAGGCGTTCACCTTTAGCGATGTGGTGATCGACGTGACTGCGCGCAAGGTGCATAAGGCGGGTGCACTCGTTGAGATGACGGCGACCGAGTTCGATATTCTTTGCTATCTCGTAAAAGCGCGCGGCAAAGCGATCAGTCGTCAGTCTATTTTCGAGCGCGTGTGGGGGCCGAACCACCACGGGACGCCGCGCACGATCGATAACTTTATGCAGCAACTGCGATCGAAACTCGAGGAAGACCCGCAAGAGCCACGGCACTTCATGACGGTGCGCGGCGTCGGATACCGTTTCGAGAGTTAAAGCTCCCTAACAGGATGGCTAGACCAGCCGTTCTGTTTAGTTCCGATTCTTGACGAGTAACGCGTCGTCGATCGCGCGCCACAGGTTGGCTTCAACTTCGCTCTCGCTCGTTCCGACTACGCTTGCCGGAGGTGTGAACGGTGCGCTCGTTGGCCTTGGCACTCCGATTTTGTGAATTCGAAGCCAGATGCGATCAAGCGTAGCGAGCGAGCCGTTTGTCCCAAACACGAGCGCAAAGAGGTCGGGTCCGACGGCGCGCCTTGGTACCGGGTTGACCTTAAACGAGCGACCATCACGAAGCGTCGCCTCGAAGCCCGCAACGGTCTGATCGACGGGGTCTTGCCACCACACGGGCGAACCCTTTGCGCCCGATTCGAGCCACGCGCCAACGGCGACGTCGCGCGGTGGTCCTTCGAGGGCGATCGTGTAGCCACTCTTTGCGAGTTCGGCTTCGAGCGACGGAAGCGTCATATCGGCGGTGACTTGCGCGAGCAAAGAAGCGTGGTCGATGCTTTCGAGCGGCATGGCCAGCGATAGTACGGGTAGCCGCCGCGCATCGCAAAGAGAGCCGATATGCCGCGCGAAATTGGGCTCCGCTGACGTCGTGGCGATCTCGTGTTAGAGCGCGCTCGAAATGGATCAGTCGCTCGTTCGCAGCTATCTCAGCGCCGTATATGAGTTTCCGACCGCGCAAGGGTTGGTTCGTGCATCACTCGACGGCGACATTGTCAGCGATCCGTCAACCTTGCCCGAATTGCTCACGCGATCGTTTGCAGTGCTGACGGCCTACAACCCACGGTCAATGCTCTTGCCGCGCAAAGTTAACGAGGGCAGGCATCTCGTGCTGCGCGACTTGCTCATTCTGGGTTGCTACCGCGTTGAGCAATGCGTTGGCTTTGAAGAAGACCCCGAGAGTAGCTGGCGCGAACCCGCATGGCTCGTGCACGGCATGGATCGCGAAGAGGCCGTTGCCTTTGGTCGCGTCTTTCGACAAAACACCGTGCTCTTCTGCCGCAATGCACGGCCCGAGCTCATTGTGACCGACCCCACGTTCGAGGACGTTTCGAAAACGATCATCGGCAATTGGCGCGTTCGAGTCTGAAGGGAGGCATCGATGCTCCGCATCGAAGGGCTGACCAAGCGTTACCAAAATAGAACCGCAATCGATCACATTTCGTTTCACGTTCCAACGGGAAGCGTCGTTGGCTTCCTTGGACCGAACGGAGCAGGGAAGACCACAACGCTCCGCATCATCGCGGGCGCGCTTGGGCCAGATGCGGGATCGGTGACGATCGACTCGGTATCGATTACTGAGCACCCGCTCGTTGCGAAAGCAAAGATCGGATTCATGCCCGAGCATGTCCCGCTCTATCCGGAGATGCGCGTTGTCGAATTTTTGCGCTTTCGAGCCGAGCTCAAAAAGGTAACTGCAAAAGATCGCAATAACGCCGTTCTTCGCGCCATGTCTGAAGCGCAGGTTGATGACGTCCAGAACGTTCGCATTGAAACACTGTCGAAGGGTTATAGGCAACGCGTCGGGCTTGCGGATGCGCTCGTTGGTGATCCGCCACTGCTCTTGCTCGACGAACCGACTGCGAGTCTCGACCCGAACCAGATTCGCGAAGTACGTTCGCTCATTCGCAAACTTGCAAAAAATCGTACCATTTTGCTTTCGACGCACGTTCTCACCGAAGTTGAGGCCGTCTGCGATCGTGCGGTGCTCATCTCGCGTGGCAAGATCGTGGCTGACGGGCCCATCGCGGAAGTGACCTCGAGGTATGAAGCAGGTTCTTTCCGCCTTCGCGTTCGAGGCGAGTCACTGCGCGTGCAAGAAATCCTATCGAACGCTCCTCGTGTGACTCAGGTTCAGGTTTCGCCGCAGGCCGGTGATATATGTACAGTTTGCGTTACATTTAGCTCGGACTTTGACCGCGAACTCGAGCACCTTGTCGCTGCACTCGTTGCGGATGGAATTGGCATCAGTGAGGTGAGACCCGAACAAAGTCGACTCGAGCATGTATTTTCCGAGCTCACGCGCGAGGAAGCTCCGTGACCGGTTTCTGGCCACTCTTGAAGCGAGAACTCTGGGCGTACTTTGTCACGCCACTCGGGTGGGTCGCACTCACCGTGTTTCTCTTGCTCCAAGGATGGCACTTCGCGCTCGTCGTTGATCATGTGGCGGCGCAAAGTGCGCAGGCAGGACAACAGACCGAGATGTCATTGGTCAGCGGCTTCTTTGGAAGCACCGTCTTCTTGTACCTGATCTTGTTCCTTTTGATCCCTCCGCTAACGATGCGCACGTTCGCCGAAGAGCGCAGGCAAGGCACCATCGATCTCCTGCTCACGGCGCCAGTTACGAATGCGGCGATGGTTGGCGCAAAGTACTGCGGGGCGCTGATCGTCTACTTGAGCTGGTGGATACCGACCGTCCTCTACTTGGGCATCGCCAAGCAAGTGACCGCGATTGACTGGCAAGTCGTTGCGTCCTGTTACCTCGGCGTCGCGCTTGTTGGCGCTGCGTACATAGCGCTCGGCGTCCTGGCGAGCGCGCTCAGTCGAAACGTATTTTCGGCACTGCTTTCGACAGTGCTCGTCGTGTTGGGTTTGTTCCTCTTTGGTGCCGTCGAATTGGTAACCAAGGAAGGTGCAATATTGCACAAGGCCGCTCGTTATGCGTCGATTTGGGCGCACATGAGCGAACTCTCGCTCGGTGTGATCGATACGCGACGCCTTGTTTTTTACGGCTCACTCTCGCTATTGTCACTTTTCTTGACGACCCAAGTGGTCGCAGCATGGAGGCGCACGTGAGCCGCACGCGTGAAAGCCGTGGCGTGTGGTCGGCGATCTCGGTGGCGTCCGCGTGCGCGATCTTTGTGAGCGCCAATGTTCTTGGAGAAAGGCACTACCGCCGCATCGACGTGACAACGAATCATCGCTTCTCGCTCAGCCATGCGACGAGCGAGACTCTTACCGGACTCTCAGGTGTCGTTGTGGTTTCGCTTACCCTTGGTGATCGCGATCCCGCAAAGGCGAACTTGCTCCAACTTCTTGAGGCGTACCGCGGTGCGAGTGGTCACATCGACGTGAGCGTGATCGATCCCGATCACGACGCGAACGCAATGCGTGACCTGCTCCGGCGTACCAATACCGACCTTGCTGCGATGGCCGATGACTTGGCCCTTGTGGTCGAGTACCAGGGACGCCATTGGTTCGTCACAACGGCAGATCTATTTGGAGCGGACGAACACGATGCGGCTCGGTTGATTCCGCGCGAGGAGCGTGCCGTGACGGCAGCGATTCGAGCGGTCGTCGCTGCAGAAAAGACGAAGCTGTGCTTTACGACAGGCCACGAAGAGCTTGGCCTGTCGGCCTCTTCGCGAGGTTCGATTGGGCCCCTTGGGCCTCTCCTTGCGCGCGACAATCACGAGCTGTCCGCAATCGATCTGGCGGCCGCCGATGCGCAGTCGACGTTGAAGGCGTGCGATGTGGTCGTCGCAGCTGGACCTCGAACACCCTTTCTGCCGCTCGAAGCGGAGCGACTCGCTTCGTATGCGCTGCTCGGCGGCAGCGTACTTATCGCAGCGGGCCCCACCTTCGCGCGGGACTCGAGTGCTGCCATTCCGTTGGGGCTTGGCAAAGTAACCGAGCCGTTCGGCATCGCGCTCGACAATCAGTTGATCATCGAACGAGACCTCAATCGCGTGATGCCAGAGACCGCAGGCACCGGTTTTTTTGCGAGCGCTCGCGCGCACGACGTGATGCACGGGTTACTGGGTGAGTCGCCGAAGATTGGTCTGGTTAGCGCGCGATCGATGAGGCACCAAGCGACGCAAGGAGCGGCGGTTCCAAGCGTGCTCTTGCTCTCAAGCGATACGGCGACGGCACGCACGAACGATGAAGGCGTTAGCGAGTGGAAGGGACCACCGCCAATGACTCCCAATGAAACCAGAGGCCCGTTCGCGCTCGCAATGGCGAGTGAAAGGCCCAAGCTTTCACCGAACGATCCGCACGGACCTCGATTAATTGTGATCGGTTCGGGTTACGCACTGGCGGGCCAAACGTTTGAACTCCCGCCTGTCGTTCGTGGGCTCGCGTATGTCACCGAAGGTGCCATTGGGTGGCTTGCGAAGCGTCCCGTGCTCGTCGATGTACCCGAGAAGGAAGCAACGCACGCGCCGCTCATCCTCACCGAGGGAGGTCTCGCGCGGGTGAGGCAGTACGTTCTCTTGTGGATGCCCGCGGCCGCCGCGCTGCTTGGGCTTCTCGTGTTTTTGCGGCGCCGCTCGACGGAGCGACGCGCATGAATCTCTCGCCTGAGGCGCGCATCGCGATCGCCCTTGGAACCATCGCGCTCGGACTCGGACTCTACGTTGCCGTGCTCGAGCCGCGCAGTGTCTCGTCGGACGTTGAAAATAGTCGCAAGGGACGCCTGTTTTCAGAGGTGTCGCCACATGAAGTTAAGAAAATTGACATTGACGTTGACGGTGTCGCGATGCAGCTCGATCGCACGTCTTCTGGCTGGTCTAGCAAGGAGACAATCGACCCGGCATGCGTGGACAAATTGGTCAATATAATTGACAAAGAAGTTCCGGTTCGTCTTGTGGAGGCGAGCGAACTTGGGCGAATTCGAGCCCGCTACAAGCTCTCCTTTGCATCGCGTTCGCACGTCCTTTCGGTTGGCAGAGAGACCGACGTTCCTATGGGAGGCGCCTATGTGACGCTAGACGATCGCGCTATGGTCGTGTCGCGCGCCTTGGCGCTCGTACTTCTGCAGTCGCCGCTCACGCTGCTCGACACAACGATATGGAAGCTGGCGCCGAGCGCTCTTGTCTCACTCTCTGTCGGGAGCGGTTCGTCCACTCGGCGATTCGTGCTTCGCGACGGTGGGCTCATTGCGTCGGACGGCGCTCGCGTATCACGCAAGGCGGTGGATAACCTCTTCAGCTTGCTTCTTTCGCTTCGCGTAGAGCGCTTCCTTGCACCGAATGTGATCCGCGAAACGCCCCTTTTCGCCGTGCTCGAAACGAAAAGCGGCGCGCGAGAAATTGCGATCGGTGGGGCGTGTGAGCCTGGCGGCCCCGATCGCGTGGCGCGTGTACCGGGAGGACGGTACGCATGCGTCGCCGGGGCCTTGGCATCGGCGTTGGAGTCATTGCTGCAAGCACGGGCCGACTTGGCGCTCTTTTCGACGCATCGCGATGAAGTGGAACGCGTCACGCTCCGCTCGCGCGGACGGGTTTTCGAGGCGGCACGCAAAGAGAGCGGGTTTCACTTGATTGCGCCCGAAGATCGCTTGCTCTCGATAGACGAGTCGGAAGCGCTTGAGCATTGGCTCGATCAAGCGCTTGCGATCAGTACCGCGAAAGAGCCGCTGATCGCGCCGACTCCAAAAAGTGAAATCGAGTTGATCGTCAAGAGTGTGGACGGGTTCGAAGAGCGCGCGCTTCTCGGCGAGAGGTGGGCGTATCGAGCGATCGATGGACGAGAACTCGAGGTTTCCAAAGAGGCACTCACCACGCTCGCAACGTCGGAATTGCCGAGCGATCCACGATGGCTTGTGCCTCGCGAAACAGAGGCGACGCTGAGTCGCGTTGTCATAAAATGTAGCGCTATTGAGTACGAATGGACGAAGAAGGGCGAGCAATGGTCGCTTGATTCGCCTCGCGGCTTGCCTGGGTTCGGCTCGCGATGGCACGATGCGCTTGCCTTGCTTCGTGCAGCAAAGCGCGGGGTGATTTCAAGCGTGCCCGACGGACGAACCGTGTGCCAAGTGCAGCTTGGCGATAAGAAGCTGTCGATGTATCGCCAAGAGGGTCGCGCCATCGTCGTGCAAGACGGCAACGCGTTCATGATGCAACCCGCAGTGCTTGACGCAGTGGAGCGCGACTTTGTCGATCCGGAGTGCCTGCTCGGAGATCGGACACAAGAAGTGCAAGATGCCCATATTTCGGGTCGAGAAGTGAAGCTACCCATGAGTGATTTGCTCGCGCTCGTTGCGAGCGTGCGTGTCCAGCGCATTGGTCCTCAGCCTCCTTTTGAGAAGCCTCTCGCCAGCTGGGGAAGCCAAGTAACGGTCGATGCTCGTAAGAGCTTTGGGCGGATGTTGCTTCGCTGTAGTAACCAGCCGGTGACCTTTTCGGTCGACGAAACGGTATTGACTCGCGCGTTGGGGCTCGGAGCAGATGTACAAACAGACCGGTAAATACGGCCCCATCGTGAAGTGGGTCGGCGGCAAGCGGCAGCTCTTGCCCTCGCTTCTCGCCCACGTACCCAAGCGCATCGCGACTTACGTTGAGCCGTTTGCGGGTGGGGCTGCGCTCTTTTTCGAGCTGTGCAATCGCCAAGAACGAAACGAGGGCACCTTTGAGCGCGCAATTTTGTGCGATCAGAACGACGATCTTCTCGCTTGCTATCGCGCGGTGCAACGCGATCCTTCGTCGCTCATCGATGCGCTTGCGATTTATCACTATGACAGCGACCTCTTCTACGAGGTGCGCGCTCAGAAGACCCAGGGTTGGTCGGACGTTGCGCGCGGTGCCCGTTTCATTTTCCTAAACCGCACGTGTTTCAACGGCCTCTGGCGCGTCAACAGCAAGGGCGAATTCAACGTGCCATTCGGTCGCTACAAGAACCCGCGCATCGTTGACGAAAAGCGCCTTCGTGCAGCGAGCGAAGCGCTTGCGCGCGTTGAGCTTCGAACGGGCGACTTCGACGATGCTGTCAAGGGCCTAACCAAGAACGATTTCGTCTATTTGGATCCGCCTTACGTGCCCGTGTCGACAACGTCGAACTTCACGGCCTATGCGAAAGAAGGCTTCGGCCCAAAGGATCAGCGGAGGCTGCTTGCGTTGATGCATAGGCTCTCGAAAGGATGCGTTCCGTTCATGCTCTCAAATGCCGATACCGAAGAGACCCGCGGATTGTACAGAGAATTTACGATTCGTGGCGCCTCCGCCTCGCGGCTTGTAAATGCTGACGGAACGAAGCGTGGCCTCGTGCGAGAGCTCATTGTGTTACCTCGCGCGCCGCGCAAGAAGACTGCCGCCACACAACAGGCGTTCGACTGGGAGCACGAATGAACGAAGCGGCCGAAGATGCTTTGCGTGTGGGCGTCAAAATTGAGCTGCGCAAGCGCATGCGCGGGCTTCGCAAGAGCACGCCGCTGTCGGTTATCAGCGCAAAGTCTGATGCGATCGTCAAGCGGCTTACCTGCATGGGTGAGATTGAAAAAGCCCGCGGCGTAGCCGTTTTTTGGCCGATCGTAGAGCGTCACGAACTCGACTTGCGCGCCTTTGACGGCTGGCTTCGCGAAAAGGGTAAGAAAGTTGCCTATCCGTCGATCGATCCCGAGACGCGTGAGATGGTGTTTCGTTGGGTTTTTGACGTGGCATCGCTCGAAGAACGCGGCCTCGGCTTTGCCGAGCCTGGGTACCAAGAGTCTCGCGCCAACGAAGGACTCGACGCCATCGTGGTGCCAGCGCTTGCCATCGACCCCACAGGGCACCGTCTTGGCTACGGCGCTGGATTCTACGATCGCTCACTTAGAGCTGAGCGAAGCTTGAATGCGCGCCTGTCGGTAATTGGTGTGGCGTTTGAGTTTCAGTACGTGAGCGAGCTACCAGCCCTTGCGCATGACGAGCGTGTGGACTTTGTGGTCACCGATGCGCGCAGCGAGCACGCGGTTTTCGATAGGTAAAGTTACTTGCCTTTTTGGCAGTCGGCGCACAGGCCGTACATCTCGTGTCGATGTGACTTGAGCAGAAAGCCGTAGCGAAGCGCGATCTCGTCTTGAAGGTCTTCGATGCGGGGCTCTTCGAACTCCACGATCTTTCCGCAATCGACGCAAATGAGGTGGTCGTGGTGCGCGGCGTCGTCGGCGAGTTCGTATCGCGCGAGCCCGTCGCCAAAGTGACGTTCGTACGCGACGCCGCATTCGGTCAATAGCTTGAGGGTGCGATAGACGGTTGCGTACCCGACGCGCGAGTCTTTGCCGCGAACCTCTGCGAGCAACTCTTCGATGCTCACGTGGTTGTGCACCGCGAAGAATGTTTCAACGATGACGTGGCGCTGGTCCGTGGATCGCAATCCCCGCTTGGACATGTAAGCGGCGAGCACGGCCCGAAAGTGGTCGAGCGCCTTTGGGTCGCGCACCACGGGCGGCATTTTCATCGCGTGTGAGTCAATGCGTGTGCGGTTCACGAGGCACTAAGCCTAGTGTGATGGAGGACAAAGTTCATCACACAAAGAACGAGCCTCGGCCCAATATTGTCTTCGCCACTATCGTTCTGGCACACCCAATGTCTCGGCCAACGCCGAGCGCAGCGTTGCCAATGTCGCTGCCGCGCGCACCTTCGCTTCGTTGAGAGGTTCTTCTCCCCGAAGTGTTTCGTAAACGTCGAAGTAACATTTGACCTTCGGTTCGGTCCCGCTCGGACGAACAATGATGCGGTGGCCGTCTTCGAGGTCGAGGCCGATCACGTTGCTTGGCGGCAGTGCAAGTCGCACCTCAACATCGCCTGTCTTGCGCACGCCTCGCTCGTAATCGACAAGTGACTTGACGGTCATCCCGGCGACCGAAATGGGCGGCGCTTCACGCAGTCGCGTCATCATCGCTTCAAGCTCGGCCTTGCCTGCGATCCCTTCACGTACGATGTTCATCTGGCCGCTCGCGAAGAGTCCGAACTCGCGGTAGATGCGTTCGAGCGCTGTGAGAACGTCGCTTCCTTCTTGTTTGAGCGAGGCTGCAAGCGTTGCGAAGGCGAGCGCCGCGCTAATGCCGTCCTTGTCGCGCACAAGGGTACCCACCGAGTAGCCGAGCGCCTCTTCGTAACCGAGAATGAACGAATAGCCCTCTGTTCGAAAAAGTTCCATGGCGCGATTGGCGATCCACTTGAAACCCGTGAGCGTCTCTTCTGCTCGCACGCCTCTTTTTTGCGCGATCACACCGAGCAGAGGCGACGACACGATGGTGTTGATTACGAGCGGACGCTTAACGACGCCTTCTGCGCGAACGATTGCGTCGTAGCCGAGGAGGATGCCCACCTCGTTGCCCGAAAGCTGCACGTAGCGTCCTTCGACGTTTCGTACGGCCACGGCAAGCCGATCCGCGTCTGGATCGTTGGCGATGGCAATGTCGGCGTCGTTCTCTTTCGCCGTCGCGAAGAGAAGATCCATCGCGCCAGGTTCCTCAGGGTTCGGAAACTTGACGGTTGGAAAGGCCCCATCAGGTTCGGCTTGCGCGGCGACACTAAAGAGATTTGAGAACCCCGCAGCCGCAAACGCGCGTTCGATCCAAGGGGTACCCACGCCGTGGAGCGCTGTGTACGCGACACGCAATGTGCGATCGGTTTCGCGGTTTGTGGCCGTCAACTTGAGAGCGCCCTCGAGGTACGCCGCATCAACCGCGTCGGGAACATCGCCCAAGAGGCCGCGCTTTTTTGCCTCTGCGAAGTCTACACGCGCGATTGCGGCATACGATGGTGATGACTCAAAGAGTGCCGCAATCGATTTGTCAACCGGTGGAACTATTTGTGCGCCGTCGCGCCAAAATACTTTGTAGCCGTTGTACGCAGGCGGATTGTGACTGGCGGTGATCACAATTGCAGCGGCTGCAGAAAGGTGCGTCAGCGCGAACGCCGCGAGCGGTGTTGGGGTGGGTCTTTTGGTCAGTTGTGTGCGAACGCCCAGGCCGGCCAGCACTTCGCACGCGGTTTCTGCGAACGCTCGGCTGTGGGTGCGCCCGTCGTAGGCAATGATGACGCCTCGCTCGCGTGCATCTGGGAAAGACGCGAGCAAGTGTTTGCCAACCGCCCACGTGGCTTTGGCGACGATCACACGGTTCATTCGCGCAAGTCCGGCGCCGACAACCGCCCGGAGCCCCGCCGTCCCGAACTCAAGAGGGCCAAAAAAGCGCTCCTTGAGCGCCGGCTCGTCCTCCGTTTTGATCAGCGTTTCAAGCTCTAAACGCGTTTCGAGGTCTGGATCGTCTGCGAGCCATGCATGTGCGCGCGCGAGCAATTCTTCCTTGGTCACGGAGCGAGTGTAAGCTTGGCCGAGATGCTGCGCTACGCGTTACGGCGCATCCTTTGGGCAGTGCCAACGCTGATTGGTCTCAGCGTATTGGCGTTCGCCCTGACTTCGCTCATTCCGGCGGGCGCTCTTGGGACTGACAAGGTGCTTGAAGGCGCGCATGCGCGGCAAATGTTCCTCGATTTGCCCTATTTTCTTAACTCTGCACCGGTCGGTGCTTCTGAGCGTGCCGCGAAACTCCTCAAGCGCATGGCGGCCGGGCCTGACACGCAAGCTGAGGCCGAGTTGGCGCGAATCGGTGGCGCTGCGCTTCCGCACGTCCTTCCTCGTCTTGACCAATT
>JAHFDZ010000178.1 GCA_023248745.1 Myxococcales bacterium | reverse complement strand
CACCATGGCGTTGGGATCGTAGACCTCGAAGCCGGATCGCTTGCTCTGGTCCCAGTTGTTGCTGACGGAGCCAAACCTGCCAGATTCCGCCTTGTTCTTTTGGTCTTGCGGAAGTGGCGAGGTCTTGAGATTTGCGGCGGAGGGATCGAGGGTTTTCGCCTCATCCGTTTCGAAATTTCTTGTCTCCGACTGTTCGCTCCGCAGGACCACCTTATGCTTCTCCGCTGTCGCCGGTTCCTCGGCGGGAGCTGCGTGAGCGGGTCCAGTGGCTTCAGGTGCCCGTCGCGTTTCCAATTCTCCAGCTTGGGGCTCTCCCTTCGCCTGCGACATGTCGTGCTTTGTGCCGAATTCGAGTGCTTGGTTCTCGTGTTCGAGCGCTGGATAGACGCCGCCTCGTACGTGGTCGATCAAGAAGGGGACGGCGAAGAGCAAAAGTGTAACTACGCTTGTTCCTTTTGCGAGCTGCGCGCAAAAGCGAATCTTTCCTTCCTTTGGAACAATGCGTCCGATGGCTTCAAACCCGAGCACGAATGCCCAGACCCACTTCGGCGCGCCGAGCTCTGGAAAGAGCACCGTGAACGCGAGCAGTGCGAGGGCACCCCAGCCGAAGCCGAAAAGTCGCCACGTTGCGATGCCGAGGATGAGCACGAGAAACACTTCGAGCAGCGTCCAGTGTTGCAACCACGTGGTGGGAACTTCATCGACGCCACTCGCGTGAAAGAGGCGCCAACCCGGAGGAAGGTGCAGCGTGCCGGAGACTTTGTGAAAATCGAGCGCCCAACCCACCGCAGGCACTTCGGTGAGCACGCCCGGAAGTCGACTGTCGGCCGAGACGTCGAGATTGCCTTGCCTTACTTCGACGCCCGTGAGCGAGGCGCCTTGAGTGAGCTTGGTGATGAACTGATCTTTGTAGTGAATTGCGACGCGACCAAGCTCCGTCGGCGCATTCATCTCGAGCCGCGTGGCACGGCTGAGCGTACCGCTCATGGCATCGCTGATTGTGTAGCCGGTACCGTCAAAATCGAGCCAAAGAGATCGCGTAAGCGTCAACTGATCGGGCAACGTTTCGGCGTCGCCGCGTCTGCGTTCGATCAGTTTGAAGGCTGACGTTGGCGACATCGCGTAGGCGGGCAGCTTGCGCCAATCTTCGGGAAGCGAAGTTTGCTGCGGGTCAATTGAGGGTACTCCCTCAATTGTAACTGTACGAAGTCTATTTTGTGCTGCGAAGACCCAGACTTCATCGCCGAGCCGCCATGGGCCGTCTGGTGCAGGCCTAGAAAGTACAGAAAATTGACCTTCACTTCGCGCTTCGAGTTCGATCGTCCAATTGCCGGGTCGCACTTGGAGGCGCAATCGCGAGTCGGGTTCGATGCGCGTGGGCAGGATGCTTGTGAGCACCATGGGCACGAAACCTTGTGGCAAACTCTTGCCGAGCAAAACCTCACGGCTCTTGCCGGCAACTTGAAGCGTGATACGCGTCGTGAGGCGCAGCGGAACGTCATCGGTAAGACGGCGGTGTACGACGATTTCGAGACTGTCGCCCTCTGTTTGCTGTTCACTTTTCTGAAGAAACACGGTGCCTGCTGCATCGCGATTGGGCTCGCTGATGCGCTTGCCTCGCAGGGTCATCTCGATGAGCGCGGTTTCTGGCGGGATAGGGAGTGACTCTGGCATCGAGTCCCACGCAAACGAGCCTGTGACGATGTGATCGCCTGGCTCGAGCTCGACGCTGGGTGCGTTCTCTTGTTCGATGACGACCGGCTTCTTGGTGCCGTCTTGAACGCCGAGCGGCCAGCGTTTCTTGTTACCCGGAAGCGGTACCCAATCTTTTTCGTCGAGGTGCCAGTGCTGCGAGAACCGCGCGCCCTTTTCGTCAAGTTGCAGAACTAATTTGGATGGCCACGCACACCGAGCAAGCCCTGTCTCTCCGTGGAATGGTGAACATACTTGACCATTGCCCTTTACCCAAGGGACCCAAGGGCGAAGTGGCTCCGGAATCTCCTGTACCGGTGGTGCGGCTTGCACTGTGCCGGTGACCGCGAAAAGCACGAGTGTCCACGCAGCGAGTGCGGCGCGCAGTAGTGGTTGCATGAAGTCCCCCCAGGACGTTGAAGCTGCCGCCCAGAAGTGCCGGGCGCGGGCGATTATTCCTGTTCGCGTGCACTTTGGCGAGCTGCTTGGATGCACATCTCGCGCGTTGAGGTCCCGAGTTGGCGCTAGGATGAGCAGTTGATGAAGTCAGCTAAGGCCTTCTTGCTCAGCTGCTTGACAATCGCATGCGCCCCAGCGTCGGCACAGAAGGCGTCCGTCGAGCCGGTGGTGTCAAATGCGCCTGCGACAACGACCGTTCGCAATACGCCGGCGGTCGCTGCCTCGCCGTGGTGGATCACTTACGCCCAGTGGTCTCGACTCAAACGTAGCCCCGCGGGAGGTGCGCTTTTCGGTTTGTCCGCTGGACCGAGGTTCCAAAAGGAGGCGGGTCGTCCGAGTCTTGAGTGCCCATTCGAAGCGGCAGACGAAACGAGCTTGATCATCTCAGCGGGAGAGCGTGCCGCGTGGATCGTTGCGCGATTTTCGGATCCTGAAATCGTGAAGCAGTGTGTGCCAAAAACGGGTACCCCCCTTGAGTTCATCGCAAGCGGGCAAGCGGAAACGAACACGAGGATGTCGGGAATGGTTGATGCCAACGGACAAGCCGTGGTTTCCGACGGCAAGACCGTTTGCGTGGGGGACGCCCGGCTGTTTCGAGGCTCAATCGACTTGTTCGCGTTCCCCGCCTCGGAGCCGCGAATCGATGCGCAAACGATCTACTACTCCCGGCTCCATGGCCACGAAGTGCGCGCGCGCGGTGATGCTTCGAGGCTCGAATTTGAAGAGACAACGACCTACAAATCGAACGCAGATGCGAAGATCGTCTGTGACGTTTGGTCCAACTTTCGCGCCCACTTAGAGTCCACCCACGACGACGCGGCCAAGCGCCTAACCCTCGCACAAGATGGAAAGCTATGCGTGCGCAAGTTCGTCTTTGACGGTCCCGACCAAGCGTCGCTCGTCAAGAAGTGGATCCAAATCAACAACGAGGTTGACCACCTCTAAGTTTCAGTTCCCGAAGGCGAACGAAACAAGCACGAGATCCATGTTTGCTCACGCAGCCGGCAACACCGGCTTCCCATCGAGATCCTCGCCCCTCACACCGAAGTCCTTTTGCAATCGCGCCGCAGGGGTACTCTCAACTCCATGAGTGACTTCGAATTCGCGACACGCTTCGTCCCTTCACTTAATCGCTCGGTCCATCGACTCGGTCTCGCCTGCAACTTTGGCCTCGACGTTCCATCCTTCGAAGCCGCACTCGATCGCGGGCTCAATTACCTCTTTTGGACCAACACTGGCACAGGGCAACTGAACGATCCCTTGCGGCGCCGCCTCAAAGAGAACCGAGAGCGTTACGTTATTGCTTCGGGGCCCATCCTCGGCTTCTTTGGTGGTGGTGTTCGGCGCGGAGCCGAGTCGCTCCTGCGTAAGCTACAAACAGACTACATCGACGTGCTTCACTTGTTCTGGGTTGGCAAAACGTCAGCCCTTACCGATGCGACGCTTGGCGAACTTGCGCGCCTCAAAGAGACCGGAAAAATCCGCGCTTCCGCGATCTCCATTCACGACCGCCCGCGTGCCGGAGAGCTCGTTAAAGATGCGCCGCTCGATTTGTATATGCTTCGTTACAACGCCGCTCATCCCGGTGCGGAGCGCGACATCTTTCCGAACTTAGACAAGCGCGTTGACGGAAAAAAGCCGGCGATTGTGGCCTATACAGCAACGTCTTGGCGCAAGCTCCTGAAAAGGCCGCGCGGTTGGATTGGGCCTGTCATGACAGCTGGCGATTGCTATCGATTTTGCCTATCGAATCCGCACGTTGACATTGCGTTGTGTGGGCCGAAAAGTGGTAAGCAGCTTGACGAAAATTTGGACGCACTCCAAAAGGGACCGCTGACGACTGAAGAAGCGCAATGGATGCGTTCCTTCGGATCCGCGGTTCATGGATAAACGGGTGACGCGCGATGGCCATTAACAAAGGCGAACTCGTGGCGACGCTCCGCGCGCGACTCTCCACCGAGATCGCGAACATGACACGCCTCGCGCTCGATGCCGCCCAAGCCGCATCACACGAGGAAAACAAGCCCGAGAACGACAAGGACATGCGTTCGACCGAAGCGTCGTATCTTGCAAAAGGACAAGCCGATCGCGTCCAATCGCTTGAACGCGCGCTTGCGATGCTCGCGTCGATGCCTATTCGTAACTTTGAAAGTGGCGAATCAATTCAAGCATCCGCGATCGTCGACGTGAAGGGGCCGCAAGGCCTTCGAACCTACTTCGTCGTACCCGCTCCGGGTGGCGAGAGAATCGACTGCGAAGGCAAAGAGGTTCACACCCTTGCGACGACGAGTCCGCTTGGCCGCGCACTCTTGGGGCTTGCCGAAGGCGAAGAGGCAGAAGTCGTTACGCCACAAGGGCAGCAACTGCACGAGATTGTCGCAGTTCGCTAGGCAATCGTTCGTAAACGAAGGACCGGACTTACTTAACTGTGCTTACGCGTTCGAGCGAGCGTAGGGCCCCACGCTTTTGCGTCGTCTCAGCGTGTGTGCAGTGTGGTCTCTGGAATGTAGCCACGGTGATTACTTTTTCGTCAGTGCGGCACGAACGTGGAGCGCTGACGTCGCAGCGTTCGATACGCTCGTTCTCACGTCGCGCCTTCGCGACGTTGGGAAAGTGAGATGGTCATCCAATCCAAGCCGATCGCTTTGCTTCTCATGGGTGCTGCTTTTTTCCCAACGCAACGTGCGCTCGCTCAGCCAACGGACAAGCCCATCGCACCGGGGGTCGCGCCGCCGACGGCACGCGAAGGTGGGACGCGGATTGCTGATGTTATTGCGCTCGCGCTGAAGCACAACGAGCGAGCGCGCTCGCCACAAGAGCGCGTGCGTGCAGCAGAAGCAGCCGTCGTAAAGGCGCGAGCTTCGCTTATCCCGTCGCTCTCAGCAACGGCTGGCGAGACGCTACGACCGGCGCCTCCCACCGGTTCGGATACGACAAGTTTCGCCGCAACCGCAACACTGACCGCTCCAATTTTCGCGCCATCCGCCTATCCACTTCTCAGTCAATCAAAGCACTCTGCCGAGGCCGAAAGACATCAAGCTGGAGAAGATAGGCGCGTTCTCGCATACGATGTTGCCCGCGCATTTTTGACTGCGCTCACTGCGAACGAAGTCAAGCTTGCTGCGGATCAACGGTTTGTGCGTGCAGAAGCCAACCTTGCCAACGCGCGTGCGCGCGCAGCAGCCGGTTTTGCGAGTTCGAACGACGTTACCCGAAGCGAAATAGAGCTCGCGAGCGCAAAGCGAGAGGTGGAGAGCGCCATCGGCACCGTTGCGCGCGCCTATATTCAACTTTCTTTCCTAACGGTGGTATCCGTTTCTGGGCCGCTTGTCGAACCAACCCAAACCACGCGCGCGGCGGAGTTGAGGGGTGTGAGCGACGTCAAAGCGCTCTGCGCGACCGCGCGGTTGCGTCGCCTCGATGTGCGCTCGAGTCGCGAAAAAGTCGAGGCTGCTGAGCAATCGGCAAAGGAACCGATGTGGCGGCTTGCGCCGACAATTGCATTTCAAGGACAAGTACGCGCAACAGCGCCAACGGGTTCTAGCGGCCGCGTCGACGACGAGACGCTGCAGCTCACGGCGAGCTGGCCCATTTTCGATGGCGGATCTCGCTACGCCGATCGCGAGTCGCGCCTCGCGTCGCTCAAGATCGCAATGCTTGATCAATCGCTCCTCGAACGGCGTGTCGAGGCCGACGTGCGTGTGGCGCTAGCCAATTTGCAGGCTGCACAAGGTGTGTATCAAGCCGCGAGCAGCGCCGTTGACAGTGCACGCCGCAACACGCAGGAGACAGAAGTGCTCTACAAGCAGGGCCTCGCCCGCGCGATCGAGTTGGTCGACGCCAACGCGAAACGATTTGATGCAGAGGTTGCGCTAGCCACGGCGCGGCTCTCCATGGAGCAAGCGTATCTTGAGCTACGCTTCGCGACCGGTGATGGTCCACTCGACACAAGTGAAGGAGGCGCACGATGAGGCACTATGGCGTTTTTGCCGTTGCGCTCTTCGCACTGGCGCTGTCATGCAAACAGAAACCGAATGCTGACTCCACAGGTGGCGGAGGTGGCGGTGGTCGAAAGGGTCGCGGCGGGGGAGGGGGAGGCGCGGGCGATCGCGTGGAGTACGCCGTCGAAGTGACATCGATCGTTTTCGAAAAGGCCGACCTTGTCATCGAAGCACCAGGAACGATCGAGGCGTTCGAACGCGTTCAAGTGACGGCGCGCGTCGCCGGCGTAGTCGGCAAGGTTGCCTTTGCCGAAGGTCAAGAAGTGAAACTTAATGCGCCGCTGATCGCGATTGATCCTGAGCGGTATCAACTTGCGGTCAACCGGGCTCGCGCGACGTACAACAAGGCCGAGGCTTCGCTCGCTGAGGCAAAATCCGGTCTTGAGCGACGCGAAAAAGCGAGCGCGCAAAATCCGGGGCTCATTCCGGAGGAAGAGCTCGACACTTACCGAACTCGCGTGCGGACCGCGCAAGCCGAGTCTGCATCACAGCATGAGGCGCTGAAGACCGCAGAACTCAACTTGCGCGATGCCTACGTGCGCGCGCCACTCGCCGGTGTCATTCAAACGCGTACGGTCGAGACCGGTCAGTATGTCAACCCCGGCGCCATTCTCGCCACCCTCTTGCGCGCAGATCCATTGCTGCTGCGCTTTCCTGTGACATCCCTCGAGGCAACCCGCGTCAAGCCCGCGATGTCAACTGAGTTTACTTTGCGTGATAGTAAACAAACTTTCCAAGCGAAGATCACGCTTGTCGCGGCCGCAGCGGACGCGAAGTCGAGGCTCGTGCAGGTCACGGCCGAAGTCGACGCGACGTCCAATCGACACTTCCTGCGGCCCGGCATTTACGTTGACGTCAAGATGTCGACCGGGAACACACGCGAAGCGCCAATCGTCCCGCGCGCAGCGATACGCCCGAGTGAGCGAGGTTTTCTCGCTTATGTGG
This sequence comes from Myxococcales bacterium, assembly GCA_023248745.1. GTDB lineage: Bacteria > Myxococcota_A > Polyangia > Polyangiales > Polyangiaceae > JAHFDX01. The sequence continues at coordinate 5,791 of JAHFDZ010000178.1, read as the reverse complement.
TCAAGGACGGAATCGCCCAAGAGCGAGAGCTCGAACTTGGCATGAACACGTCCGATGGAAGGGTCGAAGTGCGCAAGGGACTTGCGGCGGGCGATCAGCTTGTCGTTCGCGGTGGAGAGCCGCTCGCGCAAGGTTCGAGAGTGCGCGTGGTCGATCCAAAGGCAACGCCAAGAGCCGCGAATAGCGCCGAGTCCGACGGTTCAAGTGCACAACCCGGCGGATCGGGCGCGCCACCCGCGCATTCAGCCGAACGCCGTCGCAAGCGCGAGGGCAACCCGCCGTGAACATTACCGAGATCTCGATACGTCGCCCGGTGCTCGCATGGATGATCATGGGCGCTACGATCTTGCTGGGCGTCCTTGCGGCATTTCGCATTGGCATCAGCCAGTACCCCGACGTTGACAACCCTAACGTAACCGTGTCGGTGACATGGGCGGGCGCTGCGCCCCAAGCCGTTGAACGTGAAATCGCAGAACCTCTCGAGCAAGCGCTTGCGCAGGTCGAAGGCATCCAGCAAATTACCTCGTCGTCGCGTCAAGGATCGGCGCGCATCACGGCGGTTTTCGATCTCTCGCGCAACATCGATCTTGCCCTTCAAGATGTTCAAGCGAAGGTGGCCGGAGCGCAGCGCAAGTTGCCGCGCGATGTGCAATCGCCAACGGTGTCAAAATCCAATCCAGACGATCAGCCCATTCTCACGCTGGGCATCACAGGTCCATTTGCGCGTCAGCTTCTCGCAGACGTCGCGCGCTACCAAGTCCAAGAAAAGCTGCAGACCGTTTCCGGTGTGGGGCAAGTGACGCTTGGCGGCTACCTCGATCGCAACGTTCGCATTTGGCTCGACGCGAGTCGCCTTTCCGAAAAGGGCGTTACCGTTACTGACGTACAAGGCGCCCTCACGCGCGAACACACAGAGGTGCCAGCGGGGTCGCTTGAGGCAGGTGGTCGTCAAGTTTCTGTACGAGTGCTCGGCGAGGCGTTTGACCTCGACGCGTTTCGGCACATCGTCGTCAAGCGCCAAGGGCTCAATCCCGTTTATCTATCGGACGTTGCGCTCGTAGAAGATGGCTTCGAGGACGAAACGTCTTTGGCGCTGGCGGGCGGCGTGCCGCTTCAAACGATAAGCATCCTCAAGCAGCGTGGATCGAACGCCGTTGCGGTCGCTCGGCAAGTACAAGCGTACGTCAAGGAACTTGAGAAAACGCTTCCAGAGGGCATGAAAATTGAGGTCCTGTTCGACACCACGAAGTTCATCGAGGAGTCGGTCGAAGAGATTCTCATCGAGTTGGCACTCGCGTTGGTGCTGACTTCGCTCGTGTGTTGGCTATTTTTGGGATCGCTTTCGAGCACGCTCAACGTCGTTCTTGCGATTCCGATGTCGCTGCTGGGTACTGTGGGCGTGATCTATTTTATGGGCTTTACGCTCAATACGTTCACGCTCCTCGGTCTTTCGCTCGCCGTTGGGTTGGTGGTCGACGACGCGGTTATGGTGCTCGAGAACATCGTGCGCCATGGCGAGATGGGGAAGTCTTCGCGGGTTGCGGCGCTCGATGGCACGAAGGAGATCACCTTTGCGGCGCTCGCGGCAACGGTGGCTGTGATCGCGATCTTCTTGCCCGTCATATTCATGGAGGGCGTCGTTGGTCGTTTCTTCTTTCAGTTTGGTGTGACCCTCTCAATCGCAGTGGCGCTTTCGTACCTTGAGGCGATCACTTTGGCGCCGGCGCGTTGCGCGCAGATGGTCACGCATGGGCAAGCGCGAGGCCGATTTGGCCAACTGGTTGAACGTGCATTTGTCGCGCTCGAGACGGGTTACACGAGAGCCTTGAAGCGGGCGATGCAGCGGCCAGTGCTTGTGCTCTTTGGCGGCGGATTGACGCTCGCTGGCGCGGTGTTTCTGGCGACGCAATTGAAGGTCGAGTTTGTGCCATCGCAAGATCAGAGTCGCCTTCAATTGCGACTTCAAACTGCCGCAGGTGCGAGTCTTCGAGATGCAGCCCCGCTGCTCAAGACGATTGAGCAAAAGGTCATGTCGTACCCGGAAGTGGAACGCACAACGCTGCAGCTCTCGAGCGGTAGCGGGTCCATGTCGATTACGATGGTGCCGCAGGGCAAGCGTAAGAAGACCCAAGCCGAATTCAGCGCCCAGCTTCGCAAAGAACTCGGTGGCTACCCGGGCCTTCGGGTTTCCGTTCAGGACCTTTCACAGCAAGCATTCAGCGGAGGTAGTAAAGGAAGTTCACCAATCGAACTTTCCGTTCGCGGCAGCGATTGGGACACGCTTGTCTCGGCATCGATGAAACTGCGTGACGCACTCGTTGCAAGTGGTGCAGCCGTTGATGCGAACACCGACTACCAGGTGGGTTCGCCCGAGGTACAAATCGTTCCCGATCGTCGCCGTGCTTCTGAAATGGGTGTGTCAGCAGCTGATATTGGTACGACGGTGAGCGCCCTCGTCGGCGGTTCGGTGGTTGGCAAGTTCACGAGCGCCGGGCGACGCATCGATATTCGCATGCGACTCCTTGCCGATCAGCGCGCTCGCCCAGAAGACATTGGACGCCTTCATGTGCGCACCGCCAATGGTGACCTCTTGCCCTTATCGGAACTTGTGACGCAGCAGGAGAAACCCGCGCTTCAGGCGATCTCGCGCATTGATCGTGAACGTGCAATTTCGATTACCGCGAACGTCGGACCCGGGTTCTCGCAGGCGCAGGCGATCGTGAAGGCGCAAGAGCTGGCAAAGGACTTACCCGTCGGTTGTCGTGTTGTCTTGGGAGGTCAAAGCGTGCAGCTTGATCAAACGACGAGGAGTCTTTTGTTCGCGCTAGGGATCGGCATCCTTGTTGCGTACATGGTGCTCGCCGCGCAGTTCAATTCGTTCCTGCATCCGGTAACTGTCTTGACTATCTTGCCGCTCAGCGTCGCCGGTGCGATTGGCGGCCTCTTTCTCTCGGGTCATTCACTCAACGTGTTCAGCATGATTGGCCTGTTGCTCTTGATGGGCATCGTTAAGAAAAATTCGATCATTTTGGTCGACTACGCCAATCAGGTCCGCGAAACAGACTCGCTTGCCGCGCGCGAAGCGATTGAGCGCGCTGGCCCGTTGCGATTGAGACCCATATTGATGACCACTGTTGCAACCATGATGGCAGCGGTGCCTTCGGCGCTCGGCCTTGGCCCAGGTGCCGAAACACGTGGCCCGATGGCCGTTGCCGTTCTTGGCGGCCTTGCGCTCTCGACTGTGCTGTCCCTTTTCGTTGTGCCCGCCTTCTATGTGGTGACCGATCGAGGGAAGCGAGCGCAGCCACTCGAACCGGCCGCCGATCCTCCGGCGCCGCACGCGGCTTCGTAGGGTTTGGGGCTGTTTCTTCTCACTCTCGTCGCGTTTGCTGTAGCGTTTTGTCGATGAAGGAGGTGTCCAAGGCGGCGAAAGTCGGCCTGTTCGTGATTGTCACGGCGGGCGCCACCTTTGGCATTTACAGTGCCATCGGCAAGCGATTGGGCACTGGCAAGTCGTACGTCGTGCACGCTTTGCTTGAGGACGCGACCGGCCTTGCAGCGCAGTCGCGCGTGACCGTCGCGGGCATTCCGATTGGGAGCATTGACGCCATCAAGCTCGAAGGAAATCGGGCTCGCGTCAATGTGCGCGTCAACGGAGACATTGCGCTCTTCGACAACGCGACTCTCGGCAAGAAGTCGAGCTCGCTCCTTGGCGAATTTCAAGTTGTCATCACGCCCGGTACCGAAGACCACCGAAAGCTCCACGACGGCGACGCGATCACGATCGTGACCGAGCAAGCGACCGGCGGTCAGGTGATGGACGAGATGAAAGAGATCGCGGGGCAAGTAAAGCTTGTCGCGCAGCAACTTGCCAAAAGTGTCGGCACCGAGCAGGGCGGACAGAACATTCGCGACACGCTGAAGAATCTTGCCGACGCAACCGATGCGCTCAACAAGACCATTCGCGAAAATCGCGAGTATCTCAACACGACCCTCAAGAACGTTGCCTCGATCTCGTCGAACGCCAATCCGCAGGTTGCCACCATTCTCGAAAACGTACGCCTCGTTACCGAAGACGTGCGCGCGCTCACGAAGCAGCAGCCTGGCCCCAATGGTCAAGTAGGTGAACTTCGCGAAACCGCCGAACGTGTGAACAAGGCTGCCAAGAGTCTTGAGAGCGCGCTGTCGCACGCCGATCACGTTGCAGAGCGCATCGACAAGGGCGAAGGCACGATTGGCAAGTTGACGAAGGACGAGACGCTCATCAACGAAGTGCAGGGCACGGTTGAGAACGTCAGCGATTTGGTCGGCGGAATCAATCGCGTGCAAACGCAGGTCAACCTCCGCAGCGACTACAACTTTCTTTCGAACACGATCAAAAGCTACGTCGAGGTGCGTCTACAGCCGCGCGAAGACAAATATTATCTCATCGAACTCATTAACGATCCGCGCGGAAAGACTTCTTTCGAACAAGTCGACGTCGAGACAACAAATCCAAACGAGCCTGCGCGCTACCGAACGGTCACCACGCGCACGACAGACTCGTTCCGCTTCTCACTTCAGTTCGCAAGACGACTCGGCATGTTTACGGGCCGCTTCGGCATTCGCGAGTCGACCGGCGGCATTGGTCTCGATATGCATCTTTTGAACGACAAGCTAGAGATTCGACAGGACCTGTTTGGCTTCGGAGAAGAGATTCAGCCTCGGTATCGCATGTGGCTTGGGTATGAGTTCTTGAACAAGCTTTGGTTGCTTGGGGGTGTGGATCATCTGTTCTTGTCGACGCGGCGAGATTATTTCTTGGGGTTGCAGCTGCGGTTTACGGATGAGGATTTGAAGTATGTTTTGCCGTTTGCGGGGGGATTGGGGAAGTAGCTTTCGCTTATCCGCGCGCTTTTTTTTATATGAGCGCTGCGCTTCGCGGGGATGTGCTGCGCACGGCTATTTGGTGGCCGAAACCGCATGGTTTCGCCCCCAAGCCCCCAGCTTCCTTTCACTACGAAGAGATGATTCGTGCAGCTGGGCGCTTGGCTACCCTGGTGTCCACCTGGATCGCTTCCCTACGCACGCTAAAGAGCGTGCTCGGTCGCTGGGTTGGGGGTCGGCTTGTGCTGCATGGGCGTTGGCTGCGCGGAACTTGCGGGGCACGTTGGTTCGTGGGCGCTTGATCACGCGCGGCTCTTCGCTATCCCACGTGCGATCCTCTGCGTCGCTCTCGACTTCTGCAGCCGATGCGCTCTCTTGCGTTGGCAAGGCAACCACCTTGACGATAGGTCCCGGCATCGCCGGCGTGCAGCCGCTCGACACCAACATCACGAGACCGCTTGCGGCCATCTGTCGCGTCTTGTGGCCGCTCACTTTCGTGTGGCGCAGATTCAACAAGTGAAGCAAGGAAGTCAAGCAAGGTTAGCTCTCACCTGGTCTGACGTGATCTCAGCGAAGGACAGATGAGGCAAGCCGTCTTGCGTTCACTTCATTGGATGGTCGATGAAGAACCGCATGACCTTCTCGCCAGCTACGAACGCATCTGCGTCTTCACATCCGAACTGAGTCCACTTCGTGCCGCGGTCAGAGCCGCCGGGGAAGCAGTGTCCTCCAGTGATGACACTCCCGGCCTCATAGTGGTGCTCCCAGAATTGGTATTCTGTGCCCGACTTGGTTGAGTAGGTCGTTGCTTGGTAATCGGCGTCGCGTTCGAGGAACTTCTTGTTGTCGCCCATCTGCCAATACCTGAAAGCATCGTTTCGCTCAGACATTGCCACGAGGGTGAAGTTCATCAGCGTGTCCTTAT
>JAHFDZ010000412.1 GCA_023248745.1 Myxococcales bacterium | reverse complement strand
TCTGTCGGCATCAAATGGTACGGCGGTGGTGACGACATCTTGATCGAGGACGTCTTCGTTGCCGGTTATGGCGCGAACATCGTGCTTCAGCCCGCAACCGGACGCACGCTCTCGAATGTCCGAGTGCGCAGATCAGTCATCGTGGATTCGTATATCACGAGCGGCTATTCGCAGGGGTTGTTCGTAAGTCGCGTAAACACGCTTTTGGTCGAAGAGAACATCTTCAATCGCAACGGCGTGACAGGCGCGACGTCGGAGCACAACCACAACATGTACCTTCAAGTGGACAACACAAATATTACGACGCGCGCAAACATATCGTCCGAGGCGGGTGCGACGGGAATGCAGCAAAGGCCTGGGGGGCTGTGCGAAGAGAACCTCTTTCTCGAAAACCCGACCGGTGTGATCTTCGGCCACGCAGCGTTGATGTGGCCAACGCAAAAGGCCTCAGGAACTTTTCGCAACAATGTCATCATGGGAACGCGCGACATTAATTCCACCTTGCCGCGGGGGACTGGCGCGCAGTTTCAGAATCTCTCCGGCGTTGAAATTGCGGGGAACGTGGTTGCCCACCATACGACCGGCACGGCGAACACGAAGGCGTATCTCCTCGATACGAACTTCGAGAACGTGACGTTTCACAACAACCTGGTCTACGACTGGTACCGAACACCCGACAACGTGGGCGTGGCGCTCGAGTTCGATACGGCAACGACCATGACAGGGGTGACCGTACGATCCAACGATTTTCAAGAGACTGTCCACGGCATGCTGGTTCATCACACGCTGCCGTTGCCGCCTGGCGTATTTACGTACCAAAGCAACCGTTACTTCTCCGGTGACGTTTCGACGGCGTGGTTTCGAATTGACCCTACCGCGTATTCTCTTAGCGGATGGACGACCCAAACCGGCGAGACGGGCGGGCTGTCGCAACAGGTTTCGTACCCAAACCCTGGACGCACGATTTCGACGTATCACGCTTCCCTGGGCAAGACCGGAACGCTCGCTGCCTTTTTGACGGAAGTTAGGCTTCAGAGAAAAGGAAATTGGCGAACGCAGTACACCGCTCAATCCGTCAATAGCTACATTCGCTCGGGCTTCGGACTATGAGTGCTCGACGCATGCGACCATTGCCTCACCTGCGCAAGGCGACGCTCAAGAGCAGCGCAGGGGATTGGCCCTGCTCAAAAAACGACGTGCAACTTTCGAGACGCTGTTGGCCGCCCTTCGCGTGCACGCAGGCGTAGCGAAGCGATGAGGGTCGCGGTGCCACTAAAGATGGCGTAGCAGCCGAACACAACCATGAGGTGGAAAGCGCTCGGGAGAGGCCAAACCATGACTGCGACGCCGAGCAGAATTGAGGCCGCTGCCGCGAGCGGAAGAACGATCGCAACTTGAGGAAAGCGCTGTCGAATGCGCCAAGCGAGCAGGTATTCGACGATGCCAGTTACAATCGCCCAGAAAGCCATCACGTAGAGGATGAACTTGGTTGCGGCGTTTGGTTGGAACAAGATTGCTGCGCCGAGCGACAGACTCAACCCACCTTCGAGCGCGAACAACGCACGGTGGTGTTCAATGGACCACGACATCGCCAGGGCGAAGATTCCGTCGAGGACGCAGTAGCCGCCAAGAACAACGACGAGTGCGAGCAGCGCCTTCGTTGGGGCGAAGATCGCCAACATCCCGAACGCAAGTCCAGTAAGGCCGCGTAGAGCGAACGTTTTCCAATTGCGAGCGACAACAAGTGGCATTTTGGTCTCCTACTCGCGCTTTGCGAGTGCGAACTCGGCTTGAGCAACGGTTGTGCCAACACGCTTCGCGCTTAAAGCGGCGACGCCCGCTTGGCATAAAGTCAAGTTACTTTACTAACATAGAGCCCGATGCAACGCACGGTGAGCGACACCCATGTGGCACGATCCCGCGCCGCCTTTCGCTCAGTCAGTTGGCTAGACGTCGACTTTGGAGTTCTACGTGCTCGTGATGCTCGCCGGAATCGGCGACACGCGGGCGTCAACGCCCTCCGCTCAAGACGCAGCCCGGCGCGTGTTGCGGTACGCGCACGCAAGTTTTGCGTGCGCACGCACGGCACGCGACTGCGGTCGCGTTGGCCCGTAGGGCAATTGTTGAAAAGCGCCTTGGCAGAGCAAGTGCATTAGCGTCGGCCAGGAGTGATCGTCTCGCTGGACATTTCTTGGGTTCTCCGAGTGTCAGGCGGCGAACCGCCAAGCTTCGTGCCAGCGCGAATGTCACGATTTGCGCTTCGCGCAGGACATTCGTGCGCGTTTCCGCAAGTGCGAATCAGCCACGCGGGCACGGAGGCGGAAGCAACGGCGGCTTGTTGTGGCGCGCCCGAAAAGCGTTCACTTCGGAGAGGATGCGAGGCTTTCGAAGGAGGTTTGCAAGGGCGCGATTGCGCCCCGGAAGATCGCAGAGCACGACTCCGAGAAAGATGAGCAGAAGTCCCGGACCCGGAAGGAAGAGCAGCAAGATCCCGACGGCGATGACCAACAAGGCGACTACGTTGCGCATGACGTTCACGCCACGTTGAGGCTGTCGAAGAACATCGGCGGGCATCCGTACGATTGCGCTGCGAGCGCCGATCAGGAGGACGACGGTGGCGACGATGCTCAGAAGGCCTGAGACCACGAAGGCGCGATGCTCTTCGAGCAGAGAGCCAACGGTCGTCCACAGACGCAATACGAGACTCATGGTCAAAGACGGAGCAGTCTTCATGCCAACTCCGACATCGTTCGGCAGGCCGCGCGCTTGTCTCTTTGTGCCCCTGTGACCAGCAAGCGCAAACGGTGAGGCATGGCCACAGCTTACGTCGATCGCCCTGCTCGAAGGGTGGCATAACCCTTGCGGAGAGCTTGGGAATGTCTGAGGTAAAGTCAGCGGAGTCGACCCATGACAAAATGTTAAATGTCAATGAAATTGACGTTTTCTTTGAGCGCCTTATGACCGCCATGTGCGAAGAAAACGCGCCTCTGGTCGAACGCTACTGGGTCGACTTTGAAGCTTCGGTTCTTGCGCACTTCGCAGCGGAGGAGAGGGAGATCTTTCCTCAGCTGCTCGCGAATGGAAACCGTGTGGTGCGCGTGTTCGTCGAAGAGCACCGGCATCTTCGAGCAAAGCTCGCCGAACTTCGCCATGCCGCGAACCTGCAAATTTTGCGCATTCATGCAGTCCGCGCGTTTATCGATAGCCTCAACGCCCATGCGAGACATGAAGAACGAATTCTGGCCCAACACGGAATCTGAACCGTTGAGCTTAAGAGCCAAACAGCATGGCGAGGGCTTGCTCCAGCTCGTCGAGCTTCACTGGCTTCGTTAGATAGCGAAAAAAGCCGGCTTGCTCGCCGCGTTGACGATCGCGCTCGGAAGCGGCGGCGGTCAGCGCGATGACCGGAATATCTTTGGTCTCTCGATGCTGACGAAGGACGTGCAGAGCGTCGAGCCCGCTAATGCCGGGGAGGTTAATGTCCATAATGATGACGGCAGGAACCCTTGCGCGCGCGAGCTCGATGCCCATCTCTGCGGTGGGCGCCGAAATGAGTTCGATCATCGCGTAGGAGCTCAGCGCGTCAGTCATGAAGGCAACGTTCGCAGGATTGTCTTCGACGTAGAGAACAAGGCGTTCGTCTTGACCGATCCTCGAATTGAGTTCGCTGGCCGGCATTGACTTCGTCGTTTCGGGGACCGCTTCAGTTGGCGTGGGAATTTCGACCCAGAATTTTGAGCCTACGTTGGGTTCGCTGTGAAAACCGACGCGACCGTTCATGAGTTCGGCAAGGCGTTTGGTGATGACGAGTCCGATACCTGTTCCCTGAATGGGGCCCGTTTCTTGCCCCGCACGCTGAAAGGGCTGAAAGAG
>JAHFDZ010000411.1:419-3910 GCA_023248745.1 Myxococcales bacterium | reverse complement strand
CAAAAGGCGAGCGGTGCCTCCTGGTCAAGTGCAGCCGTGAGCTCGCGTGCACCTGGAGATGGCGCAAGCCCGGAAGTTGTCTCGAGCACACGACGCGACTTTGCGACTTGCAGGTCACCGTCCGCGACAAGTTGTCGATTGCGTTCGACCTCAGCAGAGGCGCGTCGGACGTCTAGCTCTTGTGCCATTCCTGCCGCATTGCGCGTGTTCACATGGGTGAGACTTTTCTCAGCGGCCTCGAGCGAGCGTTTCGCAGACGACAGGACGGCCTCGGCGCCCACAACGTTGTAGTACGCATTCGCAACGCGCTGCTTCACGTCTACGGCCGTTGCCTTCTGACGTGCGCGGGATGCGTCGCGGTTCCTCTTTGCGGCTCCAATGCGCTCCCATGAAGAAACGTCAATGATCGGAACGACTACGGTGAGATACAAGTCGCGCTGATCATTGGGCACTATGACGGATTCGCGAATCTCGTTCCCCGAAGGAACGCGCATGACGCTCTCGTACTGATTGCGCGTGTAGGAGGCGGTCGCGACAAACGTAGGGGCCAAGCGCAACCATGCGCGCGAAGTCTCCTCTTCGCGTTGGTTCGCTAGCGCTTCTGCCTCTCGGTTCTCGAATGCCCTGCCTTCGGACGACTTGAGATGTCGCGAAAGCGGCTCAAGCGCAGACGCAGGAGTCGACGCGAAAATAAGCGAGCACGTGAGTGCTATGGGGGCCACACGGTAGGCCGTGCGCCCTCGTGACTTGGGTAGGCTCTTGTTCCCCGACAGTACCTTCGATTCATCCATCTGATCCTCCAATGTAATCAGTGATTACATTAATATAAGAGCATTGATTACACAGCCTCGCAAGGTGAGCAGTTGGCAATTTCGCGAGCCCGCCGCCTGCCACCGACGCGTTGGGCGAAGAGACCTGACTTACTAAGTCAACTTACTTGTCGACATCAATGTAGTTCATCGTGCGGAGTCCGGGCACGAGGCCATCGGTTGAGTCGAGTTCGAAAACCACTTCCAGGATCTTCGTATCGATGTGTTCCGCTGGGTCATCGGTGCGAACGTTTCTTCGACCCATGCGTCGTCCGATGTCAACGACATGGCCTGTGACGCGTCGCCCGGCGTAGGCGCTTAACGTTGCAAACGCAGGGGCCCCCATCGTGATCTTTGCGATATCGCGCTCATCGACGTCCATACGGATACGTAGTTTGCGAGTATCGCCGAGCGTCATCAGTGCTTCACCACCAGCGCCCATCGGCGTGTAGTACTCACCGGTGCGATACTTGATCTGCAGGATCGCACCATCGATAGGCGCTGTGACCACGGTTCGTTCAAGCGCAGCGAGCGCTTGGTCGCGTCTTCCCCGTGCCGCTTTCACTCTGGCTTGAGCGACCACAACGTCCTCACTGCGCGAGCCGTTCATCGCCGCGCGGCGACGGGCATTGGAAGCGGCGAGTAGCGACTTGTCAGAGTCCGCTTGTGCCTTCGCGCGGTCCAGTTCATCCGCAGTGGCCGCCCCACCTTGGGAGAGCAGGTTGAGCCCCAATAGAGTTCCTTGCGAGAGCTCAGCGCGTGACCGGGCCGTATCCGAATCGGCTACCGCTACTTCGACGTCTTCCTTGCGAAGCCCATGCGCAACGCGGGTGAGCTCTGCACATGCGACAGCGAGGTCACCCTCGGCAGCGTCGAGTGCAGCCTTCTCGATGGCGCTTTCGAGCTCGGCAAGTCGAGCGCCCGCCGAAACAAAGTCGCCTTCCTTGACGAGGAATCGCCCAATCCGTCCACCGACGGTCGCCGCGATCTTGGTCTCGCGGTCAGCGGGTTCCACGACGCCATTGCCCGAGACAAAAGTACCCCTCGGAGGTGTCGCACGCTCCTCTACGGAGGGCAGCTGACGCTTCGCCGCGTCGACTTCCTTTGCGGTTGAGAGAGAAGCCGGAGCCGCGATAACCGATCGCGTGACCACGCTCGCAAGAACAAGGGCAGCGGCCGTACCGCCGATAAGTGACCAAGGAATTGTCTTTTTCATGTCGGCTCCTGAATCAATCCGTCTTCAATGTGAACAATGCGGTCTGCGAGGTGAAAGATGCGGCTGTCGTGCGTAACCACGACGACGGTGTGTCCGTGCTCTTTCGCGAGCGCGCGAAGAGTTTCAGTGACCTTGAGGCCGTTTTGCGCATCAAGCGCAGCCGTCGGCTCATCTGCGAGAATGATCGGAGGCGACCCGGCGAGCGCGCGTGCGATCGCGACGCGTTGACGCTGGCCGCCTGAGAGATCGGCGGGCTTGCTCTTTAGCTTCTCTCCGAGACCAACATCGTCAAGTAACTTGCCGGATGCGGCCCGCGCTGCGGAGGTTTCGTAACCCCGCATCTCCAAAAGGAGACTCACGTTCTCTTGCGCAGTAAGTGATGCAATGAGGTTGTGCGCTTGAAAGACGAAGCCGATGTACTCTCGACGTAGACGCGGAAGGTCTCCTTCGGTTGCACGCGAGATGTCCTCGCCCATCAACCTTACGCGCCCCGACGTCGCCGTGAGGACGCAGCCGAGAATTGACAGAAGGGTTGTCTTTCCACTTCCCGAGGGTCCGCTCAGCATGACAAATTCGCCAGCGTTTACGCGGAAGTCCACGCCCTTGAGCGCTTGAAAGGCAGAAGCTCCGCTACCGTACGTCTTTGCCAAGTCGCAGACGTCGATCGCCGCCCTATGTTCAGTCACTTCATTCATCTCGGTGCCTAATGTTATCATTGATTACATTAGTATGTAAGCATGGATTCCAAGGCGATCAAGCCGAGCCGTGGCGAATTGCCGTTCGCATGGAGCGCAGTGCGGCTCTCTAAATAGCGAAACGCGCGCTTGCGAATTGCTCCGCAGCGCGCGTTGAACCAGACCCCGGATACCTCCGTGCGGCCTTTCCGCAGGTTGGTTTTCAGTAGGTGATGGTGATCACCTGCTTGATTGCGGCGCCCGTGTAGTCGAACTTCGCGTCCTTCCACTTGGGAGCACTCATCTTTCCGCGTGCGTTGTTCGAAGCTCCAGTGCCTTCTTTTGGGGCGCCGAACATGTTGGTGTCGAGTTTGTTGTTGCCGTTCTCATCGTGGAAGACGGCTACCGCATAGTTTCCAGGCGGGAGAGCGTCGAAAACGCAAGTCGCTTGCTTGTCCGTGATGACCGCGCGGGCTTGCTTGTATGACGATTTTAGCCATGCTTTTTCGGCTTGATAAACCGAGCACAGTACCGCTCCGTTGCTGCTGCGCATGCCCGCAAACTCGAACGCGATGCGTTCTGCGGGTGCATCGGCGTGCGCCGGGGCCGCAACAAGAAGTGCAAAGCAAAGTGAAATACTCTGACGAATCATGACGGCCTCGTTGTTCTGTTGTTGAAGCGATGTGACTTACTCATTTTGCTGACGAGTTGATTTTTCATCTTTGGCTCGTGGCATTACCGAGCAAGGGGTCGAACGGTCGTGCATAGGTCGTGCTCGGCCTTCACGGTGAC
>JAHFDZ010000411.1:0-409 GCA_023248745.1 Myxococcales bacterium | reverse complement strand
CGATCACACGCCGCTGGGTCCCTCGTGATGACGGCAATGACCGGACCGTTGTCCACGGGTGGATACGTGGTGGTGTTGCAGGTGTCCGCGTTCCCGGACCCGTCCACCGTGTACGTTCCCGATACGCAGTGTGGGGCCGCACAGGCGACGGTGGAGGGGCCAAGTGTCTCCACGCGCGCCGGCTCCGCGCCAAATTCGCCTTTCGCTACTTCGTCGCCACCTTCAGCGGCGCCGCAACCTGAGACAAGAACGACAGTGAGGACCGCAAACCAAGGAGTGGATTGTTTTGACAATGACATGACATTTCCTTTCTCTACCTGCCGCTGAGCCGGATCACCATGACCGCGCACCGGTAAGTTATCTATGACTACATATGATGTACGCAATGATTACATAAGATCGCAAGTCG
>JAHFDZ010000410.1 GCA_023248745.1 Myxococcales bacterium | reverse complement strand
GACGAGCCAAGTGTGAGTCCCAACCGCATCGGCTCGCCTCAGGAAGTGTGCGTAGGCCGCCGGATCGGGTTTGAACGTCTTGAGCTCGTCGGTACTCACAACGTCAAGGAATGCGGGTCGACGTCCGACACACCCACGCGAAACGTGCCTCGTTGCAAACGCAAAGCGACTCAATGGTGGTGACGTCCGACACACCCACGCGAAACGTGCCTCGTTGCAAACGCAAAGCGACTCAATGGTGGTGACGTCCGGCACACCCACGCGAAACGTGCCTCGTTGCAAACGCAAAGCGACTCAATGGTGGTGACGTCCGACACACCCACGCGAAACGTGCCTTCCAACGCAACTCAGTACGGTGGTGTTACGCCGCCGTCGTCAACGGGAGGCGGATCGGCGGGGCACTGGGCTGCGGTGAACGCGTAGCACTTGCCGGAGCCTTGATCGCAGCAAAATGTGCCTCCGGATGATGCGGGGCAGCTGCTTGTGCAGTCGCTATTGGACGCACACTTGTCGACGCACGTTTTGGCCGCATCTGGTGTGCTTGCGTCCTTGTTGAGTGTCGATCCGTCTTTGACGACGGCCGCGTCGCCTCCACCGTCATCGTTTGGCGGTAAAACCACTTCGTTAGACGCGCACCCACCGAAGGCGGCGAACGCAGTGAAAGCCGAGGCGACAATGAAGGAGATGGTAGCGAATCGCACGGGAGCGGGAATACCTTACAAAGGTGATCTGCGCCATACGATGCGACCAACTTGCTGGTAACCATTGCGTCCCCGTTCGCAATCGTTCGCAAATTGCATGATTATTCGCGCTCAGCCTTCTCCGCGACAAGCGTCGGTTTGGTTTGCGCTGGTACTCGCGCTGGGAGTGCTGACGTTTTTGCCGACGCTGCGGTCGCCGCTCATGTTTGATGATTACCTGCATGTTGCAATGATCGAGGGCACGTACCCGGCGAAGCGCAGTCCGCTCGATCTCTACAACTTTGTGAGTGATGCCGATCGTGCCGTTCTTCGCGATCGTGGTGTGATTCCATGGTGGTCGAGCCCACAGTTGACGATTCGGTTCTTTCGGCCGCTCTCGAGCGCGCTGATGTGGGCGGATCACAAGGCGTTTTCGAATCGCGCGTCGCTTCTCCATCTGCACGGTCTCGTCTGGTGGATGCTCGCGGTGTCTGCGGTTCGGCGCCTTCTTCGGCGCGTGCTTTCCGAACGCGTGGCGATGCTCGCCGTGACGGTCTTTGCGCTTGGGCAGTGGCACGCGACTCCGCTCGCTTGGATCGCGAATCGCGAGGCGATCGTGTCGCTGGCGTTGGGCACGTTTGCGTTCGACGCGCACGTTCAGTGGAGAGAGAGGCGAACGGCTCGCGCCGGGCTTGTTGCAGCGTTTCTGTTTGCGCTGGCGCTCTTGAGTGGTGAGTACGCGCTGGCGTTTGGCGGGTATGTCCTTGCGTGGGAATTGACGCGGCGAAGCGAGCCCATCGTGCGCCGCTTAGGGGGCCTCGTGCCATTCGTAGCTGCTGCGGTTCCGTATCTCGTGATTCGATCCTATTTGGGATACGGAACGCGAGGCACGAGCTTCTATTCCGATCCGATCCATGCGCCACTCGTGTTTCTGAAAACAGCGCCGTCAAGAATATTGACGCTCTTCGTCGACGGATGGCTCAGCGTCGATGCGCATGCGTGGACCGAGGCGCAGGCTAGTTGGGGCTTCGCGCTCGCGGTGACTGGGCTCGGTGTCGCGCTCCTTGCCGTTTGGTCTATTGTAAATTCGATTGACGAAGTTGGCCGCGGCGTTGCGCTCGCATTCTTTGTCGGATCCGTACTGGCGTTGCTGCCTGTGCTTGCGGTTGCGCCGACGCCGCGCCTTTTGGGGATCAGCGCGATTGGAATTGGAGTGGTCGTCGCGCTCTTGTTGGAACACGCCTGGTTTCGTTCGGACACAAAGTCGAGTGGTCTTGTGGGCCTAGTCGCAATGGGATTTGCCTTCGTTCACTTCATTTACGGGCCCACGAATGCTTGGCTGACATGTCAGCAGCTTCGAAAAACGGCCGACTCATTTGCCGCTTCGGCGCTGCAATTGGGCAATAAAATTGACGATTTGCCGAAGGCCGACCTTGTCGTGGTTCGTGGTCTCGGCGGCATGTTTTTCGGTCCGTTTTCGCTCGATGGGATAGGTACGCCGGTTGCGCATTGGCGCATTCTCTCGCAGACAGGGCATGTTCTCTTGTTGCGAAAAGACGCGCGTACGATCGACGTGGTTCTGCCAACCGGAAGGTCGCTCTACCCTACAGGTGACGCGAATTTGTTTCGGTCCGATGCCGAAGCAATGAACGCAGGCGACGAGCTAACGGCGCAAGGGATGCGTGCAACGGTTATCGACGTCGCGAAGTCCGGAGGTCCAAGCCATGTGCGTTTCGAATTCGATCGGGATCTTGACGACCCCGCGCTGCGTTTTTTGAGCGAGCGTTTCGACGGGTTTCACGACGTCGCGCTGCCTGCTGCGGGATTTGGGATGCCGCTTGAGCCTTGGGCGGTGGCCCCTTAGTTGGGTCGATCGCTAGGCGGCTAGCTTCTGCCTCACCCACATCGAAGGCTTCTCGATGAGCAGGTGCAATACGTACGCGAAACCCAGCGATAGCAACATCACCGCGACGAGTGACGCAGGCCACACGATTGCCATGGGCACGTGTCGTCGCGCAAGCGCCCACGCGATCGGTACGAGCACACGATTGAGTACGGGAATGTGCACCAAGTAAACGCCGTAACCGAGCGTCGCGATCTTGCGGAAGAGTGGATGAGAGAGCGTGCGCGAGATCCAGCTGTCGGTGTAGAGCAGCAAAAGTAACCATGGAAAGTACATGAGCGTCGTGAGCGTTCCCCACGAGGCGACCTGCATCAGCCGCTCGTACTCCTTGCCGAACAAAAGTGGACGCATCAGCAGCCAAAGACATCCGAGTGATGGCACCACCAAGAGCGCACGATGGAACGGATCTTTGAGCCAGCGCGTGACAGGCTCGCGCCACTCTTGGTGCACGTACGCCAGCAAAATACCTGCGATCAACGTATCGTAACGTGTGTAGGTACGAAAGTAGACCGCCCGACGAAAGTCGTCATCTGACCACTGCAGATGACTGAGGTGGATGCCCACCCGAACCAGCAAGCCCGAAAACCACAGCGCGGCAAGAAGCACGAAACGCGCGCGTGCTGTTCGCATTCGGTAGAGCAAAAAAAACAGCAACGGCACGCCCAGATAGAACTGTTCTTCGAGCCCCAAGGACCATCCCCAACCCATGACGACTTCGTTCGCGCGAATCCACAAGAAATTCGTCGCGTACAAATATTCGTACGGAAGGTTTTGCCTCTGCGCTTGCGTGAGCACCGTCGTGAGCGCGAGCAACGTGAGCACGAAGTAGTAAGGCGGAAATGTGCGAAACGCGCGCCGCAAGTAAAAGCGCCCGACCTGCTGCGAGCCTTGCGTTTCGAGCGATCGCAAAAGAATGGAGCCGATGAGAAAGCCGCTCAACATGAAGAACAAATCCATGCCGAAAAAAACGGTGAGCGATGTGGTCATGAAGTCCAGGTCGATCGGGATCTTCTCTTCGCCGCCATAAATCCAAGTCAAATGAAATTGCACCACGGTAAGGATCGCAAGCACACGAAGCCCGTGAAGCGCAGGAAAGCGATTGTCGAGCAAATCAAGCGCCCACCACCGCCCCCCCCTCGACCTCTCAACCCCCACCATCTCCGCCTGAATACTACTAGCCAGGCCCACGTCCCATCTGAACCCGCAAGGCAGCACCACCAGACCCACCAACCCAGCCCGCCCTTAAGCGTGCGCATTGACCCGCCCGTCCCATCTGAACCCTGCCCAAGCAGCACCAACCGCCCCACAACCTAGCGACCGAGCACGCTCT
>JAHFDZ010000409.1 GCA_023248745.1 Myxococcales bacterium | reverse complement strand
ATTGGGCATGTCGCGAAGCACTTGTTCGGCGCGTTGCGAGCGAACCACGATGGACATCGAAACCGACGCGTGTTGCGTGACCGGAAAGTAGCCTTCCGCGCTCACCGGAGCGGAAAGTCCACGCCTGCGTACGTTTGGAACCACGCCGACAATTTCGCGCCACTCGGGTTCCTCTGTGTTCTCCAAGTCGATGCGCCGTCCAATCGGATCTTCACCAGGGAAAAACCGATCCACAACACTCTGACTGACAATCGTGACAAGGCGACTGTCGCTCCGATCCTCGTCCGTAAAGTCGCGTCCGCGGAGAATGGGCATCCCCATGGTCTTGAAGTAATTGGGAGTGATCTCATTGTGATTGAGAAGTGGACTTTCCCCTGGCTTCGACGCCGGCCTTCCCTCAATGCGAAAGCCGCTGTCGGAGTTTGAACCTCCCATCGGGAGCAAGCTGTTCGCCGCAACCGAATCGACGCCCGGTTGAGCGGAAATGTAACTGATTGCATTTCGAAAGAAAGCGATCACTTGCGCGTCGTCTTTGTATCTCGAACTGGGAAGCCAAACCCTCACCATCGCAAGGTTTTTGGGCTCGAAGCCGGGAGACGTCGCAATCACGTTCGCAAATGCGCGCAGCGAAAGGCCCGCGCCCGAGAGAAGCGCAAATGCGAGCGCCACCTGCGCAACCACGAGCGATCCGCGCACGGCGTGTTGCGCGCGGCCAGACCCAGCGCGTGTGCTCGTCTCTTTGAGCGCTGCTTGTGGTTCGGTTCGAGAAGTGGAAAGCGCGGGCACGAGCCCGAACAACACGCCACAGACAACAGACACCGCAATACAGAGCAGGAGCGCGGCTATGTCGACGCGAACGTCAATCGTAGCGATTCCGCCGCCTCGCACCAGATTGGACGCGAAAAGATTCACGAGCCAGTACGACAGCACCGCACCGCCCACCGCGCCCACGACGAAGACCACCGTGGTCTCGATGACGAGTTGCGCGATGAGTCTCGAGCGTGTTGCACCAAGAGCGGTGCGCGTCGCCATCTCGGCACGACGCGACTCTGCGCGCGTCAGCAGAAGGTTCGCAACGTTTGCGCACACGATGAGAAATACGAGAGCGACGGCCGAAAAGAGAATCCAGACCGGGCCTCTCGTTTTCCCGACAAGCTCGTCCTGAAGGCCCACCACCCGCGCAGAACATTTCGAGCCCATGTTTGGATGCTGAATTTCGATTTGCTTCGCGATCCCCACAAGCTGCGCCTCGGCTTGTTGCATCGTGACACCCGCCTTGCGACGTCCCATGACGTGAAGAAAATGGCTGCCTCGTTCCTCGCTTCTTTTTGCGTAGTAGCGCGTGAGCGCAAGTGGCGTCCAAATGTCGGCGCGGTCGCTGTTCGGGCCTGAATATCGGAAGCCTTCAGGTGCGACGCCGATCACGGTCACGCTTTCGCCGTTGAGCGTGACTGTGCGGCCGAGGATCTTCGAATCGGATCCGAAGCGTTCGTGCCAGAGTGCGGCACTCAACACCGCAACGCGCGGCGCCCCTTGTCGATCGTCATCAGGTGTGAGCAGACGTCCCTGCAGCGGTCGAATGCCGAGCATAGAAAAGAAGTCACCGGACACGTTGGCGCCCGTGAACATCTCGGGTTTCGTGCCTTGACCCGTGAGCGTGTACCCCTCGTAGTCGACCGCAGCCATGTGCTCGAACGATGTTGCGCCTGCCTTCCAATCGAGAAAGTCAGGCAGCGATACGGGAGAAGGATCGACGAGCGGTTGCGTCGCCCACACCATCATCAACTCCTCGGGATGCGGATAAGGTAGCGGCCGAAGCAGCAGAGAATAGACGAGACTAAACATGGCCGTCGTCGCCCCAATACCCGCAACAAGGATGGCGATGAGCGCGCCAAAGAACCCCGGCGATCGCCTCATCAGTCGCAACGCGAAGCGCGCATCTGTAAACAACATTGACATCATGCTTTCCTCAGGCCGCCCTTACGATGGCGTCTTCGACAATACGGCCGTCAAACAAGTGAATCGCTCGCGTTGCACGACGCGCGTATTCACGACTGTGGGTCACCATGCATAGGGTTGAGCCCGCTTGGTGAAGCACATCGAGTAGATCCATCACCGCATCACCATTCTTCGAATCAAGACTTCCAGTCGGCTCGTCGGCAAATAGAACTGCAGGCTCACCCGCAACGGCACGTGCGACGGCAACGCGCTGCTGCTGACCGCCAGAGAGCTGGCTCGGCATGTGACTTTTGCGATGCCCCATTTGCACGCGATCTAGCGCCGA
This sequence comes from Myxococcales bacterium, assembly GCA_023248745.1. GTDB lineage: Bacteria > Myxococcota_A > Polyangia > Polyangiales > Polyangiaceae > JAHFDX01. The sequence continues at coordinate 1,631 of JAHFDZ010000409.1, read as the reverse complement.
CTCGACACGCGCCTTTCGCTCGGCCGCGGGCATCCTTCGATAGAGCAGTGGAAGTTCGACGTTCTCCCAAACGGTCAGATCACCGATCAGGTTGAACGTCTGGAAGATGAAACCCACCTCGCGATTTCGAACGCGTGCGCGCTCGGTCGCAGACAAGCCGGTGACCGAGCGACCTGACAGCAGGTAGTCACCCGACGAATGAACGTCGAGCAAGCCGAGAATCGACAAGAGCGTTGTCTTGCCCGAGCCCGACGGTCCTTCGATCGCGAGGTACTCTCCTTGACGCACTTCGAGGTGAATGTCCGCGAGCGCGTGGGTCTCAAGTTCGTCCGTGAGGAAGACCTTCTTTACGGCGTCGAGCTTGATAAGAACGGGTGCATCTTGTTTCGTCATGTTCATTGATTTTTCACTTGGTTACCTATTTCAAACGAATTCTGTCGGCCGTCTCCCAAGCCGACGTTTCCGAAACGACGATCTCGTCACCTTCTAAGAGGCCGCCCACCACTTCGACTTCACGTGCGGAGCCGCGGCCCAGCTGTGTCGTCACACGCGAAGCGTGCACGTGATCCGCGTCAAATCGATACACCCTTGCACTCGCGCCATCGCGAGCGCCAGCGGGTCGCGCAACGAAGAGAACATTGTCGAGTTTCTCAATTTCGACGTAACCCGACACCGTCTGATCGGCACGCGATCCCTTCGGCGGACCGTCATCGAGCGTGACCTCAAGGCGAACGCTACCGAGCATCACCGTTGGATCGACACGTTCGATGTGGCCTCGATAGCTTCCCGCTGGCGATTCGAAACGCACAGCAAGGCCACGGTAAACGTCTTTGACGTATCCCTCAGCGACCTTGACCTCAGCCTTTAGGTGGTCTGGCTCTGCAACCTTCGCGAGAAGCGTTCCGATCGCAACCCATTGCCCGTTTTGAAGTGGAATCTCCTGCACGATCCCGCGGATGCCTGCTCGCACACTCAACGCCGCGAGCTGCCGCCTGCGAAATTTCGCGATCTCGACAAGTCGCTGAACTTCTTTGCGCTGAGCACCAAGTTGCCTATCGCGACCAGACTCAAGGGTTCGCAAGCGCGCCTCATCGCTCTCGACGCGACCTTTGAGACCTTGCGCTTTGTTCAACGCGTCGTCATGGTCAAGCTCGTTGATCAAGCCTTCGGGAGCGAGTCGAGTTGCGGAACGTGCATGGTTTTCAGCTTCGCGAAGTGACGTCCGCAAATCGCCCAAAGTTGAAGCGTGTGCCTTGCGCTCAACATCCGTGCGGACGTCGAGCTGAATCAAGCCTGATTCGGCGCTTGCGGCTTGCCTCTCCGCTTCGAGCGCCGCGAGTTCGAGCTCCGCATTCTCGAGCACGACCACGACCGTATCGGCCTCCACAACCGCGCCAGGACGCACTGCGATGCGCGAAACACGCGCCGCCGAAACCGCACTCAGCCACTCGACACGCTCGGGTGCGAGCACGCCTTGTACAGGAACTTGACGAAGTAGATCGCCGCGATGCACGCGCTCGGTCCACACAGAACTGCGCTCGACAACCGTCGCCGCCGCCGAGGTACCAAGCAGGCTAACGACTGTAAGAAGAAGCAGGGCGAAAGCACCAATGGCAATTGCCACCGTAACT
>JAHFDZ010000408.1 GCA_023248745.1 Myxococcales bacterium | reverse complement strand
CGCTTGCGCCGCTTCGAGTGCGTCGACCGCGAGTTCTGGCTCCTTGAGAGGACCTTCGTAGAGACCACCAAGCTCGTCAAGAAGCTTGATCATCGAGTCCTTGTTGCCCTCTTGCTTCGCACGCTCGAGTTTCACTTTGAGAAGTCGCTCAACCTCACTGACATCGCCGCGCTCACGTCGGATGATGGCCGACTCATCGACCGCCTTTGTAAGCGTCGAATCGAGTTCGAGAGCCTTGTCGAAGAATTCGAGAGCGCGGTCGCCGTCCTTTAGCTGGCGCCAAAGCACGATCGCTGCCGTTTGCATGTACTTTGCACGTTGTTTTGGCTCTTCGACGAACTCAGCGAGTCTTGTCACGACCTCAACGAGCTTTGCCCAGTCTTGCTCCTCGGAGTAGAGCTGCATCAGCTTCGTGAGCAAGCGGCGATCGTCTGGACGTTCCTCTAGCGCTTGCACGTACGTGCGCGCAGCCTGAGCGCGATCGCTCAGCTGACCGAGTTCGATCTCGCCAATCTCGAGTAGGAGCTCAAACCGCTCGTCGCCGACTGCCGTCTCAAGGCGACGCCGACGGAGCGATACGGCCTGAGGATACTCACCCTTCTCGTCGTGCAAACGCGAGAGCGAGCGGAGCGCAGGGCCGTAGTGAGCGTCTAGTTTGATCGACTGTTCCAACAGAGGCTGCGCTTCGCTCAATGCCCCAAGGCGTCGCAGGCAGTCACCAAGGTGGAACACGGCTTCTGCCTTCTCGCGAGGACTGAGCTGCGCGCCAAACCGCTCGACGATAACTTCGAATACGCGACGAGCAATCATTGGATCGCCGTGCTCGAACACAACGCGTCCTGCGGCGCTGAGAATCGCCGCGTCCTGCGCGAGCTCGAGCAACGCTTCGACTGCAACGTGCAGCCTTGGATTTGGGGGCAGCGAAGATACACGAGGCGGTGGCACCGAACCGGGGCCATTTGGCATAGGGGCCTGTGGCGATGCGCGACCGACCGATTCGATGTACTGCACGAGTACACGTGACGCGTCGGTTGGCGCGAGCGACTTCACGCGCGACACGATACTGTCGTAGTAGTGCGCCGCTTCCTTGAAATGCTCGCGCGCAAACGCACTGTCGCCAAGTACGACCAGCGCTTCGGTGTTCGTTGGATCGAGATCTAACGCACGGCGCGCATGTCCTTCGGCGCGCTCTTCCTCGTGCAAACGATCGCGCGTAACGCGAGCAAGTTCTCCATAGAGGCGCGAGCGGGCGAGTGGCGATTCCGCGACGTCGAGTTCCTTTTCGAGGAGCGATACGACGCTTAGCGCATCGCCACGTTCGGCATAGTTGCGACGAAGCGCGGTCGACGCGATGGTGTCGCGCGGATTTGCCTCGAGCGCCAATTTGTAACGTTCGATTGCACCATCAAGATCGCCACGCGATTCAAGCAACTTCGCAGCGCGCAAGAGGCCATCGGCACGCGCCTCGGGCGTAACGGCACGCAAGCTGAGCGCCTCAATAGCGTCAAGGGCCGCCTGCGTATCCCCCGCGCGCTCGCGCAAACGGGCTACGCTTTCAAGTGCGTCTGATTGCGACGACTCGATCCCAAGAACGCGTTCGTACTCAGCAAGCGCACGTTCGGGTGCGCCCATCTCTTCTCCGAGAAGATGTGCCCGTTCGAGATGAAGGGTGATGCGCTTAGCCTTGTCGCCTTCAACTTGCGCGTGACGCTCGAGCAAGGTCGCCAAGTCTTCCCAACGACCAAGCGCTCGATAGTGACGCGGTAACTTGCCAAGCGCGCTAACGTTTGCGGCATCGATCGCGAGCATCGTTTCGAATGCTGAAACCGCCGCCGCTTGATCGAGAAACTCTTCCTCGTGAAGCGCAGCCATTCGCTCGTAGAGCGCAACGCGCTGTCGAGGCGTCGCTGCAACCTCTGCTTGGTGCTGAAGGTTCTCGAGGAGCTCGCGGTACTTGCCCGTACGGTTGTACACGCGATCGAGACCCTTGAGCGCACCGAGATAGTGAGGCTCAACGGTGAGCGATTCGCGATACCAGCGCTCCGCCTGCGCAAGATCGTCGATGTGGTCTTCGTAGACCTCGCCGATACGTCGCAACGCTTCGGCTTTCTCGACACCACGTGCGAGCGCAACGCGACGTTCGAGCCATGAAACGAGCCCGAGATAGTCGCCACCACGTTCACACAATCGCGCGAATCCGGCTGCAGCACGCTCGTGCGTCGGATCGTCTGCGAGCACTTGTTGGAAGAGATCTTTGGCGCGCGCAGCGTCGTTGAGCTTTCCATCGAACAGCTCCGCGGCTTCTACCTTGAGGTCGCGCGCACGGGGTTGCGACGATGCCGTTTGGGAGCGCGATTGCAGAAGTTGCGCCAGCTCGGGCCATTGCTCAGCCCGACGGTAGATCGTCGCGACCCCTTCGGCTGAAGCCTCGTTCGCAGGGTCGGTCGTCAGTACTTGTTGAAACGCCGCGAGCGCAAGATCGTGACGCGCCAATTTAGAACTATACCAGTTACCAATAGCGAGCAAGAGCGCGTTCTTTTCGGTGGCCGACAGGTGATCGGCGTGCACGCTGTCCGTAAGCGCCGCGAGCGTATCGGTCCACACTTGGGCGCGATCGCCACTGACGCGTTCTATCAAGTCAGCCCAATCACGTTGCGTCGGCAGCTGAGCAAATGCCTGCGTGTACGCCACGAGTGCTTGTTCGTTGTCGTCGAGTTCGTGCGCGCAAACACGACCGATTTCGGCAAAGACGCGCGCTCGCGCTTCACCGGCAGACACGACTTCGCTTCGTTCGAGCAGAGTTTCGACGATCTCGGCGAAACGCCCGAGCGCATGCCGCGACTCTTCGAGGCCAAGCTGCGCAACTTCATCAGAAGCATCGATCGCCACGAGCTTTAGATAAATTTGTTCTGCGCCTTCGTGATCGCGCGCCGAAACGAACGAGCGAGCCGACCGGAACAAGAGCGACTTCTTGAGTTCGGCGTCGTCGACTTTGTCGGCACCTGAATCGAATGCCTTCGCGATGCGCACGACTTCGGCACCGGATTCGACGGCTTGTTCGAGAGCGAGTGCTGCGTCATGATTGTCAGGTGCATTGACGAATGTTTCGACAAGTTCGTCCACGCGCTCTGACGTAAAGCTGGGTGTGCGTGCTTGCCCGAGTTTAGCAAGACGCTCGAGAACCTCGTGCGCATTGACGGGCCGCTGCACCGGCTCTTTTTCGAGCAGCGCGAGCACAAAGTCGTCGACTTCTTTGGTGACCCATCCGCGCGGCGCCTTTGCACTTGGGGGTTCTACCTGTGCATGCAAGTGTCCGAGCGCAACATCGAGAGACGAGTCACCCGCAAACGGTGGCTTGCCGGTGAGAAGCTCGTAGAGCATCGCGCCGAACGAATAGACGTCGCTGCGTGCATCGCCAGCCAGACCGCGTACCTGCTCGGGTGCCACGGTCTTGGGCGAGCCAAAAATGGTCACAAGTCCGGTGTAGCCATTGGTCACCAAGCTGTGGTTGCGCAATCGATCTACGCCAAAGTCGACGAGCAAAACGCGGAAGGCTTCGCCAGCGTCGCCACGACCGACAAGGATGTTGTCCATCTTGACGTCGCCGTGCGCCATCTTTGCATCGTGGAGGGCAGCAAGCGCTTCGAGCGTGAGCTTGAGCAACGGCTTGAGCTCATTGACGTGACTCGCGCCTGTGCGGGCAAATCGAGCGGAGAGCGGTTGCGCATCGATCGCTCGATACGCAACGTAGACGGTCCCATCCTCAAGTTCCTTCGCGACAACGTCCTCGGGCAGACCGGGATGTTTCACTGTCTTGACTAATCGATTCGCCGCCAAGAAACGTTGCAGCGCAAAACGATCGCGGCGTGCAGCTCGCTTCAACATCTTCAAAACGTAATCGGCACCATTACGTTTCGCGAGG
>JAHFDZ010000407.1 GCA_023248745.1 Myxococcales bacterium | reverse complement strand
GTGACGCCTTCTTTTGTGACGACCGACTGATCGAGAATGGGCAATTGCGCGGTGATGCTTCCGCCTTCAATCCGCGGGACCGATTCGCTGATCGTGGGGCCGCTCTTGAGATCGCGCCACGCCTTCTCCTTTGAGAACTTGGGTCCACGACGGGTGGGCTCTTCTTCACCGTCGCCTGCCTTCATGCGTCCGAGCACTTGAGCGGTTGGTGCGACGCTGGTCGGCTGTTCGTTCTGCCCTGGCTTCTGATCGGAGAGTGAGCGTGGCAATGTTTGCGTCACGCTATCTTCATGGCGCAGCGGAACGGGTGGCTTGCCGGGCTGTGGTGCGGGTGGCACCGATCGACGTCGCTCCGGCGAGGTGAGCGCTGCGGCCTGAATTGCCGCACCAATGGCGACCACTTCTTCTGGGTGGATGCGCACATGCGGGTCATTCCCGAAATAGGCTTGCACCTCACGTTGAACAAGCGGGATGCGGGTGCTTCCGCCGACCAAGATCACGCGGTCGAAAGTTGATGGCCGTAACGTGCTCATCGCCATGGCGTCGTCGCAGACTTCGAACGTCTTGCGAACGATCGGCAGAACGAGCTCGTCGAACTCGTTGCGGTTCATTTTGAACTCGAACGAAATCGGTACGCCATGAGGGCCGAAACCGATTTCGTCAATTTGACTGACGACCGTGGCATCGGATGAAAGCTTGATCTTGATGTTCTCGGCGGCGATGCGGATGCGATCGAATGCTCCCGCGTCTGCGAGCGCATCGAATCGTGTGGTTGCAAGCAAGCGTTCAGTCATCCGCTGGGCGATTGCATTGTCGATGTCTTCGCCACCGAGAAAGCTGTCGCCCGCTGTTGCAAGGACCTCGAAGACGTTGCTTGCCATGTCGAGCAACGAACAGTCGAATGTGCCACCGCCAAAGTCGTAGATCGCGATGCGCTCGTGACTGACTTTGGTGATGCCATACGCCAGTGCGGCTGCCGTTGGTTCGTTAAGGATCCTGACAACTTCGATGCCGGCGACGGCAGCCGCGGTCTTGGTGGCCGCACGCTGAAGGTCGTTGAAGTTAGCCGGCACCGTAATGACCGCTCGTCTTACGGTTTCGCCGGTCGCTCGTTCCGCTATCGCTTTCGCACGCCGCAACACAAAGCTGCTCACTTCGGGAAGCGTGTAGTCAGCGTGGCGAGTGACGACGATGGCGCTTTCGCCAGGGCCCTCTTTGAGCTCGAACGGGAAGCGCTTGCGGGCTTCTGTTACCTCCGTCGAATGCCATGGCCTGCCGAGCAAACGCTTGACGTTGTGAATCGTGTTCTTTGCGTCCAGCACCCGCCTTTCGCGAGCGCGATGACCTACGAGCACCTCACCGCTTGGGTGAAAGTTGATCACGCTAGGTAGCAGTTTGTTGCCTTGCTCGTCTGCGAGCACCATCACACGTCCGTCACGCACGCACGCAACGACCGTATTGGTGGTTCCTAAGTCAATGCCGACCGCAGTCATGGTCGCGCTATCGTAACTCAGTCGGTCTTTTTTTGGGCATCAAGAACGCGCGTCTTGCTTCGCGATGGCGTCTTCAAACGCCGCGTCGAACCATTGCTCGATGGTGCGAGGAAACGGCCACATCCAGCCGTAGTCAGGGCCGACGAAGCGCTCAACGAGCCAAGGACGAAGCGCGAGAGCCGCTGCTTTCCCCTTGAATTCTAGGGTCGCGGCGATCGTTTCTTCGTAAGCTTCCCACTCGATTCGCGCTCTTCCGTAGGCGAGCCCGAGCGGGAAAAAGGGGAGCAAGTAGACGAACGCCATCCCCAAGAATCCCATTCGGCGACCCTGCTCAAGGTGCACCCGTTCGTGACGCAAGAGGATGACCCGGTCTACGTCCACCATTTCGTCCCAGGTGTCTGGAACGTACAGCTTGCCGAATAGCACCGTGTGGTAGCGTGTTAGGTAAGCGCGTTGACCACCAAGTGTCACCACCTTGAGGAACACGTCGATCGCCTTCTGCAGCGCAACGTCACGCTTCTTGACGATCGCAAACGAGGGGAATTCTCGCTGAATCTCGCCGAGCAGTGTTCGGTGGAGGTCCACAGGTCAGGTACGATCAGCCATATGTCACAACGCACTCAACGCGCGTTGGCAAGAGCTTCTCGCGGCCGCCAAGGCTCGCGAGTTCGAGCGCAAATGCGCAACCAATGACGGCGCCGCCTTGCATGCGAACGAGCTGACATGCCGCCTCGGCGGTACCGCCGGTCGCGAGGACGTCGTCGACAACCAGCACGCGCGCATCTTCACGGATTGAGTCTCGGTGCATTTCGAGAAGTGCTTCGCTGTATTCCGTGGCGTAGCTCACGCGATCGACGGCACCCGGCAACTTGCCCGGCTTGCGCGCTGGGACAAACGAAGCGTTGATACGCGCTGCAAGTGCGCCGCCGAATATGAATCCGCGCGCCTCGATGCCGACGACGGCGTCGATGTGTTCGCCGATAAAGCGCTCTGCAAGTGAGTCGAGCACAATGTGAAATGCTCTCGGTGTTGCGACGAGCTTTGTGATGTCGCGGTAGAGGATGCCTGGCTTTGGAAAGTTCTCAACATCGCGAATCAAGTTGCGCAGGTACCGATCGGTGTCTTCGTGCAGACCACTCGAATTTGTAACGTCATGTGTCGTATTTTCAGCAACTGAACCCCTGTCATTCGGCGTTCCCTTGGAGGGGGCAGGGCCGCCTGCGGTCTTCGCGTTCTTGCGTCCTTGCTTTCCAGACGCGGGCGCGTCTGAGGTTGCGGGCGAAGGCGGTGACGCTTTCTTCGCGCGCGGCGCAGGACCCGCCTTCGGTGGTTCGGTTTGCATTCCCAGCTTCATGGCGTGTGTTTGGAAACGGCAGTTTGAAGCAATTGCACAAGGTCGATCGACGAAGAAGTGAGGTCGAGTAGGAGCGGCGTAAGTGAAGCGAAGCCATCATCGTACGCTTCAGTGTCGCTACCCTTTTGCGCATGATGGCTGATACCGGGACCGCCTAGCCACAAATACTCACGTCCTCTCGGATCGCGTCGAACGTCGATCACTTCCTCGTAGATGCGCGTGCCAAGCGTTGTGACCCGGAGTTGTCCGTTCCATTTTCGGGGGAAGTTCAAATTCAAAAGTGGTGCTCGAGGCAGAGTCGCTGTCGCAATGTCCTCAATGAGCGTGAACGCAAGGTCTGCAACGACCTGCGCACACGCGCTGCGATCGGCTTTTGATTCGGCGCTCGTCGCGATGGCGGGAATGCCTCGAAGCGCACCTTCTCGCGCTGCGGCGACGGTGCCCGAATAGAAGACGTCCTGTCCCATGTTGAGGCCGTGGTTCAACCCGGAGATGACGACGTCGGGTTTTCGGGGCAGGTAGCGTGTGCCTCCATGAAGCGCGGCGTACACGCAGTCGGCGGGCGTGCCGTCGATCGCGAAGATGCCCGGTTCGGCCTCTCGGGATCGCAACGGGCGGTGTAGCGAGAGCGAGTGACTTGAAGCACTTTGCTCGGTTTCGGGGGCCACGATCACGACGTCGAATCGTGGAAGTCACGCGTCGCGAGTGGCGCGGATGCCAGCGCGGTTGAACCCGTCGTCATTCGAGAGAAGCGCGAGCGAGCGGGTCATTGAGGCAAAGGGTATCGAGTTCTGAAGGCCGTCGCGGCCGAAGTTGCTGCCTTCGTTTGCGCGAGCGAGCGAGGCAGAAAAGCTCTTTATTATCTAATATTTGCGAGATTCGACTGCTGTTAACTGGAAATGCGTTCAGTATCTTTTGTACAGTACGGGTATGAGCCAAGCACACCTCCTCCTTCAGGCCGTTTACCGACAAATTAACCGAAGCCCGTCCACCGTGGGAGCCCTCATCCGGGTCACACCGTTGACCGGTGCTGCCATTCGCCAAGGGCTTCGTGCCCTTGCCAAGCAAGGTCTCATTGATCGCGGCGTTGAAGG
>JAHFDZ010000177.1:7931-13235 GCA_023248745.1 Myxococcales bacterium | reverse complement strand
CGAAGAACGGTACCACGCCAATGAGTGCGTCCCTACAAAGCCGGCCTAACAGCCAAGTTGCGTTATCACTTTGACAACTACATGGCGTGGAGCGCAGCGGGGCGCTTCCTGCTCGTGTTTGCGCTCGGCATCGGCGCTCTCGTGATGGGCGCGGTGTTGCTTAAGCTCCTCGCACCATCCTCGGATCCCGCCGCTAACGCGTTTGAGGCGCTCTGGTGGTCGTGGGGCCGCGTTGCTGATCCGGGATCAGGCGCCGGTGATCAGGGTACGGGTGTCCGCGTTGCCGAGATCGTGACGACCCTCTCGGGCGTCTTATTGTTCGCTTTGTTGATCGGTTTCGTTTCCGACAGCGTGCAAGAGAAAATCGGCGATCTTCGCAAGGGCAAGAGCCACGTCGTCGAGCACGACCACAGTCTCATCTTGGGTTTTAACGCGCGCGCGCTTCACATCATCACTGAACTCGCCGAAGCAAACGAGAGCCGTGGTGATAGCTGCGTGGTCATCCTCTCTGAGCAAGACAAGGAGCACGTTATCGATGAGCTCATCGGCGCATTTGGCAAACCGAAGATACGCACCACACGCATCGTGGTTCGTGCAGGCTCTGCGTTCGTGCCGAACGATCTACTCAATGTGAGCGCGCACCTCGCGCGCAGCATCGTGGTGCTCGCTGACGACGGCGAGAGCCAAGGCGACGTGCGCGTGGTCAAATCGGTGCTCGCACTCACGCGCGGACTCGGCACGGCCTTAAGAGGTCACATCGTGGCAGAGCTGAGCGACGTCGATCACCGAGACGTTCTGACATCGCTCGGTTCGATGCAGCTCGAAATCGTTGTTGCGCGGGAGTTTTTGGCGCGCTTGCTCGTGCAGACCGCGCGGCAAACCGGCCTCGCGCAAGTGTACGCAATGCTGCTTTCGTTCGCAGGCGACGAATTTTATCTCGTTGATGTCCCAGCCGCATTTGTCGGTAAGACGTTTGACGAGGCCTACCTCAGCGTCCCTCAAGGCATCATCGTTGGGACCCTTTCCAAGGCGCGCAAAGAAGGACAGGAGCGCCGCGTGCATCTCAATCCGGCCGGCAACAGCATTCTTCAGGCGGGTGATCGGTTTGTCATCTTGCTCGAAGACGACTCAATCGCGCTCGCGCCGCGCGCACTAAGAACGACTGGCGCGCTGCCCAAGTTTTCGCATCACCCCATTGTGCTCAAGCAGGAGCACATTTTGATCTTGGGCTTTCACAATGAGCTCGGCAATATGCTTCTCGAGCTCGATCGCTACGTCGCAGACGGCTCGAAGGTCACCATCATTTCGTCGCTTGATGGCGGCGACATCGATCGACGACTTGCTCGATTCGTCAATCAGTTGAGCCATTTGCACGTCGAAACGGTCGAAGGCGATCCAACAAAGAAGCGCGATATCGAACTCGCGTGCGCAACGGGTTTTGACTCCGCCATCGTACTCACCGACATCTCGGAAGAACGCTCAACCGACGATACCGACGCGCGCACGCTGATGAGTGTGCTCCTCGTGCGCAGCCTCGCTGAGGGCAACCCGCGCATCATTTCTGAAATTCGCAATCCGAAAACGAAGGAACTCGCGACTGTCGCCGACGTAACAGACTTCGTCGTGTCCGATGAGTTGGTGAGCGGCCTGCTGGCTCAGGTTTCTGAAAATCGCGAGCTATTCGAGTTGTGGGAAGACTTGTGCAGCGCAGACGGCAGCGAGATTTACCTAAAGCCAGCGTCGAAGTACCTCGCACCCAATGAGACCGTGACGTTCGCCGATCTCATGGCGCGAGCGCGAACTCGTAACGAGGTCGCCATCGGGTATAAGTTGTCGAAGCTTGAACGTCAGGCCGACAAGGCCTACGGCATCACGTTGAATCCTCACGACAAAGAGTCGCCATTGCCCGTCGGCGTCGAGGATCGTGTCATCGTGATTGCAAAGGACGAACACTAAATGCCAGCACCCGCGGCCACGCCAACAGTCAATTTACTTGCCGATCCCGTGGTGCGCGGCCTCGTGCACCTTGGAACTTCGACAGTGTCGATTTTTGTCGTGGGCCTATTCGCACCGGGCATCAAAGTAGGCGGCTTGCGGCAAGCTTTTGTCTTTGCGCTGACCATGGCATTTCTCAACGCGCTTTTTTGGCACTTCCTGAGTAACGAATCGTTCATGACCGTGCTTCTGGCGGGGCCGGGATCAATTGTGGGCAACGCGATCTTATTTTGGCTCGCGGCGAAGTTGGTCAAGGACGTCGAAGTGTCGGGGTGCATTACGGCCCTCATCGCGGCAATCGGCGTCACGTTCGTCAACGGCCTCATCCGATTTGGACTGCGCCTTTAGCTTTCGCTCTCAAGCGTCGGGCGCCAGGCCGTCGTAGAGACCCATTTCGTCTTCGCGGGCAAACAGGCAACACTCGCTTCCAACCGGAAAGCTACGACACGCGTTCGGTCGCAGCTCGTAGATGCCGCAACGGTTGTCGTGACCCAGGTGCTTGCAGTCCTTGTTGCGTAGAAGCACGAGAACCACTTTTCCGTCTGCTCGCCTCTTTGCGAACGGCCTCTTCACGAGTTCAGGGCGCGCGCGCAACCGAACGAGATCGTCGGGCTCGAGAACGACTTCGTTGGCGCGGCAACAGGAGCCGCACGTGAGGCAATCAAAGTCAACGCGACGCGTAGGGCCAGGAAGAACAGAATCACGCTCGGCGCGACGCTTCACAATCCAATGCGACGTATGGGGAACAAGAACCGACGCGAACCCACGAAACGAACCTCTCGAAACGATTTGGTACCGATTCTTTCCCAAATCGAGCATCGACCAAAAATGCAAATCGGTCGGGGTGCCAGCAGGCCGGGGCACAATCAACTGCGCGCGCGTTTTGCTCGCCCAATAGATGGCGTGGCCACCCTGATGGACCCAAGCCGCCGCCTCGCGCGCAAATCGCGCCGCAAAGGATCGCACGACCGGACGCATCACTCTCGCCATTTGCTGTCTGCTTTCCAACGGCTGGCTTCGCGTTGCAAGCGGAAGCCGGGCAACCGGCAACGATGTACGCTCCTTGTGACATGCGCGCCATCATCATCGCAAAGCCGATTGGACACGAAGGCCTCGAAATGCGTGACGTTGCCGTACCTTCTCCCGCGAAGGGCGAGGTACGCATCGCGATCCATGCAACTGCCGTCAATCGTGCCGACCTGATTCAAGCGCGCGGCGCCTACCCTGCTCCGCCAGACGCGCCGGCAGACATCCCGGGACTCGAGTACGCCGGTGTGATTGACGCGATCGGCGAAGGCGTCACGAACTTCGCGATCGGAGACCGCGTCTTCGGCCTCGCGGGCGGCGGTACATACGCCGAATTCGTGGTGGTGCACGCCCGGACGGTGACCCGCATGCCCGAGAGGCTCTCGTTCGTCGAAGCATCCGCGATACCGGAAGCGTTCATCACTGCGTACGACGCAATGGTCAGCCAAGCGGGCCTATCGTCGGGCGAAACTGTTCTCGTTCACGCGGTCGGCTCTGGCGTCGGAACGGCTGCAGCTCAAATTGCAAAGGCAATCGGCGCACGCTGCATCGGGACCGCGCGATCGGCCGAGAAGCTGAAACGCGTCGCCTGCCCAAGCGTCGCCTGCAACAATAGTCAATTTTATGAACCAATCATGAAGTTGACGTCCGGGCGTGGCGTCGATGTCGTGCTCGACCTTGTGGGGGGAGACTACATGGCCGACTCTCTGAGAGTGCTCTCGTCAAAAGGTCGCCTCGTGCTCGTCGGCTTGCTCGCCGGCAACAAGACGGAGGTGGATCTCGGCCTTGTGCTTCGGAAGCGCTTGCGCATCATGGGTACCGTGTTGCGGAGTCGGCCCCTCGAGGAGAAAATTGCAACGGCCGCTGCATTTGAACGCCACGTTGTTCCATTGATCGATAGCGGCGTATTCGCTCCGGTGATCGACCGCGTGATGACGCTTGAAGACGCCCGCCAAGCCCATGCCTACGTCGCGTCCAACGTAGGGTATGGCAAGGTCGTGCTCGAAGTCGTACGCGACGCTCAGTGATTGCGTGCGTGTTCCAAGCAGAGCGTGCGACGCGGCGCGCACTTTTCGCATGTGCACACACGAATGTCCGCGCCGTCAGCTTCGTTCGCGCCACAGAGCGCACACGCGCGGGCGCCCAAGTCGGACGGTCTTGCCTTGTCGGCTTCGGCACGCATCGACTCGCGCTTCATCGATTGCCTGGCGATGCGCGTTCGACCGCGAAAGAAGTCGACCCAGTGGCCCGTGAAAAAGACAAGGTAGTTGACCACACCGGCCACAACCATCGCGCGTGTGCCCCAATCGCCCACGACGCACTGATGAACACCTAGGGCAACGGCGACAAGTCCGAGCACCTTGAGTGGGACCGGAATGACCAACAGCACGCGAATTTGGTAGTCCGGAAAGAGCGTCGCCATCGCGAGTACGAACGATTGCAGAATCCAAATGTTGTCGGCTTTGTGGCCAGTTAGGACTCCCGCAACGACAACGCTCGCAACACCGCCAAGCAGGTAAGCGTTGAATCGAAATGCCCCCCACAGACCATTCAGCGTGGAGAGGATCCACCACGTGAACATGATCGACATGACAAACCAGAACATCCCGAACGACTTCGGGATGAACACGAACGTAACGAGCCGCCACACCTGGCCCGCCCGAATGTGTGGCCAACTGAAGTCCACGAACTGCAGCGTTTCGGGGCGAATCATCACCAGCATGTAGAGAAGGAACATGCCGGCCACGACGACAGCCGGCAAATTCGGGATCGCGAGCCCACCGAAACGTCGCTCAAGCCGGGCCAACAAACGATCCATCGCTAACAGCGATTAACACGCACATGACGTGCTGTCACCCGCCAGCCTTGTGCGATAGACCGGAAGGGTGAACACGCGCGCATCGCTGCTGGTGACCGCTGCACTTCTCGCGTCTTGCAAACAAGACACGAAAGATGACGTTCGGCTCGCGGCGGCGTCAGACCTTGCGGTGGCAATCAATGACCTCGCGCCCGCGTTCAAAAGGTCAACGGGATTTACCTTAACGACGACACTTGGGTCGTCTGGGCAGCTTGCGGAGCAGCTTCGACAAGGAGCCCCCTTCGACGCGTTTGCATCGGCCAATGCGGCTTTTGCACTTCGCGCGAGCGACGGCGATGCATGCGACGCTTCGTCGCGCTTCGTCTATGCCAAAGGCCGGATCGCACTTGTGGTGCACGAGGGCACGGCCATCACCAGCGCACGCGAGCTCACCAGTGTGCGCTTCAAGAAGATCGCGATCGCGA
>JAHFDZ010000177.1:0-7921 GCA_023248745.1 Myxococcales bacterium | reverse complement strand
CCCCGAGCATGCGCCCTATGGACGGGCGGCCAAAGAGGCAATGACCCATGAAGGCGTCTTTGACACGCTGCTACCCAAACTGGTCTTCGCCGAGAACATTCAACAAGCGCTCCAATGGGTCGAGCGCGGCGACGCCGATGCGGGCATCATCGCCGATTCACTGCTCGGGTCACGGGCGCGATTTTTGATGCCGCGCGATCCTTACACACCGCTCGAGCAAACGTTTGTCACATGCAAAGGTCACGGAAATTTTCTAGGCGGCGCCGCGCTCCGCGCATTTTTACAAAGCGACGAAGCGCACACCATTTTGGAACGAAATGGGTTTGATCTCCCGTGACACCGCTCGCGCTCTCTCTCTTTGTCGCCATCGTTGCAACGTTGATTTCGGCGTCGCTGGGCGCATGGCTGGGTCACCGGTTGGCCCATGGATCGCGTCCCATCCGGCGCGCACTTGAAGCACTGCTGCTCGCGCCGCTTGTCTTGCCTCCGACGGTCATTGGTTACGCGCTCTTGTGGCTCCTTGGAAGGCGTTCGGCCATTGGCGCGGGTGTTGAGCGCATGCTCGGGCACTCGATTCTATTCTCGCGGACGGCCCTCATCGTAGCGGCAACGATTGCAGCGCTTCCGCTCATGGCCCGCACAGCGCGAAGCGCATTTTCAAGCATCGATCGCGAGTACATCGCCGTTGCGCGCACCCTCGGAGCGTCTCCGCGTCGCGTTCTTTTTCAAGTCGAACTTCCGCTCGCAGCAAAAGGGCTCGCCGCTGGCGTCGTGCTCGCCTTCTGCCGCAGCTTAGGAGAATTCGGAATCACGCTCATGATTGGCGGCAACATCGAAGGCGAAACACGCACCGCGTCCGTTGCGCTCTACGATGCGATTGCTGCCGGTCGCTCGCACGACGCGAGTACGCTCGCCATTGCGCTCCTTGCCGTTGGCATCGTTGGCGCAGCCGCGTCGGGTTGGCTCATCGAGGAGCGTGACCGTGCTTAGTGTTGCAATTCGAGTTGCACGCGGCGCGCGCGTATTTTCGCTCAATGCCACGATGACCAAAGGATTTACGGCACTCTGTGGTCCGTCGGGTTCTGGAAAATCGTCGCTCCTTTTGGGCCTCGCCGGCGTGCTAGCGACCACAGGACGCGCCACGCTGGGGTCAGTCAACTGGGTTGACGATGCCCAGACAACCGCTCCGGAAGCACGCGATCTTGCGGTTGCCTTTCAGCATCCGCTCCTCTTTCCGCACTTATCCGTAACTGCCAACGTGCAATTTGGGCTTTTTGGCATCGAACAATCGATCCAAGAAGCGCGCGTCTCTGCGGCCCTCGCTTCGTGCGAAGCGAGTCATTTGCGATTGCGGCGCGTGGCCGAACTTTCAGGCGGAGAAGCTCAGCGCGTATCGCTGGCGCGTGCCATCGCACGGCGCTCGAAGGTCCTGCTTCTTGACGAACCATTTGCAGCCCTCGATCGGGATCTTCGGTCGCGCATCGCGAAAACGTTGACGCTTCACGTCGAAACGCACAACACGATCGTCGTGCTAACGGCACACGACGAAACGCCGCACTTGCCGCAAGATGCACAAATCATTGCCGTCAGCGCAGCGAATTAACGAGCGCCAAGAGACCTTCTTCGAGACCTACCTTCGGCTCGTACCCAAGCTCTGTGCGCGCACGCGAAATGTCAGCAAGCGAGTGACGAATGTCGCCGACGCGTCCTTCTGCGTACGAAGGCTGCAAGTCGCGCTTGGTGATGCTCGCAAGCACTTGAAGCAGCTCATTGAGCGTCGTGCGCGTGCCGCAACCCACGTTGTATGCGCGACCACTAACGCCCGGAGTTGTGGCCGCGCGAATGTTCGCATCGACCACGTTGCCTACGAACACGAAGTCACGCGATTGCTCGCCATCGCCAAAGATGGTGATGGGCTTTGCCGACAATGCGCGATCGACGAAAATGCTGATTACGCCCGAGTATGCCGACTTGGGATCCTGCCGCGGCCCAAACACGTTGAAGTACCGAAGTGAAACGGTCTCGACGCCGTAGAGCTGCGACCACGCGTGGAGGTAGTATTCGCCTGTGATCTTTTCGACGCCGTAAGGCGAGACGGGAAGCGGCGGCATCGTCTCTTTTTTCGGCAACTCTGGATCTTCGCCGTACACCGCAGCCGAACAAGCAAACACCACACGCTTCGTTTTTTCGGCCCGCGCAGCGTGAAGCACGTTGAGCGTCCCTTGAATGTTCACGTCGTGCGTCTCTTGTGGATGCTCGACCGAAAACGGCACGCTCACGACAGCAGCTTCGTGAAAAATGACGTCGCAACCCTTTGCAACTTCGCGCACGAGATTCGCGTCGCGCACATCGCCAACGATGAGCTCTGCGCCCGGACATGGGATGAGATTCTCGCGCTTGCCCGTCGATAGGTTGTCAAGAACCTTGACTTGATGTCCTTCGCGAAGAAGGCGTTCCGCGATGTGAGAACCAATGAAACCGGCACCACCGGTGATCAGGGCATGCATGAGGCGCTGGAGTAGCTGATTTGGGGGGGAGGCTCAACAGGGGATCGGGTGACGGGGGCGGATCGGGATCAGGATCAGGATCAGGTGAGCGTTGGCGTGTGATGGGGGATCAGGATTCGGCTGAGAATGCGAGGGGGTACGTTACGGTGACCACGCCACCTTCGGGGGCGCTGAAGCTCAATGCGCCAAAGGCGCGAACCACGCAGGAGACCACGTTGGCGTCGCCGATGTCAGAGCCTGCGTCGGAGGTGAGGGTCACAGAGCCGGCACGGCCGATCACGAAACGTGTGGATACGCGACCTCTTAGTCCTGGGTTTGTGCGAAGGCCCGATTCGTAACATGCACGGAACCTTCCGAAGTTTTGGCGAACCGTTCGTTGAATCACTTCTGCGGGAATGTGTCCGTTCACCGAAGGTGTGCAACCCCAGCACATGTTGATCTTGCCCGGCACGTGGCCGGTGGCGAGAAAGCCACGACCATCGCCGACTCCGCCAGGGCCTGTGCCACCCTTGCCGGGGCGGTTGCCAAGGCTGCCAAAGTTTCCGAGGCCGATGCCCTCGCCACGTCCGGCTCCACCTTCACCGGTGCCAGAGAGGTCGAGCCCGCCAGTACCTTGCGCGTCACCGATCGTTGAACCAAACATGTTGCCCACGGCGTTAAGATCATCGCGTCCTTCGGCTTCGGGTCTTGCCCAATCGGCCGCAGGTCCACCGGAAGAGCGAGACGCAGCGAGGAGGCCTATCAGGCCGAAGTCAGCGGCCTCTTTCAGCTCCTGCGCGCGAAGTTGTGGATTCGGATTGTCCTTATGACCTTCAACGGCATAGCGAGTGTCACGCACTGGAGCCGTCGTGAGGCCGAGCTTGCCCGAAGGGCCTTTGGCGGCGGTGCCGTCTGTGCCGCTCGGCGACTCGTTTGAATTTTTGCCGACCTTGATCTCCTGTTCGCGCTCAAGCTCGGCGTTGGCATTGAGCAGATGCTGAACGCGGATCAATTGCTCGCGGTCGATCGCTTCACTGTCTGTGTCATTCATCTTTCCACCAAACGTGGCCGCGCCAAGAAACCCCAGGTGAACGGCAAACGAGCCAAGCACGCTCGATCCGAAGAGCCCAAACGCAACCGTCGCGACAGGGATGAGCAAAGCATCTTCGTCGCGCGTACCCTCAATAGCCACCTCAAATCCGGATGCGAGCGCAATCACGCGCTTCTGACCCAATCCGAGCAACTGCATGCTGCCCGCCTCTGAGAGGGAATGAGCGGCGCCGTTGATGAAACGAACGAGCTCGATGTCTTGCCCAACTTCGTCAATCAAGTTGCCCGCCAATTGATGCAATGTGCACCCATCTCGCACCTCACGAACGGCGAAGGTCGCACTGCCCCAAACGAGGCGAAGAAGCGCGCGAGGCGCCTGAGCTACGGAAGCAACACTGGATGGCGCGGCGAACACCGCTGCGTAGGCGACGGTCATGGCAAGCTCCTCGAAGGCGTTCACCTTCGCGCATGGGGTTGGGGACAGAGCGCTCGCCACGGGCTTCGGTGGTGACCGAAGGCCTCATTTCACGAGCACTCGCTTCAACTAGGCAGACACGCGTA
Source organism: Myxococcales bacterium (assembly GCA_023248745.1). GTDB lineage: Bacteria > Myxococcota_A > Polyangia > Polyangiales > Polyangiaceae > JAHFDX01. The sequence continues at coordinate 3,824 of JAHFDZ010000177.1, read as the reverse complement.
CGCCTAAAGAAGTTCCCGCGCTTCATACGGATTGCGTCTTTGGCCAATCGCAAGCGTCACGCTCGCGCTTTTTATCTCACTATCCCCTGCGTGGCATCGCGCGTCGCCGCGACATGCCATCAAACGTTGAACTTGGTTTGCAGCCAATCGACGATCAGCTGGAGTAGCTCTGCCTGCGTTCCGAGCGGCGTGAATGTATGATCGGCGCGATCGATGGTGCGAAGCTCGAAAACGCCTTTCTCCACCAGCGAGTGCGTGCGTCCGCTCAAGACTTCGTCCAAGTAGTCGAAGCCGGGATCCGATTTGCTAAAGATGAAGAGCGTCTTCGTTTGCAGTTCAGCGAGCTTCCTAAGCTTGCGTTCAACGTCGGTCGCCTGAATAAGTCCGATCGACGTGAGAAACTGGGAACTCCGCGTTCGCGTTCGAAGCAAGCTTTGGTGAGCGATCACACGAACCGAGCGCGCGACGTTGACCTGCCCTTGCACGACGCGTTTCCACGAGCTGAGTTGAAGCATGCTTCCACGCACACTCGCGGCTTCTTTGTAAACGGAACGGTTGCTCGCAACGTCGAGCGAGTCGCCATCTTTGAACGAGAACGTCTGTGGATTGATCAGAATCGCCCCGTCCACTTGCTGCTGCAACGCCCCGTGGTACGCGGAATACGCGCCCGCACAGAGACCGATTACGACGACTTTCCGTTCCTCGCGCAACGCCGTTAGCGTGGTCACAAGCGATTGAAGCGATCGCGTTGAGTAAAGTCTCGGAGCAACGGGGTCGTCACCGACCGCACTATCACCTAGTCCTTCAAGATCGATGCGGATCGAGCTCGTGCCCCGAAGCGCAAGTTGCCGCGCTAAGACTACGTGCGAGCGATTGACACCGATGTGATGAACGGCTCCCGCGTTGAGCATGATCACGAGCGGCGTTCCCGACTTCACGCCGCTCTTGAGCACGGTGCGCACGCCAAGAAGATCGACACCCACACGCGCAACGATCTCTTTAATCGCGAGAGTGTCTGACCCGATCGTTGCCGAAGCGCTTTGGCTTGTCGGCTTCGTCATCTCGCGCGACGCTGGCTCGTCTCGATTCGCACCCGCGCTGCAGAACTCGACAACCGCGGCGCGCAGACCCTCGGACACCTCACTCTTGTGCGGGTCTGCCATGAGCGCTTGATAGCCGCTAATGCTGCGAACTTCGGTCGCGATGCCGTAGCGGCCAAGTTGCGCAGTCATGCGTGGATCGTCGTTAGGAATATCGTCGCGAGGAACGACGAGCGCCGTCGTCGAACTCGGCGTGTACACGCGCTTGCCAAGCTGACGAAGACCGTCGAGCGCGTCCCTTGACATCCAGTATCCGGCGACTTGCGCACCTTCGTCTGTCCACTCGAGTTCATCTTGCGCGCTACCAAGCTTCGCAAACGCTTGAAGTTCGCGCACAAAGGTTGCTCCTGAGAGCGGCGCGACAAATAGAACCTTCACAACGTTGGGCATGTCCGGCAACGCCTCGAGAGCAAGCGCGCAGCCGACTCGAAACGCGAAAATAACAACGCGAGATGCACCTGTACGTTCGCGCAAGACGCGCTCGGCAGCTCGCAAGGAGAGAACCCACGAACCGACGCGGTTGGCATCACGCTCATCACCCGCAGAATCGCCAACACCGTCGTAATCAAAGCGCATGGCTGAGATACCCGCCACAGCGAGGCTCTCTGCAAGCACGCGCATCCCGCGATGCACGCACACCATTTCGTAACCCAACGGCGCACAAATAAGGACGGCGGTGTCGCCTCCCTTTGGTGATTCGTGAATCCAACCGAAGCATGGCCTCTCCGGTGATTCGGCAGCTGCAAAGTAGATAGGTTCCGCGATCACGGCGCGACCTCACGGATCGGAACGGTCGCGTCCATGTTCAGCGCCTTGACGAAACTCAAGGGGGATAGTTTCGCGCCTTCGTGTTCGGGACGCAATTTCACGCGCACGATCCCGCCCGGAGCAATGTCGATAAAATCGTCATCGGGCACAAAACCGCGCACTGCAATGCTCACGCATTGAGCGAACGCTTGCGTGGTGAGCCTCACACTGTAACTGCCGTCCGCGCATGGCTCGGCCTCAGCTGCAAGCCCGAGAGCCCGGTCCATCGATCGCTTCACGCCAAGGGGAAGGAAGCATGCCGTCTTTTCTCTCCCCTTAAGCGTCGCCACACACAGGTCTTGACCCGGGTTACCAAAACGGAAGCTGTAACTTGGATCCACAAATCGCCCGAGCACTTCTTCGACACCGATTACCGTGGACGATTGAGGCGCAACACTTACGTCGAATTCGGCCGCTGCTACGCGATCGCGGCCATCGCGATAGAGCGCAAGTGAAACCACGTCGGACAGAATCGTGCGCGAGTCGTTCCAAACGATGATGCGCACGCCGCTGTGTCGATCATCAATGAAATCGATCGTGATCGGTTGCCAAACGCGTTTTAGCCCATAAAACGCTGACTTTGGACGTCCCCGCGCATCAATGATTCCCCAGCCTGCACCGTCAACCAAGTCGCGCAGTGTCCAAACCAGCGAGCCCCGGCATGCGCCGCGTGGATCGCGAAGCGCACACGCCGTACGCGACATCACATACGCAACGGTGGCTCTCGACAGTTCGAGGTAGCGGTCCATATTGGAGAAACGTATCTCGCGCGCTCGTTCGCCAAAGAGCTCCTCGATGTAGTGCTCGCGAATGTCCTCAAAGTCCCAACCGACGCTGAGATCGCGTGGCACCGTCGCCTTCCACTTGGGATGCACGACCGGCATTTCGCCATTCTCTAAGACTCCCTCAATCGTAACGTCATTTGGTACATTTGAAAACGCGAGACACTCCGCCGCGAAGCGCACACCCGCACGTCTTACATCATCGAGCGGCCCTCGATACGCACCCACTCCCCAATAATGAGTAACGCCAGAATCTACCGAGAAGGGCGTACTCCCGCCCGTCGGCGTCGACGTCACAAAGGGAACATCTGGCAAAAAAGTGGCCGCCACCTTCGGAAGCAACTCGGCGATCAGCGGCTGCAAATAATCCATCGCGGAAAGGCCCATCATGGACGCTTGTTGCTCGATCTCGCTGCCGCCACACAGCACCGCGAGACTCGGTCGACCCACAAGGCGTAGCGCACGCTCCTCGGCTTCTCGCACTACGCTTGCGGCGAATGCCGCGTCGTGTGTGGGGTAGTCCATGTTGGCAAATGCGAAGTCATGCCAAAGCATGACGCCGTGCGCATCGAGCACATCGAAGAACGCGTCGCATTCGTACGGCATCGTTCCCGTGGTCCGCAGCATGTTTGCGCCGAGGCTTTTCACCTGATCGACGGCATGAGCAACGGCATCGGGCGAAGACTGAAGCGACAAAGCGTCGAGTGGCGTCCAGACAGCGCCACGACAAAAAATGGGCACGTCGTTCACCCGCAAACCAAAAGCGCCTGCTTCGCGATCGAGCGCGATCGTACGAAACCCAACTGCGCCGTGCTTGAGTTCAACGCACCTACCGTCAATATACTTGACATAAATTGAAATCGGGTAGAGAAATGGTTCGCCGTGTGTGTGCGGCCACCACTTGCGAACGGCGCCAACATCGACATCATCGTCCACTTCGAATGCACCGTCGGTATTGCGAAAACGAAGTTTGACTTGCGCGTCGCCCATTCGCAGGGACACATCAGCAACGGCGGTCTCAACGGCGGCTTCGAGCGACACACGGACGCGCCCCGTCGATCCAAAAACCGAAGGGGATAGAGTCAATTTTCTTACCAAAATCCCGCCGAGCTTCCGCGCAGTGACAGCGCGAACT
>JAHFDZ010000176.1 GCA_023248745.1 Myxococcales bacterium | reverse complement strand
GGGCCCGTTTCGATGCCAATGTCGGGCCCCTTTCCGCCGGCTTGCGAAGTTGAGAAGAACGTCGCGTTAACATGATCGAAATCACGCTCTGCGATCATGCGCTCGATCAGGACCGATCCGACTATGCCTCGCCACCCAATGATGGCAACCGTGGGCTTCATAGACGCAGTCTACGCGGAGGTTGCGCGCTGGCGAAGTACTTCATATTGCGCAATCGCAATCGCAACCGAAGCGTTGAGCGACGCGATAGGACCGCTCATAGGTAACTTCACAACGCTCGTGCACAATTGTTTCACGGTCTTGCGCAGACCCTTACCCTCTGCACCCACAACGAGCCCCACAGGACCTCGCAGGTCGACCGAATGAAGGTCACTCTGCGCCTGCGCATCGAGTCCAAAAAGTTCGATGCCGGATTGCAGCATCGCGGTCATCGCACTTGTCAGCGACGATACGCGACAGATGCGCGCGTGTTCCACCGCGCCAGCTGATGCACGAAACGTGGCCATGCTGAGCGGAGCCGAGTGGTGCTCTGGAAAAACGATCGCGTCTGCACCAAGGGCAACCGCCGAGCGAATCACTGCACCGAAATTCTGAGGGTCTTCGAGTTCGTCAAGTAAAATGACGAATGTCGGTTTGCTTTCGAGTAACTCAGACAACGGTACGAACTTGAGGTCCGGCGCATACGCAACGACGCCCTGATGACGCGCAGCCTTTGTAAGACGATCGAGATCGCGTCGCTCAAGTCGCTCGACGCTAATGCCATTGTCGCGTGCAAACTTCTCGAGGCGACCAAGCTCGGCTGATTCGCCCAGCTCGATGCAGATGCGCACCACGCTTGCGCCGTGAGCGCGGATGGCCTCTCGGACCGGTTGAATCCCACAGACCATGCGGCTCATTTTTGTTGTGCCTCGATTGCTTCGTTTGCGATCGCGATGGCGGCGGCACGCGGATCGACCGCATCGCGAATGGGTCTCCCAACGACGAGCCGATTGGCACCTGCGCGAATGGCTTCAGATGGAGTGAGAACACGCGCTTGATCGTGATGCGCTCCGCCACTTGGACGAATGCCCGGAGTAATAAGACAAGCACCTTGACCCAATTCAGCGCGCAGCAACGACGCCTCGTTGGGCGAGCACACGAAGTGCGTCACGCCAGACTTCCACGCGATTTGTGCAAGGCGGACAACTTGCCTCTCGAGCGAGGTGTCGACGCCGACATCGTGGAGAGACGTCTGGGTATGGGACGTGAGAACGGTAACGGCGACAATTGCAAGACCGGTTGCTTCCTTTGCCGCTCGCGCCACAGCGCGCTCGAGCATCGCGCTCCCACCGATGGCGTGAACGGTCAGCATCGACGCTCCAAGGGCTGCGGCACGCGCTACTGCGCGATCCACCGTTTCGGGAATGTCGTGCAACTTGAGGTCGAGAAAAATTGAACGTCCAGTGTTACGAATCGCAACAATGCAGCTTGGCCCTTCTGCGATGAAGAGCTCGAGGCCGACTTTCGCCATACCAACGGCGTCGCCAATTTTATCACAAAGCACGACCGCCTCGCGCAACGACGAAACGTCGAGCGCGAGGATGATAGGCGAGTCACTCATCCGCACATCGGGTCGCCAGGCGGGCACTTTGGGCCGGGCTTAGGACCGCCACCGCCGCCGCCTGCCGGTACACCACCACCACCGCCGCCGCCCGCCGGTGCGCCACCGCCAACGCCTGGCTTTGCACCGCGGTCGCTGAGTTTGGCAGCGGCAGCCTTGGCGTCCTCTTCGGCCTTCTTGAGCTTGCGTTCAAGTTCGGCAATTTTCTCTGGATCCTTGGTGTTGTCGCGCTCGGCCCTCAGGCGCTTTGCGTCAGCCTCGGCCTTGTCGGCTTGGCCACGAAGTTCGGTGACTTCGCGTTCGATGCGCACTTTGTCATCGTTCGCTTTCTTGACCATGATGCCGCCGCCAACCGCGATGAGCAGGGCGACAACGCCAATGCCGCCCGCGATGGCGGTGATGCGCTTCTTGCCAGCGTCGTTCTTGACGATGGCGAGGTTTCGTTCGTGTTCTTGCTGCTTGGCGATTTCGGCAAGGCGTGCTTGTGCCTCGGCTTCCATCTTCGCCTTGGTGATCGTCGCTTCTTGAAGCGCGACGAGCTCAGCCTGACGCCGTTGCTCTTCATGAGATTTGCGCTGTCGCTCGTCTTCCTCTGCACGCAACCGCGCTTCGGCGGCCTCTTGCTCGCGGCGAATGCCATCGAGGCGCGCGCGCTCTTCATCTTCAGCGCGGCGTTGTACCGCAAGCTTCTCTTCCTCTTCACGGACTTGCGCGTCGCGCAAAATGTCCTGAATCGAGGCCATTACCGACGATTCTTGCCGATCCGACATACTGGTATTCCCCATTCGTGGCTGAGCTTGGATACGAGCTTCTGGCAGCTTCGTTTCGGCCCGAAGGGTAATGGCTTTGAGGGTAGGGCGCAAATCCGAATGTTCCTTTTCATGAGCAAACTGGATCGCCCTTCTTGCAAGGGGGTTGTGCCACTCGCGTCGGAGGGACAAACGCTGGTGATGTTTGTGCGCGTCCCAGCGGCTGTAAAGTTGGCTTGCTTGCGCGATGCTCGAGCTGGCTTCTGGCTTCTTCCCCAGCCTTTCGCGCGTCGGAAAGTTTACGCTCGAGCTCAGCGATGCGCTCGGGATCGTGGGACTCATCGCGTTCCTTACGGAAGCGTCGTGCGTCGGCCTCAGCGCCATCGGCAACCCGCTTGAGCTCGCTCCGGTCGCGCTCGATGCGCGATTTGTCATCATAAATTTTCTTTACCAATGCGCCGCCGGCGACGACTGCAAGAAGAGCAGCCGCGCTGATGGTCGCAGCGACTCCGCGCGCGCGCTTCTTGCTCGCGTCATTGCCGACAATGGCGAGTTGACGTTCGTGTTCTTGCTGCTTGGAGATTTCGCGAAGCCTCGTTTCCGACTCGGCCTCGGTCTTCGCTCTGGCTATCGCCCCTTCATGCATCGCAACCAGCTCGGCCTGTCGCTTTCGTTCGTCGAACGCACGTTGCTGTCGCTGCTCCTCATCGTCGCGCGCTCTCTCCTCGATTCGCTCTTGCTCGCGTTTTGCCTGTTCGACGCGCATCTGCGCTTCGGCTTCGGCGAGCCGCACAAGTGCCAGCTTTTCCTCCTCTTCGCGGACTTGTGCGTCTCGCAAAATGTCTTGGATCGATGCAACAACCGACGATTCTTGCGTGACTCCGGTTCGCGAATCTTTCCGACCGGACGGAAATCCTACAGTGCCCATGTGAAGATCGGACACCCACAAGAGAACAACCCTTGGGTCACTTTCGTCTCTTCGTGCTTGGGAACGGTCGGCGCTTTCATCTACACTCCGCCGCCATGGCAACTTCCGTCCCCGCGCACATCACTGGCACCGTCTGGAAGATCGAAGTGAAAGAAGGCGAGGACGTCGCTGAAGGTCAGGTGCTCGTCATCCTCGAATCGATGAAGATGGAGATGCCGGTCGAAGCTCCTGAAGCTGGCAAGGTCGTCAAGATTCTTTGCTCCGAAACGCAGGCCGTCAACGAAGGCGACGTTCTGGTCGAGCTGGGCTGATCTTAGAACGAAACCGAACTGCCACACCCGCACGACCCGGTGGTGTTCGGATTGTTGAACTTGAAACCTTCGGCGTGGAGCGTTTCCACGTAATCAATCTCGGTGTTCTCGAGGTACTGGAAGCTCAGCGGGTCGACGTAGAGTTTGATGCCGTGGCTTTCAAACTGCTCGTCCATGTCGGTCACGTCTTCGGGCTTCTCGAAGTAGAGATCGTAGCTAAAGCCCGCACAGCCGCCGCCAACCACTTTGAGGCGCAGCCCGTCGTCCTTGCCGATTGAGTCATCGGTTGAGCGAATTTCGCTCACTTTTGCAGCAGCGCGCTCGGTTATCGTGATGAGCGCGCGTTCGCTTGGGGTGGAATGCGTGTGAGCGGCTTCGGTCGTTGTGGTGGTCATCGTCGTCACAACACTAACGTATACGTCAGTCTCGACACTTTGGCTAGGCCTTGAGTGGCAAGCGAAAATGCTGGACGGATGTGGATCCTCTTGGATTATGCTGCGCGCTTCTCAAAGAGGTAAGACAATGCAAGTCTCAACGAAATTGCTGTTGATTTCAGGCGCCGTCGCGATGCTCACCGCTGGCGCGATCGCCTCAGGGTGCTCGGACGAACCTGAAGCTCCCCGACCGGATAGCGGTGCAGATGTCGTTGCACCTCCGACTGACTCGCCCGTTGCCGACGCGCCGGTTGATTCGCCGCCAGTCGATGCGCCAGTCGACGCGGGCCCGGTTCGCGCCAAAGTGCTCGCCGTTCACGGCGCACACGGTTTGCCGTCCGTCCGTTTCTGCTTTGCAACAGGTCAAAAGGACGATGGGTCGGACGGAAAGGTTTCACCGATCTCACCACTTCCAAACGACGACACCGCTTCGACGGCTGCTGGCCTTCCGTACCCCGCGTTCTTCCCAGGTACCGGGGGCCCAGTTCCGGACCTCGGCACCGACCTGTCGGGTGTCGCGATCACGCCCTACTTCGTCGATGCCGTGAGCGTCAAAGATCAAGTCAAGAGCAACCCGAAAGCGCTTGCGTGCGACGAGCTCCTCGGCACGAGCGATGCCGGCCTTCCTGCCGCCAAATTTTGGAAGCTTCCAACGATTCCAAAGGGAACGCTCGCGTACGGCAAGACCATCCTTCTCGTCGGAACGGGCTGTCCTGCGGACTATGCGGGTCAGTACGATCCGCCTGGTGCAACGCCCCAAATGATTGGTGCCAACTGTGGAGGCGCACCTGGAAATCTCAAGGTACAGACCTTCGAGCTCGACAACAAACCCACTGCAGACGCGACCAAGATCGGTCTTCAAATTCTGAACATCTCTTCTGGCGTAAACGAGTTGCTAGTGAAGCCTGCCGGCGGAAGATTCGTTGGGCAGACGTTCGCCGGCACGGACGCAGGACTCACGGCAACCACCTATGCGGATCCCGCTACGTTCGCCGCGTTGGCACCCACAACTGCTGCATTGATAGGGACGGCTCCCAATCTCGCTACGGACGGCATTGGCGGGCGAGCGCTCGACGTTGATGGCGGCACGGTTGTGAGCGGCGGCTCGCCGGTCATCGTTTTCCAAACCTGGGGCCAAACCTACGCGCTGACCACAGGCATCAAGACAGGCGATGGCATCGCGGAGTACTACAAGGCCGGAAAGAACTACACGAGCGTGTTCGTGGGTTCGCCAATCGCGCCGCAATATCTCAATCTGGCTGACGGCGGAGTGAGCACGGCGGACGCCGGTGGTACGTTCAACACCAAGTTTATCCACATGCTCGTGCTCCCAAGCGATCCCACGATTCCAAAGTTCTGATCGATCCTTGATCGATTCGCTGCAGGCGCGCTGAGGTAGCAAACCTTGGCGCGCTTGTCTTTTTGTCTGCATCAGCGTTGGATAGGCACAACACATGATCGACGCTCAGGCGGCTGCTGCGGGCAGCCATGGCCACACGACGTCTCGCCGCGACCTCGCCAAGCTGTCGCTTGCCGCGCTTGGAGTAGTTTATGGCGACATCGGTACGTCGCCCCTCTACGCGATGAAAGAGTGCTTCAACTCAGTTCATCGTGTTGAGACCACGCGCGAGAACGTTCTTGGCATCCTCTCGTTGTTCGTCTGGTCGCTCACCCTTGTCGTCGTGGTCAAATATCTTTCCTTCATCATGCGGGCAGACAATCGCGGTGAAGGTGGAATCTTGGCCTTGCTTGCGTTGCTCACCCCCAAGGACGCAAAGCCGTCAAGAACGCGAGCAGCGCTTGTCACGCTCGGCTTGTTCGGCGCCGCGTTGCTCTATGGCGACGGCATGATCACGCCTCCCGTTTCAATTTTGGGCGCGGTTGAAGGCCTTGAGGTTGCGGCTCCGGGCGAAACAGTAAAGCAACTTGTCATTCCGATCACGGTATTGATTCTTCTGGTGCTCTTCATCTTTCAGCGCAAAGGAACGGCGAGCGTTGGAAAGGTGTTCGGCCCGACGATGCTTCTGTGGTTCGTCACGATCGCTGCCCTCGGCGTTCCGTGGATCGTCAAGAATCCTTCCGTTCTGCACGCGCTGAACCCGATCTATGCAGTTCGCTTTTTCATCCACAACGGCGGACACGCATTTCTTGTGCTCGGTTCGGTTGTTCTATGCATCACCGGAGGCGAGGCTCTCTACGCAGATATGGGTCACTTCGGCCGTACGCCAATCCGTTGGGCTTGGTACGCAATGGTGTTTCCTGCGTTGCTGCTCAACTACTTCGGTCAAGGTGCTTTACTCTTATCTGGTGACCTAGAAGCTGCAAAGAGCCCCTTCTATTCGATGGCGCCTTCGTGGGCGCTGTATCCACTCGTCGTTCTTGCAACTTCGGCGGCGGTGATCGCATCGCAAGCGCTTATCTCGGGCGCGTACTCGTTGACTCAGCAGGCCGTGCAGCTTGGCTACTGTCCACGTGTTTCGATTGTGCACACTTCCGGCACAGCAGAAGGTCAGATTTACGTTCCCGAAGTCAATTGGGGGCTGATGGTTGCGTGCATCGTCATTGTGCTCGCGTTTCGAGATTCAACGTCACTCGCAGCGGCTTACGGCATCGCAGTAACCGGCACGATGAGCATCACATCGCTGCTCTTCTTCGCGGTTGCACGAACGCGATGGAACTGGAGTTTGCTCTCTGCGGGTTCGTTGACCCTTCTGTTTCTTGTGATCGACTTGGCCTTCTTCTTTGCAAACGCAACCAAGATTCATGAGGGTGGCTGGGTTCCTCTTGTGATCGCGGCGGCCATCTTCTTGATGATGACGACGTGGAAAAAGGGCCGCAAGCTGCTCTATCAAGCGATCCTCGCGAACACGCTTCCTCTCGATATGTTCATGGCCGACCTCACGAACACGAAGCCCCATCGCGTCAAAGGGACCGCCGTTTTCATGACGTCAAATCCCAACGGTGCGCCGCCCGTTCTTCTTCATCACTTCAAGCACAACAAAACGCTGCATGAGCAAGTGGTCATGTTGTCGATTCACACGCAGCACGTTCCCGAAGTGCCGTCCGCGCAGCGCGTCGAGGTGATGCGAGAGCTGGGGCAAGGGTTCTACCAAGTGACGTTGAGCTACGGCTTTATGCAGGTTCCCAACGTGCTCGAGGCGCTCGAGGTGTGTCGCGAGCGTCACGGCCTTGATACGAGCCGTAGCGATACGAGCTTCTTTCTCGGTCGCGAGACATTGTTGATAAGTGACAACAAGCTAATGTCGCGCTGGCGAAAAGCGCTCTTCGTTTTTCTCTCGCGCAATGCGCGACAAGCGAATGCGTTCTTCAAGATTCCGCCGAACCGCGTCGTCGAGTTGGGGACGCAGATCGAGCTTTGACGTTGTTGGCGCGCATCGCGCCGCAGCTGGTTTCATAGGTCGCGTGCGTACCAACGGTCGCAGCCGAAGTGGCCCGTCTTGCCCAGAGGTCTCTCGAGAGCATGAAAGTCCTTCTTCTCGTAAAGGCGCCGCGCACCCGTCATCGTGGCTAATGTCTCGAGGTAGCAGCGCGAAAATCCGGCCTCTTTTGCGTGTGAGAGCAGTTGATCGAGGAGCACCTCGCCCAACCCCAAGCCGCGTACTTCTTGAAGAAAGTACATTTTACGAAGCTCACAAATGTCGTCTGGGCCGCCCGCAAGAGGTGCAAACCCTCCGCCGCCAACAATACGATTGTTGTTTTCTACAACGAAATATTGCGCACGTCCGCCTGCATACGATTGGCTCATCTGGCTGACTTCTGGATCATGAATCGCAAAGCCTGGCCCTGATGCGTCAAACTCGGGCATGACGGTGCGAATGAGCGTTTCGATACCGCGATCGTCTGATGCTTTGAGCGAACGGATATGGGTGTCTCCACGAAGTTTGGCGCGGTGGAGAGCCATCGCGTAGAGCGATAGGCCACGGTGGATTGAGTCGCGCTCTGCGGGAGGAACGAATGCGAGGGCAGCAGAGACGCGATTCGTGGCCATTGCGTGTACTTTATCGAGCTTTTGCTTACCTAGTGGGGCGACCGCAAGTTTGCGACAGCGTCCGTCGGTGGCACTGGAACCTTGGCGAACAAGGCGCTGACCGACCAACACTTTGACGGCGCGACTCACCGTACTCTTGTCGAGGCGAAGCAACGTGCATAGCGTCGATTGATCGATCTCGCCGTGGCGCTCGATCTCGATCAACGCGTGGCACTCAACGTGCGAAAGGCCACTCGTTGCGTCGCTTGAGGGCAAAAGAAATCCGAGCTCACGAACGAGCGCGCGTGATGCCTCGCGAATACTTGCAACTTCGGACGATAGTTGATCGATAGCAACCATATTGGCAAGGTAAGCCAGTCGGCAAGTCTGTCAAGCGTTGCTCGCGTCGCAGGCTCTACCCATCGCGCATGGACGCGTTTCCGAAGCTGGCCTTCGCGCGGCCCCGTGACTATGACTCTCGCTATGAGCGACGAACGTTTGGTCTTTTGCAAAAAGCTGCAAAAAGAGCTGCCTGGCCTTTCACGCCCACCGTTCAAGAACGAGCTTGGACAGCGCGTCTTCAACGAGATCTCGAAAGAGGCATGGGGCCAGTGGTTGAAGGACTCGGTGAAGTACATCAACACCTACCGTGTCGACACCGCCTCGCGGCAGGGACAGGAGTTCATGTTGAAGCAGGTCGCCATCTATTTCGGCTTCGAGGAAGGCGCTCTTCCAGAAACGGCCTTCGTGCCCGCGGAACATAAGTAACACCACGATTTACATTTGACGATTTGCTGCTGCGCGAAGGATTGAAAGAGTGATGAGCAACGCATCGACGCTGGTGCTTGGGGTGCCTGGTTTTTCGTACGAAGACCTCTACGTGCCTGAGCGACTGGCTGCGCTGCATGCGGCTTTTGACGCCTGGTTCAAGGTGCAGGCGCCGGACGCGTACGAAAAATTTGATGCTTATCGCGCCGTGCAAGGCGACGGAGTAGGCCCGCTCGAAGTGAGCAATGCGTTGCTTGCAGCGGCACCCTACGTTGGTGCGTTCATCGCGCGCGTTTTCAATGTTGAGGCCGAAGCGGAGAGCTTTCGCGCAGAGGTGCGAGACGCGGATCCTGTTTGGCGATTTAAGCGTGACTTCGTCAAGAAGCGGCTCTTCAAGGCTGACGCTGGCAAGAATTGGACGCACGGTGCGCTTGCAGCAACCTCGGTTGCGACGGCCGCGATACGCGCAACGAGTACGAATGAAGCCCTCTTTGGAATCGACGAAGAATTGGCTGTCGCACAATCCGTCAAGTTTCTTGTCGAATGCGACGAAACGGCTCGCAAGGCCGCAAAAGCGGGAGGCGCGAGCTGGACAGACGCATTGCGTAAGCGACTTGACGATGCACGCGAGCAAGTGAGCGCGGTCGTATCTACCGCAGGCGTCACGTATCCCCACAGCACAGAACCAACCGATGAGGCACGCGGGACGTTTGCGGCGTGGTTGCTCGGCGCAATCGAAGCGCACCTGGCCACTCGCAGGGCAAACCCCCATGACACAATTCGCAGCTGGCCCTCGATGCGGTCTCCACGCAACTTGGACTTCGCGCAGCTCGTTGAAGTCAAACGACCTGATGCTCAACTGCCTGAGCTATTCGTCGGCGGTGATCACGGAAGGCGTGAGCGCGATAGTTTCCAGCTAACGGATCGACGAGGAAGCGCGCGCGAAGTCGAGGAGCAAATTGATTACTGTTTGCTGTGCCACGATCGCGACAAAGATTCGTGTTCGAAGGGCCTGCGCGATAACAAGACCAAAGAGGTCAAGAAAAACCCTCTCGGCGTCCTGCTTGAAGGCTGCCCGCTCGAAGAGAAGATCAGCGAGATGCACTTGATGCGCCAGCAGGGTGAGCTGCTCGCCGCGATGGCACTCATCACGATCGACAACGCGATGTGCGCGGGCACGGGTCATCGCATTTGCAACGACTGCATGAAGGCATGCGTCTTTCAGAAGCAAGAGCCAGTTAACATCCCGCAGATCGAGACGCGCATCCTCAGCGAGACTTTAGCGTTGCCTTGGGGGCTGGAGATTTACGGTTTTTTGACGCGGTTCAATCCCTTGAATGTCAAGCGGCCTTACCAAAAGCCCTATCGTGGAAAGAACGTTCTCGTCGTTGGGTTGGGGCCAGCCGGGTACACACTCGCGCATCATCTTGCGAGCGAAGGATTTGGCGTTACAGCGATCGACGCGCTCAAGATCGAGCCGCTGCCTGAAGAACTCGTTGGCGCGCCGGGTAGGGCGCCTTCACCCGTTTTCGACTTTCAGAAGATGTACGAAGAGCTCGACGAGCGCATCCTGCTCGGCTTCGGTGGCGTGAGCGAATACGGCATCACGGTTCGGTGGGACAAAAACTTTCTCACCGTCCTTTACGTCACGCTCGCAAGAGAGCGCCTCCTTCGTATTTATGGTGGCGTTCGCTTTGGTGGCACGATCACCGTCGACGATGCTTGGCAGCTAGGCTTCGATCACATCGCGCTTGCGGCGGGGGCGGGTAGGCCGACGATCATCGACATCAAGAACAACTTGGCGCGTGGCATTCGCAAAGCATCCGACTTCTTGATGGCACTGCAACTCACGGGCGCATACAAGAAGAGCTCGCTCGCGAATCTTCAAGTAAGTTTACCAGCGATCGTCATCGGCGGCGGCCTCACAGCAATCGATACTGCGACCGAATTGCTCGCGTACTATCTCGTCCAAATCGAGAAGGAAGCGGAGCGTGTTCGGCTTCTTACGGCCCAGCGAGGTGAGGCTGACGTTCGTGCCATGTTCGACGACGAAGAATGGGCAACCCTTGAAGAGCACTTGAAGCACGCAGGTGAACTTGAGAACGAAAAGTGGCGTGCGCGCACAGAGGGACGAGCGCCTCGCGTGCAAGATCTGCTCAATAAGTGGGGAGGCGTCTCGCTCGTTTACAGGCGCAGTGTCGCAGAATCGCCGGCATATCGACTGAATCACGAAGAGGTTGAGAAGAGCCTCGAAGAGGGCGTTCGTTATCTCGAGAACCTTTCGCCGACTGAAGCGCTTCTCGGCGAACGCAAAGAAGTCGTCGGGATGCGATTTGCCCGCAAAGACGGCACGCTCGTCGATCTGCCCGCCAAGACTGTGTGTGTTGCCGCGGGGACTAGCCCAAATGTAACGTACGAAAGAGAGCATTCAGGCACGTTCGAGCTAGACGCGAAGCACCAGTATTTTCAGGCACACACAGCGAAAATTGATACGTCAGGTAACTTAACTCTATCGAGAGCTGAACGCGGACGTGGCTTTTTCACGAGTTACGCACAAGAGGGTCGGACCGTCAGTTTCTACGGCGACAACCATCCGGTGTACGCAGGTAGCGTTGTCCGCGCGATGGCGAGCGCAAAGGACGGCTACCCCTTTGTTGAGGAGCTATTTGCAGACTCACGACACCTCGACACTTCTTCGCAGCCGGAACGTGATCGCTCGCTCAGTGCCCACTTTGCACGCCTTGATCAAGAGCTCGTCGCAACGATTTACGAAGTCAATCGATTGACGCCATCCATCGTAGAGGTTGTCGTTCACGCGCCACTCGCAGCGCGCAAATTCAAGCCGGGGCAGTTCTATCGGCTGCAAAACTTCGAGGCCGAGGCGAGCGTGATCGATGGCGTTCGTCTCGCAGTCGAAGGGCTCGCACTTACGGGAGCATGGATCGACGACGAACGCGGTCTTATGGGGACAATCGTGCTCGAAATGGGCTCGAGCTCACGGCTGTGCGCTGCGCTAAAACCCGGCGAAAAGTGCATTCTGATGGGACCAACCGGGACGCCGACAGAAGTCGCCACAAAGGAGAAAGTGATTCTTTGCGGCGGTGGCCTCGGCAATGCGGTTCTCTTCTCGATCGCACGCGCGTTCAAGGCCCTCGGCAGCGATATTGTGTACTTCGCAGGTTACAAAAAGGGCGAAGATCTCTTCAAGCAAGGCGACATCGAGGCATACGCCGATCAGGTGATTTGGTGCACCGACAGCGGAGCCACTATCGAACCGCGGCGAAGCCAAGATCGTCACTTCCGCGGCAACATCGTTCAAGCAATGGTCGCGTGGGCGCGTGGTGAATTTGGGAAGCCAGTTTTCCGGTCGAATGAAACGGATCGGATCATCGCGATCGGCTCAGACCGCATGATGAACGGTGTTCGCGAAGCGAGACACGGTGTCCTCGAGCCAATGCTCAACAAGCACCACCTTGCGATCGGGAGCATCAATTCACCGATGCAGTGCATGATGAAAGAAGTGTGCGCGCAGTGCCTTCAGAAGCATCGCGATCCGGTAACGGGTAAGGAGCGCTTGATCTTCTCTTGTTACAATCAAGACCAGGAGCTTGATCACGTTGACTTCGATCACTTGCAGCAGCGTCTTCGCGCAAACTCAATGCAAGAGAAGCTGTCGAACGCTGTGCTCGATCTGCTGCTAACGAAGCACCCGAATTTGCTGCGGGTATGAATCTTGGTGCATCATTCCAAGCGCGCCACGCGATGTTGTTCGCCATAACTTGATTGGCGAACGCACCGTGCGGGCGTTTTGGGTATTCCATGAAAAGTTCAGAGATCCATGGTCACGCGTCTCGCGCCTTCCTCGCGCTCCTTGTCTTGCCTTTTGCTTTCATGGCGGGCCTTGGGTGGTTAGCGCCTTTGACGATGTTTGCAGCCTGCGGCGTCCGCATTGACGACGCTGCGGGATTTGCTGAAATACGTGCCGCCTATGGCGGGTTGTTCTTCGCTGCGTCGGTGCTCTTTACGATGGGCGCACGATGGCAACAACTTCGTCAAGTTGCCTTATTGTTCGCTTCCTTGACGCTCGGAGGCTTCGTTTTCGGTCGACTCTACAGCTTGGCCGTCGACGGCATTCCGAACCGAGCGGCGTTTGTCGCGCTCATCTTTGAGGCTGCGGGGTTCGCTGCTGCTACTTTCCTACTCGTCACATTCAAGCGAAAGTAGTGGCTTTTTCACGAATGCGTCTTGCTCGCTTGGCGTTCCTACCGAAAGTGTGTTGCCTTCGCTTTGTCTTGCTCGTTCTTTCGCTGAACGCGTGCAGTCGCTCGACGCACGAGGCCGAAGGCGGAGCATCGACAAATGTCGCAACGAGTGTGTCGTCGCTCGATGCCGAAGCGCCGCCGATAAGAAAGGAGGCAAGCCCAGAGTCCTTTGCGGCGTTGATCGATCGCCTGTCCGAACCTTCGGGTGCGTTCTTTTCGGACAACCTTGTGTCAAACGAAACGACTTACCTCCACGTGGCGGATGCACTCACCGCTCGAACTCATCCGGGTGGCGTGTATCTGGGAGTAGGACCGGAGCAGAACTTCTCAACCATCGCGCTCACCAAACCGAGCGTTGCATTCATCGTTGACCTGCGGCGAGAGAAC
>JAHFDZ010000406.1 GCA_023248745.1 Myxococcales bacterium | reverse complement strand
TCCGCACGTGAAGAGCGCGTTCTTCGTCTGCGCTACGGCATCGACGAAAAACGTGATCACACGCTCGAAGAGGTCGGCACGGTGTTCCGTCTGACGCGCGAACGCATTCGCCAGATCGAAGCGAAGGCACTGAAAAAGCTGCGCCAAGTTTCGTCTTCGCGCAATCTTCGCTCGTATATTGCCTCCTGAGGTAACCAACCCCATAGACCAACGCTCGACGCCTCAAGGTGAGGCATCGAGCGTTTACTTTTTTTGGCTTCTGCGACAGCGCAAGAATTGCGAGCCATATGATCCTCAGAACGCCCGAAGAACGATTTGTCAACCTTCCTGACTATCCGTTTGCACCTCACTATGCATTCGTCGACGACCTGCGCATCCATTACGTCGCCGAGGGTCCCGCCAATGGCCCGGTCGTTCTGCTTCTGCACGGCGAGCCTTCGTGGTCGTATCTCTATCGGAAGATGATTCCCGTGCTCGCAGCCGCGGGCTATCGCGTGATCGCACCCGACCTGCTCGGTTTCGGAAAGTCCGACAAGTTGAGCGACCGCAGCGCTTACAGCTACAAGCTCCACGTCAGCATCGTTTCAGGCTTGATTCGCCAACTCGATCTTCGTGACATCACCTTGTTTTGTCAGGATTGGGGCGGCCTGCTCGGGTTGCGAAGCGTCGCCGAAATGCCCGAACGCTTTGCTCGCATCATCGCTGGCAACACCGCCCTTCCAGAGGCGCCCTCGCCCTTCGCGCAAATCGCCTATCCTCTCTTTCGCTTTGCTGTTGCCGCCAGAAAGTACATCGGCGGCGAACTCAATATCGAAGCCGTCATATCCGAGCCTCGACCTTCACGAGCGTTCCTAAACTGGGTCGCGTTCTCACAAGTATGTCACGACTTCCCAATAGGAAAGTTCATTGACAGTGCGACCACATCGGCTCTCACGCCAGAAGTGCTTGCCGCCTATGACGCCCCCTTCCCTGACGAGAGCTACAAAGCGGCGGCCCGCGCGTTTCCGCTTCTTGTTACCTCCAACCTCGCCGAAAATCATGACGCTTGGGAGCGGGTGCTTCGCAAATGGAACAAGCCGTTTCTAACAACGTTCAGCGACTCTGACCCGCTCACACGTGGACTCGAACGCGTATTCCAGAAGAGAATCCCGGGCGCCAAGGGCCAGCCGCACGTCATCATCCAGAAGGCAGGTCACTATCTCCAGGAAGACAAAGGTGAAGAGATTGCGGACATCATGATTGGGTTCATTCGTGACACGAAACCGGTGGGCTGAACCGAGCCCGTTATGTCCGACACCACAACCCTCGACGCGCAAGGTTAGAGCCGCCATCGCGCGCCTCATTTGTCAAGGCTATTAACTATACGTGGAGGGTACTTCACGAACATTACCGCCCCGACCGCGCTCAAGATGATCCACCCGACAAAGTGCGGACCTATCGAATACGCGGGATAACCGGGCAGCGAGATTCGAAGCCACGCCGCGTGCCACCACTGGCCAAACCACGCCGGGTCCGCCGACCAAGGCCACAAGAGTTTCGAGCTCTCGTGCGAAAGCAAGTCAGACACGATGTGCGAGAGTGCGCCCACCCAGACGGATGCCCCCTCAAACACGACACAGTGCCGGTCCGATCGGGGGACATCAACGGCTCGCAGCCACCCCACGAGACGCATGAAGCGCGTTTCTCCATTGCGCGACGTGGGCGCTTCAATCATGGCGCGAAGCAGGAAAGTAAGGGGCACTCCTACCGGAACGCAAAAGGCGAAGAGGCCAACAAGCGAACGTCCGGCCCACTGACCGAGGTGCCCGCGCATGGCCGCACTGGCCACGCCATCAATAATGTCCGGCACGATGGCGCCGACCCACAGCGCGAGCACGCTGAAACGATCCGGCCAGATGCGCCACAGCGGTGCGAGCAGACCTGGTGCGAGGGAAATCCAAACGGCATCCTGACCTCAAGGGTCACACCCTATTCACGTTTTTGTTGGTTTTGCATTCATCCACGCGCGTGCGTCCGCTAGCATCCGCCCACCATGCTCGCCCCAACCATTCCTGCCCGCCTCTTTGATCAAGCGAAACAGCAACCCGCCGCGCCCGCCTACTACGCGAAGAAGCTCGGCAATTATGTTCCGACCAGCTGGAGCGAATATGCGCGACTGGTGATGCGCGCCTCGAAGTCGCTTATCGCATTGGGATGCGAACCTGGATTCACCGTGTCAATTCTCGGGTTCAATCGACCGGAGTGGATCGTAATGGATATGGCCGCGATGACGGCCGGCGGAGCTCCCGCGGGCATCTACACGACGTGCTCGCCATCAGAAGTTCGCTACATCATTCACCACGCTGAATCGCCAATTGTGCTCGTCGAGAATGCAGCGCAGTGGGAAAAGGTGAAGCAAGAGCGCGACAACCTTCCGCTTCTCAAGCACGTGGTCTTCATGGAGGGCACGAAGATCGACGATCCAATGTGCCTGACCTGGGCCGAGTTTCTCGCCAAAGGAGACGACCTTCCGGATCAGCGCGTCCTCGAACGGATGCACGCGCTACCGCCCCAAGGGCTCGCGACGCTCATCTACACCTCCGGCACGACCGGTCCACCCAAGGGCGTCATGCTGAGTCACGAGAACATCGCGTGGACTGCAGAGGCCGCGCTGAAAATGACGGGGATCTCGAGCGTTGATCGCGCCATTTCGTACCTTCCGCTGTCCCATATTGCGGAGCAGATGTTCTCGATCCATGGCCACGTCACGGCGGGGATTCGCCTCTACTTCGCTGAGTCGCTCGACAAACTCCCGGAGAATCTAAAAGACGTTCGACCGACGCTGATTTTCGGTGTGCCGCGCATCTGGGAGAAGTTCCACACGGGTCTCTCCGGCAAGCTCTCCGAAGCCAAAGGCGCAAAGGCCAAGTTGGTTGAATGGGCACGCGGCGTCGGCACCGAGGCGAGCGCATATTACGCACGAGGCGAGGCAATGCCGCCCGTGCTCTCATTGAAATACAAAGTTGCGAACAAGCTCGTCTTCTCAAAAGTGAAAGCGGCGCTCGGCCTCGATGCCGCGCGAATGAGCGTCAGCGGCGCGGCACCTGTCGCCAAAGAAGTCCTTGAATTTATGGCGACGCTCGACATTGTCGTCAACGAAGTTTACGGTCAGTCCGAGGACACCGGCCCGACCACTTTCAACATGCGTGGCAAAGTTCGATTTGGCACCGTCGGTCAGGCCATCCCTGGTGTTCAAGTCAAGATTGCCGAAGATGGCGAAATTTGCGTGAAGGGCAAAAACGTCTTTCTTGGCTACTACAAAGAACCCGAAGCAACCGCCGAGACGCTCATCGACGGGTGGCTCCACTCAGGCGATCTCGGCGCATTCGACAAGGATGGCTTTCTCACGATCACAGGTCGCAAGAAAGAGATCATCATCACTGCGGGCGGCAAAAATATCGCGCCGAAAAACATTGAAGCCGCTCTCAAAAACCATCCACTCATTGGCGAGGCCGTTGTCATTGGCGACCGCCGCAAATTTCTTTCGGCGCTCGTCACACTCGACCCAGACGCCACTGCCAAATTCGCGGCCGAACACAACATCCAAGACGTCAAGAATCTTCACCTTAGCGCCGCAGTCCGCGACGAAGTGCAAAAGTGTCTCGACGAAGTGAACCGCGAATTCGCGCGCGTCGAACAGGTAAAGAAGTTTACCGTCTTGCCGCGCGCGTTCTCGATGGACACTGGCGAACTCACACCGACGCTCAAAGTGAAGCGCAAGGTTGTGAACGACGTGTGGTCGAAAGAGATTGAGGCGATGTACGAAGGGGCGTGAGCGACTGACATTGCGCACTCTTCAGGCGTGAGGCGTTGCCCCTGCTCGGGGAAGATTCGACAAGAGAGAGGAACGCTCTTTAGTAACTACTGAAGTTACTTTCCGAGATACACAATCGGGAGATTGTCACCCATTTCGTTCGGACCGTCGCCGCGAGCGTCGGTGTATCCAATGCCGAGGCTACCAACCGA
>JAHFDZ010000175.1 GCA_023248745.1 Myxococcales bacterium | reverse complement strand
TGCATAGAAGCTGCGGCTCCGTTGAACGAGGTCAACTTCGACAACTGCAAAGCAAAGGGTATCAACAGAAGCGAGACGTTAGGGAAGCGAAACGTTCATCAGTGACGCGATCGCGCCCACGCTTACTTACTGAACGGTCAACGGTGTGGGATGTTGCGGTATTATCGAGGAGTTGAGGCCATGACGCGCAGGGCTTGTTTCACATTCTTGACGATCGCTTTGACCGCTTCTTGCGTAAAGCCAGCTGCCCATCGCGTGGAATTTGGGCCCACTCCTAGGGCCGACGCTGTGGCTTCTGGGGTGTCGGCAACTTCTTCGGCCGCGCCAGTTGGTGAGGTCGACAACGTCGAGCAGCTATGTCCCCGCCTGCAAGGGGTGGCTTCACTCTTGCGCTCGATGGACTGGGGTAACTGTACAATCCTGGGAACCACGCTCCACGAAGGTCAGGGGGAGCTCCGCATCTACGGAACGAAGGGACAGCCGCACGACACGGTGACGGTTAAGCTTGTGGCGGTCGCGCACGGCGCATTGGGCCCCGACGAGACCGAGAGGGCGGTCGTTGCATTTACGACGACCTCAAGGCCCAAGCGAACGCGATCGAGAATTCACGTATACGATGTTGCCCAACGCTTGGTGCGATTGGTGGCCGCAACCGACAGCGACCTGATCGTCACATCCGTCAAGATTGTGAACCATCAAGTTGCTTTAGAAGAGTCGGGCGATAAAAAGACTTGCGTCATCACGCTTACGTTGCAGGGCGACGCGCTTTCGCAACTCCCTCCTAAGTGTGTTGTTCGGTGACATCAGCGCGAGGCGATAAGCGAGCGCGCCGACACTGACGCGTAACCCCGAGCGTTTCCTTTTAGACGCGCGCTGCGCTTCGCGGGTTTGTGCGGTCATGGGCTCCCGTACCAGTTTGGACCACTACAGCTGCTTGCGCCCTTGAAAGCTGAGTGGTCGGGACCTAAGCCGTATGCAAACAATGCCAGGACGCGTTCTTCTGTTGGTTGTTGCGGTATCCCTCATCGGTTGCGATCCACGAGCGCACGCGCGTGATGCGGTCTCGCGCAAGGGGCGGGTACTCGACGAACGAGAAGAGAGCGGTGAGGTGCGAGTGGTTGTGCAAGAAGGAGCGCGCATCGTCCTCTATCGTGTGTGGAGCTCATTCGACACCAGCAAGACCTACGGAGTGCCGAAGGCTCCAAGGTATTTTGCGAGAACCGGACACTCGTCGGAGACCTTCTCGGTCGACACTGAAAGAAGGACGTGCACGCGAGGAAGCGCTCAGATCGCGATCGATTGCAAATCGGTCGCAGAACGTTCAGACGGCGCTCTGCTCTCGCCCTTTATGCCTTGGCTGTGTGTCGCGAGGCCGCTGGGTACTCCAGGCTTGAACTGTCGCGACTGAAGCGTTCGGGACCTTGGCGCAAAATGATCGCACTACGGGAGGTTTCCCCAAATGCTGGCGGTTGGCTGGCCCACCTGCTTCGCTAGCTTTTGTGCCAGCTGAGTCGGAAGGATCACGTTCTCCCAAATGAGCAGAGAGTGCACGGACTTCAGGGTCGGCACGGCGCACTTCGCGAGCTTTGGGTTATGGTAAACGTCGAGCCATCCACCAACCGTGATCAAGCTCGCGAGTCCACTCAACGACGTTGCCGCCGTATCGGCGATTTCGAGATCTTTCCCAACGGAGGTCAGGTTGCGAAGACCCGATAGATCGCTCGGCGCTTCAGAAAACGCCCCAAAGACATAAAGATTCCCACCCACTGACTTGATGCCGTCGAGGCCCGTCAGGGTGGCGAGATTCTTGTTGTAGGAAACTTCGAGGTTGCCGCTTACCGAAGTGATGTTCTTCAGCGCCCCGATGGTGGTCAACTTCTTATTGCTTGAGATCATAAGGTCGTTCGCAGAAACAAACGCGGTGAGTCCGTTGAGATTGGTGAGCCGCGTGTTGTTCTCAATCGCGAGACTTCCAACCGATGCAAGGTTCGGAAGATTGATCCCGACGAGCGACGTGTTCGACACGAGCATCGTACCCGAGACACTCTTCAACGACTGCAACACCGAAAGCGAGCTCACTCCCGCTCCACTGATCGTCAGTGAGCCCTTGATACTCGCGCAGGAAGCAACGCTCGCAGCGACGTTGTCGGTGACGGTGTAATCTCCGGAGCAACTTTGAGTACCGAGCTCCTCGGAGAGCGAGTCGCTTGAAGGATCAACAACACCCGAACTGCAGCCCACCCCCATCGAAACGACGGTCACGAGTGCGGCAACAGGCAAACGACTCATATTTAAGAACATAGGATCTCCTTTGATGCGCAGCTTGTCGCACACGCTCCGTGAGGTCGGTATTTAGCGCAGGCGAGAGTTGGTGAAAGGAACCCTCGGCAAGTTTGTCCAAGCCCGCAGCACGTCGAACGAGAACGTCCTTTCGAAACGCACCCGCGGCATCAGCCAAAGCGAGGTGCCGTCCGACGCACGCGAAGCGCACCCGCGGCAGTCAGCTAAAGCGAGGTGCCGTCCGACGCACGCGAAGCGCACCCGCGGCAGTCAGCTAAAGCGAGGTGCCGTCCGACGCACCCCCGCGAAACGCACCCGCGGCATCAGCCAAAGCGATGAATGGGTGGTGCCGTCCGACACTTCCACGCGAAACGCACGTCCCGACTCAATCAAAACCTTACGTCAACAACTGGAACCTTCACTTCGGTCTGTTGCTTCATGCCGTACTTCAGTTGATCTTCGGCCGAGAACATGGGCGTGACGGCTGGAACAGGCACGCCGAGCTTCATGCTGCCTTGACCGACGTTGACCAGCGATGGCGGTACGAGCGGTCGGGCGGTTTCGCGCTTTGAGGTGCGTTTTGTAACTTGATGCGTTGTATTTCGCTTGGCCGACTTTTGCGCATCCGTTCCAGGTTCGGCTGCGGGCGCGTTGTCTTCTCGGGCGCCTTCTTGGGCCTGGTAGCGGTTGGCGTTCAGGCTGAGCACAATCGCGGGGATGAGCAACGCGAGACCGCCCGCGAGCATGTAATTCTGCGCTTGCCCGTTGGTCGGCGGTTCGCCCGTTGTGGCGCTCTTTTTTTCGAGGAAGAAGCCGCCAATGCCGCCGCCGGCTGCGCCCACAAGGCCGCCAAGAATGTACCAGCCCGCACCGCGAACGCCGATCAACGATTCGGTAATGGTGACGACTTCGCCGCCGAGCAAAGCGCCGCCCGCGATGCCTTTGCCCGTGGCCGAAACCTCGGTCGCTTGTGCTGTCGCGGGCGCAAGTGCCGAAAGTCCGAAGATGGCGATGGTACAAGCAGCGATGGCGCGTTGGCGAAGGGGCGTAGTCATGCGGTCCTCTCGGGCGAGCGTATCACGGCAACGTTCGACGTGGACAACGTCCGTGATCCATCACGTTTGGAGCGCCGCAGCGCCTTATTATTCACCGCAAGCACAGGATGAATGCCATGCTTTGCCGGGACCCGGATTTACCGTCGTTTGGTAAAGGTCGTTGACCATCGAAGGAGTACACGCGCTCTCGTGCACATGCGGTTCACGGACACTTAAGGCAGCGTCATTTGGGCGCCTTCCGCCCCTTCGTTGGCGGGTTCTTCACGTCCGATTTGTCTCCATTTGAGCCGGCACCACGTCCCTCCGGCGGCTTGCTCGTAGGTTTGGAGGGCGCTGCGGTCGAATCTAACGCTGGCGCTGCGGTCGAATCTGACGCTAAGGAGGGACCCATCTTTGAGTCGCTCGGCGGTTTCACGGCGGCCTCGGGTCCCTTCACGCGATCGGGTTGCCTCGGGAGCAGAGGTCTGCCGCTCGGTTGCGCTGAGGGACCGCTCAGATCCTTGGTGGGTTGCGCGCTGTCGACCACGTTTGGCGCCGGCTTGGGGACTTCGGGTGGCGGGTTGAGTTCGCGTGTTGCCTTGTCACGTAGCGCCTTTGTTTTTGCGGTGTCTTCGCCCGCTCCATCGAGTTTCTTCGCTTCATCCAGCTGATCGATGCACTCTTTCCACGCGGCGTTGTTGCAAGAGCGCTCAGCCTCGTCGCGAAGCTCGCGCGCCCGAGCGATTGGCGAATCGATTTGGGGCGCCAGAATTTCAGGCAGCAACTTGGGCTTCCCCGCGCGGTATCGCGCGAACGCAAACGCGAGGGCGACCAACGCTGCCGCCACCAATGCAAGCTCAAGTGCCCGTTTTTCCCTAAGAAATCGTCGAAGACGCGACACGCGCTGGCGCAACGTCGGCGCCGCGATGCCTGCCTCGGCTGCCAAGTGCTCGAGCTTTTCGCCATCGGCTTCCCGAAGAAGCACGTCGACCAACGGCGATTGATCACCCGACACCTCGGCCAACATGAATCGAACGAAATCGCGCTCTTCGTGATCCATTTGGACCGCGGCCGCGGGCACTTCGTCGGTGGGCAACTCGCGTCGCTTGCGAAAAAAGTCGACCGCTTTGTGCCTTGCGATGCCCAGCAACCATCGACTTGCAGCTTCACGGGTATCAGGAATTTCAGGCGCGGCGAGGGCTTCGGTCAAAACGGTCTGAACGGCGTCGTCGACTTCTTGTGCTGGCAACTTCCGCCTCAAAAGGCGCGTCACCGCGACACGAAGACTGGGGTCCGAAAGATCGTTGCGTCCGAAACTGCTCATCGCGTTAAGTCCCATCGATCATCATCGTCGAAGTCGACAACGAAAGTGTGACGAAGAAAGCGCGCGCCTGAAAACGGCAATTTGCACGATGCGCAAACAGACCGCATTTTATGGGCTTTCGAGCCACCCGAGCGCGGTTTCGAGGCGGGTTGGTAAATCGCGCGGGAACGTATGACCGACTTTGCCGAGGCTGAGGTACAGCGTGGGCAATCCAGCGGTGTTCAGTCGTTTCGCCTCCAATTGCATGCTGTGGGCACTCATGTCGTGCTCGCCTGCGGCGAATACGATGCGCTCGACACCCGCCTTCTTCAATTTGTTGACATCGAGTGAAACCTTCATCGCAAGCAGGATGAGGTGTTGCCATTCTCCTGGTTGAGCGATGGCCGCCTCTGCGGCGGCCGATGCGCCATTCGAAAACCCGATGAGCGTATTTTGGGTTCGGCGAGGGGTGCTCACTTGATGGTCAAGAAGGTTGCCTGTCGCAAGCCAGGCTCCGTCGAACCGCTCGCGCACCTGCTCCTTGTTGTGGTTCCAAGCGAACCCGCCGCTGTACGCCACATTGCCCTTTGGGCACAGGAGATACCCCCGCGCTCGCGTTGCGGTCTCGAACCATGGGCATTCGCCTTCGGGCGTATCGCCGAGCCCATGCATGAGCGCGTAGACCGGCATCGCCCCGTTTGGGAAGTACGGCGCGTGTGCGAGTCCGAAAGCGCCTCGGGTTGAGCGCATCACGGGCTCATGGGTAGCAGGCCGTGCCTGAGGGACTTCCGCGGCGCGTGGACGTTCGGGCAGACTCACCTGAAGTGCGACCTCTTGCTTGCGTTTGCCGCACCCCACAAGAAGGGCTGCTACAAAGACCAACGATAAGAAATGAGTGCCTGAGCGTTTCGTCGCAACCATGCCTCTCCGTCGCGCCGACGTGTGCGGTTGTGACGAAGTGATTGCTTCGTGTCGTTCGAATTGCCCGAGGTTCTGCGACGCGCTATAAGTAGAGGGCTGGAGGCAACGCGATGGGTAACATAGGTCCACTCGAAATCTTGCTCATCGCGCTGGCCGCATTGTTGCTGTTCGGCGCTGGCCGCATTGCCGACATCGGTAAAGGGCTTGGTCAAGGCATCAAGAACTTCAAACAGGGACTCCGCGAGTCCGACGAAGTCGACAAGAAAGCCGACGACGCGAGCAGCAAGCCGGCCGAAGCCAAGTCAACGACTTAGCCCTTCGGTCACCCTTGAAAAAGCGTTGATTCGCGCAATTGGCCAAGCGCGTCATTTTTTTGTGATCGGCTGAGCTTCGAACGTACATAGACCTTTCCAGGGAGGGTTCTATGCATCGAAAGCTTTCGACGGTGATTGCGTCGGCTTTGGCCGCGGCGTGTTCAGGCACGGTGGTGAGTAACGATGCTGCTGTCGGCGATGCGGCCCTCGGCGGGGACGCTTCCGTGGGGGATGCTTCTGTCAATGATGCGGCGGACGCTTCGAAGGACACGAAAACGCCGCTCGACGTCGGCCCCGACGATGGTTCGGTATCCGATGCCACCGCAGATGCGCCACCCGACGCGAAGCCTGATGGCGGCAAGATCGGCGAAGGTTGCATGAAGTCGGTGATTTCATCCAACGAATGCGCGAAGACTTACGGGCTCACCGGATGCACCACGCCGCCACCCGAGCTTCCGACGAAGGCCGAATGCGCGGTTCTTTGTGAAGACAGTTCGGCTTTCTATTGCTCGTACGACAAATTGAGTTTGTCCCTCAATTGCACGTTCTGTGCGATCGGTCGCAGGCCTGAAGGGTTCGTTCCGTATCTTGACCATTCATCGGTCGGCCTGTGGTTCCGATCGGTTGCGATGCTTGAAGCAGCCTCGGTCGATGCGTTCGCGATCTTGCACGATGACCTCGCCGCGCACGGTGCTCCGAAGGAACTGCTTGCGCTCTCGAAGCGTGCGCGTCGCGATGAAATGCGACACGCACGGCTGATGAGCGCGTTGGCACGTGAAGCGGGATGCGATGTTCCACCGCTCGCGATTGCCCCAGCGGAGGGGCGTGATCTTGAAGCCATTGCGATCGAGAACGCGGTGGAGGGCTGCGTGCGCGAAACCTATGGCGCGCTCGTTGCGGCTTGGCAAGCAACGCATGTCGCGTCGCCAAGACTCGCGCGCATCATGGATGGCATTGCGCGCGACGAGCTTTCGCACGCCGAGCTCGCATGGCGTGTCCACGAGTGGTCGCTTGCGTTGCTCACGCCCGACGCACGCGTGCGTGTAGAGCGGGCAATGGTCAACGCAGTGAACGAATTGCACACGTCAGCAGCTGCCGACGTGAGTGAAACAATGCAGCGTGAGCTTGGCTTACCTTCTTCTTCTTGTGCCCTTACCCTTGTCGCCGAGCTGCAATCGCAGCTTTGGCGACAAGCCCTCTCTTCCGCAGCCTGATTGGCCTTTGCTCGGTGAACACCTTTCGCGCCGCTTCGCTCACGACCGCGATATAACGGTTTGCTCGAAAGGAGTTCGCCGTGCCGAACAAGCTTGCACTACGTCTGAGTGTTGTGGCGCCAAGCATCACGCTCGCAATGAACGCAAAGGCACAAGAGCTGCGCGCCCAAGGCGTCGACGTGTTTGCCTTTGGCGTCGGTGAACCCGACTTCGAACCGCCTCAGCACGTGCTCGAATTCGCAAAAAAAGCGATCGACTCTGGCGTGTCAAAGTATACGGCGGTGACTGGCGTTCCGGCGCTCAAGAAGGCGATCGTTGAGGCGACCGAGAAGAGGCGCGGCTTTTCGTGCAAGCCCGAAAATATTTGCGTTGGAGTCGGCGCCAAGCACGTGCTCTTCAACCTTGCTGTCGCGCTCTATGAGCCAGGCGATGAGGTGATCATTCCCGCGCCGTATTGGGTCAGCTATCCGGAGCAGGTGCGCATCGTTGGTGCGACGCCGGTCATCGTCGAGACCACCGAAGAGAGCGGCTGGAAAATGTCACCTGCGCAGTTGCAAAATGCGCTGACGCCCAAAACCAAGGCGATCATTTTGTGCACACCATCGAATCCGACGGGTGCGGCCTACGCCGAAGGCGAAATGAAGGCACTGCTCGATGTGCTCGCGAATCATGATTGTTTCATCATCGTTGACGAGATTTACGCAGATCTTGTTTACGACGGATTCAAGCACGCATCGGCTGCTGCGATCGCGCCGCAGTTGCAGGATCGCATCATCACGATCGATGGCGTCTCGAAGTCGTTTGCGATGACGGGCTGGCGCATTGGTTGGGCGATTGCGCCGCCGCACATCATCAAGGCGCTTGACCTTGTGCAAGGGCAGTCAACGACGAACCCTGCATCGATCTCGCAGCAAGCGGCCGTCGCGGCGCTCACCGGCCCGCTCGACGATCTCGCGGCGATGCGTGCAACGTTTCAGAAGCGACGCGACGTGATGGTCGCCGGCCTCAATTCGGTTCCGGGCATCCGCTGTCGCACGCCGGTGGGCGCATTTTACGCCTTTGCCGATGTACGAGGGCTCTACGGCCTTTCCTATCCAAAAAAGGGACCAGGCGGAAAAATTGAGAACGACGAAGACGTGGCGTTCTGGTTGCTCGAGGCGGCCCGTGTTGCGGCGGTGCCCGGAGGCGGATTTGGAGCGCCGGGTTACGTTCGCTTCAGCTACGCGCACGCTGAAGCGCGCATCATGGCGGCCATTGAAGCGATGAAGGCTGCCGTTCAGGCCGCAAAAACGTAATCGTCGTTGGCAGTTTAGTGCCGCGTCTTTGTCATGTAGAGTAACCCGCTCGATTGAACGGGTAAGATGAGCACGACGACTTCGTCGTCACCCACAGCGCGGGGAGGGTGCCGCGCACATAACCGGAAAAGGGAGCTTTCAATGACGTCACGCAACTACACGCGGTACCTCCAAGGATCGATGATCGCATTGCTCGCAACGGTCCCCATGATGACCAACTGCGCGGCGCTCTGCTGCACAGAGTTTGTGCCGGGCAAAGACTTGGCGTCGGTTGACTTTGGTGTCGATGCGTCGTTCAAGAATCAATACGGCGTCATCGCGCAAGCGGCGGGCGATATGTCTGCGGCTGCGACAGGCGCACTGGCCGACGTTGAGGCTGCCTGTCTCGCAATCGCAACCGACCTCACCGATTTCAGCAAGCCCGACGAAGTGACGGCGCTCGATCTTGGCAACGCGCAAGGAAACGCACGCGTCACCGCGGCGTGTAACCTCGCATCGTCGAAGATCAAGGCCGTCTTCCCGACCACAATCGCAGTCAACATCACGCCTGCTGTCTGCTCCGCAAGCATCAAGGCTCAGGCCTCGTGTCAAGGCAAGTGCAGCGTCGACGGCAAGTGCGACATCAAGGTCAATCCACCCAAGTGCACGGGCGGCACGCTCGAAATTTCGTGCAAGGGCGAATGCAAAGCGAGTGCAAGTGCCAGCATCAGTTGCGAAGGTTCGTGCACCGGTCAATGCACGGGTGAATGCCGCGCAACCACTGCGTCGATCGACTGCAACGGTCGCTGCGAAGGTACCTGCGAAGGCACCACCGACAATGCCGGCAAATGTAGCGGCAAGTGCAACGGTACGTGCAAGCTCACAGGCGGCGTTGATTGCAAGGGCCAGTGCAACGGCAGCTGCACCGCTTCGTGCAAGGGCACTGCAGACGTTGCTGTGAAGTGCAGCGGTACGTGCGACGGCTCGTTCGAGCCGCTTCGTTGCACCGGTGGCAAGCTCGAAGGGGGCTGTACGGTTGACGCGCAATGCAACGCAAGTTGCAACGCTAGCCTTCAAGCGAAGGCCGAGTGCACTCCGCCGTCGATCAAAATCACCAGCAATTCATCGAACGAAAAGGTTGCTGCACTCTTCGCAACGCTCGAGCGCAATCTGCCAGCGCTTCTCAACACCGTTCAAGGTCGCGGTAAGGTGTTCGTCGACTCGGCGATCGCACTCGCAAACGGAATTGGCACGCTCGCCCAGAACACCGACAAGCTTGGTGTCAAAGGCGTTGCATGTGCAGGCACGATCATCGAGGCTGCCGGAAATGCCGCTGCGGGCGCACCCATTGCGGTTTCGGCTGCTGCCAACGTGACGCTCTCTGTGGGCGTCGGCGATCCAACGAAGTAAGCGATTCTCCGCGCTTCGAAAAAGAGCGGCGCGCTGAAAGGTGTGCCGCTTTTTTTTCGAAACCCTCGTCTGTTTTGGGCCTCGGCCTCACGTGCGCGGGTTGATCGCCAGGCAGCCTCGTGGAATGCGCTGTATCGATGAACGCCAAGATGGAACTCGAGTGGTCGCCCAGCGCGTCTTTTCGGTTTCGAAGGTGGTCATTTTTGGGTCCACCCGAAGCGTTTCAGAGCAGCGCGCACTATGGCGTCGAGTTTGCGTGGTGTTCGGGTGGCGAAGTTGACTATCGCATCGGCTCAAAGAGCATCACGCTCACGCCTGGCGCTATCGTGATGGTGCCATCGTTGGCCGAGCACGCGAACACGATGCGGGGCTCGATTGGGGCGCATTCAATTCTTCTGTCATCCGATCTCGTGCGCGATGTTGCGGCGCAGCTCGATCTGCGCACGCCGTCGGAGGCAACGCTTGTGAGATCCGATCGGCTGAAGACCCTCTCGCGTTGGCTCGAAGAAGATGCCATAGGGAACGCAAGCTTGGTCACCGACGCGCTTTCCACGCTGGTCGTCGCAGAAACGCTGAGAGCTGTTTCGCGTCACGAAGAGAGTCCACCAAGTGAACGAAGCGATCCGCGTGTTCAGCGCGCCGTCGAGTACATCCGCGCGCATGCGCCCCAAGCGTTGTCACTTGAAGCGATCGCGAACGAAGTGGGCATGAGTCGCTTTCACTTTTGTCGCATTTTTCGTCAAGCGATGGGTAAGAGTCCTTACCAATTTGTTCAGGAAGAGCGCCTCGCTCAAGCGCGCGTCGCGATTGAAGCGGGGGCAACGGTGACGCAGGCGGCGCTCGAGCACGGTTTCACCGATCTATCGCGTTTTGCACGGCTATTCGCGCGCACGTTTGGGCAATTGCCGTCGAAGGCGAGCCGTATCCGTTCGCTTCGAGCGCGCGCTGTGTCCACAACGCCGCCTTGACGTGCGCGGACTTGCATCATACTTCGCAGGCAATGAGCGACGATCTTTCGAGCGGTGGCGGCAGCGTGCAAGGGAAGGGCGAGGTTTCGGCGCGACAAATCGCCGAAGGCGATCCGCTACCCGAGGTTCGCAACATCATTCTCGTGATGAGCGGCAAAGGTGGCGTCGGCAAGAGCTCGGTGGCCACCAATCTGACGCTCGCACTTTCGCGATCGGGTTTCCGCGTTGGATTGCTCGACGCCGACATTTACGGTCCGTCGATACCGACGATGCTCGGCGTCGCGGGTCGGCCGTTCTCCGTCGATGGTAAACGAATTGAACCACTCGAGCGCTTTGGCGTGAAGCTTATGTCGATGGGGTTTCTACTCGAAGATCCCAAGCAGGCCGTCATTTGGCGCGGGCCGATGCTTGCGGGTGCGCTGCAGCAATTTCTTGGCGATGTTCATTGGGGCGCGCTCGACTTTCTTGTTCTCGATCTCCCACCAGGCACGGGCGATGTGGCGCTCACGTTGTCGCAGCGTGCACGTGTGACCGGCGCGCTTGTCGTGACGACGCCGCAACAAGTTGCAACGGACGACGTCTTCAAAAGCGTATCGATGTGCAAGAAGGTGAACATTGCCGTCCTGGGGGTTGTCGAGAACATGAGCTTCTTCGTCGACCCTGCTGGCATTCGGCATGAGCTATTTGGTCAAGGCGGTGGACAATCGGTCGCCGACTTTGCCGAGGCGCCGCTCCTTGGGCAAGTGCCGCTCGATCCAAGTGTTCGCGAATGGGCCGACAAAGGAACGCCAGTCGTTCAGGCGGCACCATCAAGCCATGTTGCGTCCGTGTTCATGAGCATCTCGGAGCGCCTGATTGAACGTGTTGAAGCGGCCAATGGTGCGACCGCGCAAGAGGTGCCAGTCATCGATCGAAGTGGTGGCGACGGCGGGCACAAGCGACTAAATGTGATCAAGTAAGTTGACTGTCGTCTGACGTGCAACGCGGCGAGACGCAAATAGGCGGCCGCCGCGCTACTTCCACGTTGCTGCGTCAACGATGTTCTTGCTATCGAAGCGTGCATGAGGCGAGCTTGGGGAGTAGCGGCAATCGCAGCAATGGTAGGGGTGTGGACGTTCGCATGTGATTCGCTTTCGGGTAACCCGGGCAACACATTCGACGCGACCGCGCAGAACGGTGACGACGGAGGCCAACAAAGGAGCGATTCGTCACTCGGGCCGCAAGAAGGCGAAGACGCACCCGGCCTTGGTGCCGACGCGTTTTGGGCGAAAGATCCGCCGCCGCAATGGTGCGGACCCGATGGCGGTGCAACGCAGCCTCCGATCCCAACGGGCACCATCGACTGTCCGAGCGACAAGAATCGCGAAGGATGCCCGTGCACCAAAGAAGGCGAAAAGCAGGCGTGCTGGCCCGGGCTCCGCAAAAATCGCAACCTGGGCATCTGCAAGGATGGCGTCGCCACTTGCCAACATAAGAACGAAGTCACGCTTCAGTGGGGCCCTTGCGACGGTTACGTTCTTCCCGATCCGAAAGCGACCGAAGGCAAGCGCGCTTGCATGTGCTTCTCGGAAGGCGAGTGGAAGTTGAAGAACACGTCACCGTGTTTCTTCAAGGTGACGAGCGGAACGACCGAAACGCTCTATTCACTCTCGACCGTGAACTCGACCGGCCAATGCCCAACTGACCTCAGCACAACGCAGCTGCCACCACCTGCGCCCAAAGAAGCGTTCTCAGAGAACACGCTCAAGGTCGACTGCGAAGGGCACTTCAAACTCTTCTTCGCGATCCGTGCTGGCGACCCAAAGTCTCCGCAGCCAACAGACTGCAACGTCATGAAGGTTTCCACCGAGGCCGATTACCCGGTGAAAAATCAGGTCACGAAGTTTCCCGATTTGCCTTCGTGGGTTGCGACCGACAGCCAATGCGTCAAGAAGTTTTACGATACTGGCGGCTACGGCGAATTCTCGGTCGTGGGCAAGAGCTGGCTCTGCGAAAATATCGACAATGGCAATGGTGGTGAATACGTCTTTCAGCGCTTCACCTACTGCCCGTTGAAATGTAACGAGACCGCTAACAAATCGCTGCCAGAGTGTGTGAATTGCACCAATGGCGCGAGCGGTACGTTCTAGGTGTTGGCGTCGGTTGTGTTGGGCGCTGCAGGGTCCGCAGGCTCGCGTCCGGCCCACCACGCCCAGTAGATGAACAGCGGCTGAAACGCGAGTCGCACCCAGAGCATGAACTCAGGCTGCTCGAGTCCGGGCAGCTGGATGTGGTTGATAGCCATGTTGATATTCGCCGGAAACACGGCGATCAAAAGTGCCATCAGGCCGATTGAGGCGGCGCGTCGCGTCTTCGGGATTTGCACGCCGATGGCGCCTGCGATTTCGAAGAAGCCGCTGAGGTAGACAAGAAAAAGAGGTGCCGGAAACATCTTCGGCATGATTGCGACAAAGGGCTCTGGCTTCACGAAGTGAAGTACTCCGACCGCTCCAACGTAGAACGTGAGCAGGCCGCGCAGGATCGTTCTCTTCATTGATCATGCGCTAGCACGCGTGAAGCGCACCGCCAGCTCAGGCGCGGGTCAATTGTTCAGTTTCTTGAGCAATTGGAACTTGCTTCGAGAGGTGGCGACGTGGTTTCGTCGGGCGGGTCTTGGCGGCACAATTTTCGTTCAAACGCGGTGTTTTCCAGTCGATCCCTTTCGCGCTCGCGTTGCGCTACGCGTGTCACTCCGTCATGCTCGCGATGGCGCTCATCAACGAAACGACGCGTTATCCGTCGCTGCGC